>NZ_DAMBQK010000013.1:0-72016 GCF_032062175.1 Atlantibacter sp.
TCACAAAACTCTATGCCCGTCCTTTTTTACCCGCACATTACTGGGGATTCCCCAGGGCATTGCCCGCTTTTTTCATTAGTGCCATATCATCATGGCGATGAGGCAGACCGTTACAAGGCCGCACAACGCACTGGTTAAAATAAAATGACACCGGACTCGCTCACAGCGGCGGATGAATTCGTCGTCATGATGATCGCGGTAACGTTGAGCATAAATGTACCAGACCAGTCGCATTTGCTTATTTGGCTGACCATGGGATGTGAAAAAACCACTGCCGTCTACATACTGGTAGAGCAAGGGATCACAACCACGAAGCACCACAAGCAGCGCACGCAACGATGAGAAGTAGCGCGCCATGTTGACGACGCATACCACACACAAGGCCCAAAACAGCGCAACAGTGCTTATCATAACACCTCCCCGGCGATAGCCACGGAGACACCCCCCGGACGACCGCACCCCCGATACCAAGTCAGTCAACTCGTTCCAAATGAGAGAGATACCAAAAGTCGATCGGGTTCACATTTATTTACCCGACTGACTCATTTAATAGTGTAGAAGATCAGGTTATTTTTTTGCCACATCGTTCTGGTCAATCATTCGTGATAATTGTATTTCGATTTAGAATGAATGCAGACGCAGCGGATTGACGGATTTCTTCCTGGGCGATAAGGTAAAAAGAGACCGTTATGCTTAAGTCTTTCTATATCCTCATGCTTCAGGCTGAAGGATATCGTTTACAGGTTCCCGCGAGAGCGGTATGCAGGACGCGGGGCAAGGACATCATCGATAACCTAAAGCGTTGTCTGATCCATTGTCATCGACATCTTATGGAAGGAGTAAAAATTATGGCTTACAAACATATTCTTATCGCAGTCGACCTCTCGCCTGAAAGTAAAGTGTTGGTCGAAAAAGCCGTATCTATGGCGCGTCCGTATAACGCCAAAGTTTCACTGATTCATGTCGATGTAAATTACTCCGATCTCTACACCGGCCTGATTGACGTGAATCTGGGCGATATGCAAAAACGCATTTCCGAAGAGACTCATCATGCGCTGAGCGAGCTGTCCACTAACGCCGGTTACCCGATTGCGGAAACCCTGAGCGGCAGCGGCGATCTGGGCCAGGTGCTGGTCGATGCGATTAAAAAATACGACGTCGATTTAGTGCTGTGCGGCCATCATCAGGATTTCTGGAGCAAACTGATGTCGTCTGCCCGTCAGCTGATCAACACCGTGCACATCGATATGCTGATTGTGCCGCTGCGCGATGAAGAAGAGGAATAATCGTCCTTTCTCGCTGCCCACGCCCGCTTATGCGGGCGTTTTTATTTCCGCCCTGCCAACGTAAATCACTGACTTCAATAAATTCATTAGTGTGATCTGCCGCTGCGATCGTTTTTCTCCAATACAATACCCTGATTTAAAACTCATTCTCGGCATTACTGGCCGATAAATGACAAAGCGGCGCGATCCTGACGCCGCGTACATACTTTTACTGGCGTCACCTTAAGGCAACGGAAAAATGAACAACTCTGCACCTGTCGGCTTACTGCAACAGCCGAAACCCTTTTTTATGATCTTCTTTGTCGAACTGTGGGAGCGCTTTGGCTATTACGGCGTTCAGGGCATTCTGGCGGTGTTCTTCGTCCAGCAGCTCGGCTTCTCGCAGGAACAGGCTTTTGTCACTTTCGGGGCATTCGCCGCGCTGGTGTATGGCCTGATTTCAATCGGCGGCTACGTTGGCGACCATCTGCTGGGCACTAAACGCACCCTGGTGTTAGGGGCAATCGTGCTGGCGATCGGCTATTTTATGACTGGCCTGTCGCTTCACCAGCCTTCGCTTATCTTTATCGCCTTAGGCACCATCGCGGTGGGTAACGGGTTGTTTAAGGCCAACCCCGCGAGTCTACTGTCCAAATGCTATCCGCCGAAAGATCCCCGTCTCGATGGCGCTTTTACGCTGTTTTATATGTCGATCAATATCGGCTCGCTGCTGTCGCTGTCACTCGCGCCGGTAATTGCCGAACGCTACGGCTATGCGGTGACCTACAACCTGTGCGGCATTGGGCTGATTATCGCGCTGCTGGTCTACCTGGCCTGCCGGGGCATGGTGAAGCACATCGGTTCCGAGCCGGACCACGCGCCGATGAGCTTCAAAAATTTGCTGCTGGTACTGGTGGGCACGGTCGCCATGGTTTTCCTCTGCGCCTGGCTGATGCATAACGTTATGGTCGCCAACCTGGTGCTGATCGTGTTATCCATCGTGGTGATTATTTTCTTCTTCCGTGAAGCGTTCCGGCTGGATAAAACCGGGCGCAACAAGATGTTTGTGGCCTTCATTCTGATGCTGGAAGCGGTGCTGTTTTACATCCTGTACGCCCAGATGCCCACTTCGCTGAACTTCTTCGCCATCAACAACGTGCACCATGACATTCTCGGTTTCACCATCAACCCGGTGAGCTTCCAGGCGCTGAACCCGTTCTGGGTGGTAGTGGCGAGCCCGGTGCTGGCGATGATTTACACCCGGCTGGGCAGCCGGGGCAAAGACCTGACCATGCCGATGAAATTCACCCTCGGGATGTTCCTGTGCGCTCTCGGCTTCTTAACCGCCGCTGCCGCAGGCATGTGGTTCGCCGATGCCCAGGGGCTGACGTCGCCGTGGTTTATTGTGCTGGTGTATCTGTTCCAGAGCCTGGGCGAACTGCTGATTAGCGCGCTGGGGCTGGCGATGGTCGCCGCGCTGGTACCGCAGCATCTGATGGGCTTTATTCTCGGGATGTGGTTCCTGACTCAGGCCGCCGCGTTCCTGCTGGGCGGGTACGTCGCCACTTTTACCGCGGTCCCGGAAGGGATCACCGATCCGCTGCAAACCCTGCCGATTTATACCGATGTGTTCAGCAAAATTGGCCTGGTAACGCTGGGCGTGTCGATAGTGATGGCGATTATGGTGCCGTGGCTAAACCGGATGATTGCTACGCCGGAAGAGAAAATATAAGGGAGTGTGGGCGCAGGCGATACGCTGCCTGCGCTTTTTTAACTTACAGCGACTGATGCTTAGTCTCATGCGTCAGCAGCAACGCAATCAGCGTCAGCGCCGCCATCGACGCCAGATAAACCCCGACGTAAAACAGCCCGTAGTTCGCCTGTAACCAGGTGGCGATATACGGCGCAACGGAAGCCCCAAGAATCGACGCCACGTTATAAGAGAACGACGCCCCGGTATAACGCACTTCGGTTGGAAACAGTTCTGGCAGCAGCGCGCCCATCGGGCCAAAGGTCAAGCCCATAATGCTCAGGCCAATCAGCAGGTAAGCCATCACCATCGCCGGGTTGCCGGACTGCAACAGCGGCGGGAACACGAACAGCGCAAACAGAATAATCAGTGTGGTAATTACGATCATGCTCTTACGGCGACCGAATTTATCCGCCAGCACGCCAGCAATCGGCACCATCACGCCAAACCCGATCACCGCCATCATCAGCATCCACAGCACTTCGTTGCGCGGGAAGCCCAGGCCATTCGGCACTGCTGCGGTACTGAAGGTCATCGAATAGACCGTCATGATGTAGAACAGCGTATAGGTCGCCAGCATGATAAAAGTGCCCAGGATGGTGACGCGCAGATGTTTGGTCAGCAGCGTGCCCAACGGGACTTTCACCTGTTTGTTGGCTTTGGCGATTTTGGCGAATACCGGCGTTTCATGCAGGGAAACGCGGACATACAGACCAATCAGCACCAGCACGGCGGAGAACACGAACGGCACGCGCCAGCCCCAGGACATAAACTGCTCGTCGGTCAAAATCCACGACAGCAGCAGAAAGGTGCCGTTAGCGAAGAAGAAGCCGATAGGCGCACCCAGCTGTGGGAAAGAGCCGTACAGCGCGCGTTTACCGGCAGGCGCATTCTCGGTGGCCAGCAGCGCCGCGCCGCCCCACTCACCGCCCAGACCCAGACCCTGGCCGAAACGGGCCAGTGCCAGCAGCAGCGGCGCTAACACGCCAATGGTTTCATAGCTCGGCAGCAGGCCGATCACTACCGTGGAAATACCCATGGTTAACAGTGAAGCCACCAGCGTGGCTTTACGCCCGACGCGATCGCCAAAGTGGCCAAACACCGCAGAACCGATAGGACGCGCGATAAACGCGATGGCAAACGTCGCCAGCGACTGTAGCGTGGCGGCAGTTGGGTCGCCCTGCGGGAAGAAAATATGGGGGAAAACAATCACCGCCGCAGTGGCATAAATGTAGAAATCGAAAAACTCAATGGCGGTGCCAATGAGTGATGCGACAACCACTTTACTGCGCGAGTTAACCGGAGGTGCGTCGTGATCAACGGATGTCGTGATAGATGCTTGCATATATTTTTCTTATTTATGTGAAACGAAATTGCATATTACGCATAGCAAAAGCCACATTTCAATGCGGCACAAAACGTGAAGTTGTTCAGAAAAGCGGCAAAAAGAGGATAATTTTCAGGCTCGCAATTTCACTTCTATGAAATGCTTCACACAAATTTTAAATCAGCATGAAAAACCAGAAATTGGTTAAATAAAAGTTACGGAATGGATTTATCGTCTAAAAGGCTGGCTCGGGCTGAAGTTTTTTGCGTAATACTCCAGCCCGGCCTGTTTAACGGTGGGATTTACCCGGCATCCGTTTGTCGTCTTTGTACTCTGCGGTGGCAATCCAGGCCGCGCAAAACAGCGTCAGACGGGCGAAGAAATAGAAGAACGCCATAATCCCCAGTACCGAGCCAAACGCCGCGCCGGATGGCGAGGTCATCAGCGATGGCAGCGTCCAGGTCATAATGATTTTGATCACCTCAAAGCCCACAGCTGCCAGAATACTGCCGCGGATCAGCGCCTTTTTACGCGGGCGGTGGCGCGGCAGACGCCAGAAGATCCAGAAGAACAGCAGGAAGTTGGCGCACATCGAAATCGCCAGGCCAATCAGCTGCCAGACCGGTTTCAGCCATGGGATATAATCGAGATACAGCCAGCGGATAATCATTTCCTGGGCCGCACCCGCCACAGACGTGATGGAAATGGTAATAATCAGCGCCACCAGCAGGCCAATCAGCGAGACAAAATCGCGCAAGTATTTCGCCCACCATTTTTCTTCATCCTGAGCGGTGCGCTCCCACACATCGCGCGACTGGGCGCGGATCGCCTCACGCAGGTTGCCCATCCAGTTCACCCCGGAATAGAGCGCGACGGCGAGCCCGACGATCCCCACGGTGGTGCGCTGCTGTACGGCGGTATTGATAGTGCTTTTCAGGGTAGTCGCCAGCGTCTGGTCGCTGACGTTCATCAGGATCTTATTGAAAATGTCCTGCAACAGCGTCGGATGCGACGCGAGAATAAAGCCCGCCGCCGCGAAAGACACCATCAAAATCGGGATCATTGATAAGAAAGAGAAATAGGTTATTGCCGCGCCAAACTGGTTACCCAGCCGGTCGTTGAAGCGTTCCGTGGCCCGAATAATGTGGGCGATCATCGGGCGGCGCTCCAGTTTTTCTACCGTCTCGGTCACTTTGGCAATCGGCCCCTCGCCTTTGTCGTGGCTATCTTCCTGTTCAGGATGATCTTTTTTTGCCTCGTCAGATCGGGTGTCCAGTTGGGGCACCGGCTTGTAATCCAGATCGTTGGTCGGGCGTTTCGGGGTATTCTCCGGGGTTGTCATCGAACGCAATTCCTTGTCAGTGATAAGCATCATGAGAAAAGTATAGACTTACGTTAATCAACGTAACCTTTCATCACGCTTCCTAACCATTCCATAAATAAATGCACCCGCCGCGACAGGTTGCGGCGATGCGGGTAAAGCAACGACACCGGCATCGGTTCCGGGCGGTACTGCGGCAGGATTTCAATCAGCGTACCGCTGCGCAGAGCGTCTTTAATTCCCACGCGCGGCACCTGGATTATACCCAGCCCGGTCAGCGCCGCCGCCTGGTAGGTTTCGGTGCTGTTGACCGTTAAGATGCCGCCGGTTTTGACCCAGTGGGTTTGCTTATCAATGGTGTATTCAAACCCCTGGGGGCGGCTGCCAAAATGCGTGGAATAGTGCACCACCGCATGGCTGGCTAAATCCTCAAGCTGTTCAGGAAAGCCGAAACGCTCCAGATAATCCGGGCTGGCGCAGTTCACCACGGTGAGTTTGCCGAGCGGGCGCGCCACCAGACCGGAATCTTTCAGATGCCCGACCCGCACCACGCAGTCGAACCCTTCGCGCACCACGTCCACCAGCCGGTCGCTGCTGCTGAGTTCCAGCTCAATGCCCGGATACTGCTGTAAAAACGCCGGCAGTTTCGGCATTACCAGATTTTTTGCGATGCGTAGTGGCATATCTACCCGCAAGCGCCCGCTAACGCTGGAAGGATCGTGCAGAAACAACCCATCCAGCTCATCGAGATTGGCCAGTAAATCGCGACAGCGCTCGTAGTAGACCATGCCGTCCTGGGTAAGCTGTACCCGGCGCGTAGTGCGGTGCAGCAGCCGCGTACCCAACGCATTTTCCAGCGCCTGGATTTGCCGCGATACGCTACCTTTAGGGAGTCCGAGTGTTTGCGCGGCCTGGGAAAAACTCTCCAGATCCGCCACCCGAATGAACAACTGCATTGCGTGAATTTTATCCATCGGTTGGGCTTATTGTTGTTGAAAACGAAACAGTGATGCGCAACGCGACATCTTTATTGATTTCATAGCAGCTAATAAGCTTTCTCTCAACCACCGTAATAACGCAGACGAGGTTTTTATGACGCAACGTATCGCAATTGTGACCGGCGGCAGCCGCGGCCTTGGGAAAAACGCAGCGCTAAAGCTGGCAGAGAAGGGAATTGCCATTATCCTGACCTACAACAGCCAGCGCGAAGACGCAGACGACGTGGTGCGCGAAATTGAGAAAAAAGGCGTGAAAGCGCTGGCATTACAGCTTAACGTCGCCGAAAGCGACAGCTTTACCGGATTCGCTAATGAAGTGAAGCAGCAGCTCAAACATGTCTGGCAGCGCGAGAGCTTCGATTATTTATTGAACAATGCCGGGATCGGCATTAACGCGCCGTTTACTGACATTACCGAGGCGCAGTTCGACCAGTTAGTGAACATTCACTTCAAAGGACCATTCTTCTTAACCCAACACCTGTTGCCGCTGATGAAAAATGGCGGGCGCATCCTGAACGTCTCCAGCGGCCTGACGCGGTTTGCGCTGCCGGGCTATTCCGCCTATGCCGCCATGAAGGGCGCGATGGAAGTGCTTACTCACTATCAGGCTAAAGAGCTGGGCGCACGCGGCATCTCCGCCAATATCATCGCCCCCGGCGCGATTGAGACCGACTTCGGCGGCGGTGCGGTGCGCGATAACGCTGAACTGAACAAGGCCATCGCATCGCAAACGGCGTTAGGGCGCGTGGGCCTGCCGGATGATATTGGCGAAGCCATCGCCGCGCTGCTGGGAGACGGCCTCGGCTGGATGAATGCCCAGCGCATTGAAGTCTCAGGCGGGATGTACATCTAGCCAGCGTTTACGCCGGGCGGCGCTATCAGCCCGGCGTAAATTCTCGCGCCAGCAGGCCGAACAGCCAGTCGTCCTGCCAGCGATTGTCGAGAAAATAGTTTTCCCGCAGCGTCCCTTCCAGCACAAATCCGCCCTTCTCCAGCACCCGCTTCGACGGTTCATTGCCTACCGTCACCGTGGCCACCAGTTTCCGGTAATTGCAGACCTGAAACGCGTAGCCGCAAATTGCCTGTAACGACTCATAACCCAGGCCCTGGCCGTGCACCCGCGTCGCCAGCAAATACCCCACTTCCGCAACCCCGTCGCCGCGATCGATAAACCCGGTCACGCCGAACGGTTCGCCGCTGCGCTTTTCGCGCATCACCAGGCACAGCCAGTGGCTGCTGCCCGGCGCCCATCGCGGTAATCGGCTGTCAAACGCGGCGCGCATCGCCTCATCATCGCGGGACGACGCCAGATAGCGCGAGATGCGCGGGTCACGCTGAAGCGCCACAAAAAAAGGCCAGTCTTCGGCGGTAATTTGCTGATAAGTGATGCGGGTTGAAGTTATGTCGTCTGCGGGTTGCACACGGGCTCCTGTTAAATGAAAAATATATCGAACGCTTTTCGCCCGATGGTAAGACATGTAAATGGTCTATCTTTGAGTTCACTGTCAGTAACGCTCAACACAGCAATATACATAATCATAATAACTTAGCGCTAATCCCAGGCAGAGCGGGTGGGCGCGTTAACGAGTGTAAGGATAACCATGACTCGTTCAGCACAGCTAATCGCGAGAGAACAATTCGAAGCAGCCTTGCAGGCGATCCGTCAGGCGTCGAAAGAGATCCTCTCACTGCTCGGCAATCCGGTGGCGGAAGCCAAAGATCCGCAATGGTTTTTACAGCAGATGGATAACGCCCGGCAGCATCTCGGCAGTTGGGGGCTGGTCGCGAAGCGGCTGCATATCAACGATGCCGAACTGTCGCAATTTACGCTGCAATTACGCCATCTCCAGCAACTGGTGCCGCAATATGAAAGCGGGGCTGAAGTCAGCGCCACGGCGCTTATCGCCGCGCTGCGGTTTGTGGCGACGCTGGAGCTGGTGCGCCTGCGCCAGCCGCTGTTGCACTACAGCACGGATCTGGCGCTCAGCCAGCCGCCCCAGCCGCGCGCCGCCAGTGTCCAGTTACGGGGTCTGGAACTGATGCTAAAAGATCTGATCCGCGAGGCCTGGCCGGATGAAGTGACGCTGGTCAATCATCTCAAAATGCTGTTCGGGGCCAACAAAGTGCGGCGCTGGCTGAAGTTCGCCAAACCCGGCGACATTCTCAGCGGGATGCAGTTCAGCGAACTGGCGCAACTGCTGGTGGATAAAAAAGAGTTCGCTAAACACTATGCCGCGCATTTTCCGGAAAGCGGCGCGTTAAGTTTCCTGATTGAGCCGCGTAAATCTCTGCTGACGTTTCTGGATGATGTGCGGCTGATCCGCAACCATGCGCTGGGCCAGCAGCCGCTCTCATCGGTCCAAATGACGCTGCTGGAAAATTATTACGCCGCCATTACCTCTCCTGTCCAACAGCGTTATGTCCAGGGCAAAACCCAGGTGCATCCCGGCGGGTTCAGCGCCTGCGATGACGACGAACTCAGCGCTTTTTTTACCGATGCCGAACAAAAACACCAGACGATGAGCGGCGATATTTTCGAGATCCGCGATGCGATTGATTCACCACGCCACAAACCGCCACGCACCCGCGAACAGCGCGAGCAACTGGTGGTCGGCGTATTGTGGGGCGCGGTGGGCCTGGTGGCGATAGCGATTGCCGTTGGAGGGTTACATCTGGTCAATCAGACCCGTAAACCCGTGGCGGCAAGCCCGCCCGCAGCCTATGCCGCGCCCGTTGAACCTGTCGAAGCGCGCGAGAGCACGCCGCGCCAGCAGTTAAATCGTCTGGGTATCGCCTGGGACGAAAACCATTTTCGTTCCGCGATTGACCGCGATGATGACCGTATCGCCCGGTTATTTTTACAGGCCGGGATGGAATGGAAAGTTTCCTGGACCGAGCAGGCACTGGAGCGTAAACAGCACAACGTGCTGGATTTGCTGCTTGGTTATCGCCTGCAAATGAACGAACCCAAGCCGTGCCGACGGATGATTGCCTCGCTCGGCCACGCCCTTTCCCAGGGGCAATCTTTTAGTTCAATCCGTAAGTCTTACCTGAAAGCGTTTTGCACCACGCCCGCCGTGGTCAAGCGCCAGGCCAGTGATCACGCCCAGGCGCAGGCGCGGGCCGCCGCCACGGGTGATAAAAACGATGAAAAATGGGCGGGGATCCAGAAAGCGATCTATAACGAAATCAAATAGCGCGAGGCCATGTCTATGCAAAACACCCACGGCAGTCTTATTGATGTTCCCGGCGTCAAAGTCGGCCACGCCGCAGATGCATTAAAACAAACCGGCTGTAGCGTGGTGCTGTTTGAAGACGGCGCAGTGTGCGGCGTGGACGTTCGCGGCGCAGCGCCCGGCACCCGCGAGACCGACTTGCTCAATCCCACCAACCTGATCGACAAGGTCCATGCCGTGGTACTGAGCGGCGGCAGCGCCTTTGGCCTGGATGCGGCTTCCGGCGTGATGCAGTGGCTGGAACAGCGCAAAATCGGCTTTGATGCGGGTGTGACGGTAGTGCCCATCGTTCCGGCAGCAGTGCTGTTTGATTTAACCTTCGGCGACCCGGCGGTGCGGCCCGATGCCCAGATGGGCTACCGCGCGGTGAATGCAGCATCGGCAACCCCCTTCCCGTCAGGCAATACTGGCGCAGGCATCGGAGCGACCATCGGCAAAATGGCGGGAATCGAAAAAGCGATGAAAGGCGGGCTGGGTACGGCCTCGATGAACGGACCGGACGGACTGATCGTGGCGGCGATGGTGGCGGTCAACGCGGTGGGCGAAATTCGCGACCCGCAAACTGGGCAAACTATCGCAGGTGCCTGCGATGCGCAGGGTCATCTGCTCGATATACAGGCCAGCGTGCTGAACAATCGCGATAGCCACTTCAGCGCGGGCACCAACACCACCATCGGGATTATTTGTTGCAATGCCGCTTTCACCAAAAGCCAGATGCAAAAAGTGGCGCAAATGGCCCATGACGGCCTGGCGCGCACCATTTACCCGGTACATACCTTGAGCGACGGCGATACGCTGTTTGCCGCCACCACAGGCGGTGTCGAGACCACGGTCAACATCGTCGGGATGATGGCAGCGGAAGTGATGGCGGCGGCGGTGCTGGATGGGGTACGCGCCGCACGCAGCGCGCATGGCGTACGCGGCCTGGCGGCTAGTTAATGTAGTACGCCACGTCGGTGGGTTTCATATCTGTCGCCGTCTGGGTAATCAACCCCTGGGTTTGTGCCTCGTTGTAATACAGTAACTTACGATTCGACTCGCTGGATAAAATTGTATTCAGTTCCGCGTCATCGTATTTGGTGCAGGTTTTATAAATTGCCGCAAACAGGTCATTCCCCATGGAAAGCGACTGGCTGAGCGTTTTGATATCGTTAGGTTTCAAATCCTCGGAAACGTTGACCAGGGGCAGGGCTGCAGGATGCAGAAGAAACATTGCTTCAGGCATGCTACGGCGGTTTGGCGCGGCGCAATAGAGTAATGTCGCGGCAGAGGCGATTTGCGACAGATTCACCGTTTCAATCGGCAGCGAGAAATTCTTAACCGCTTCATACCCCGCATAACCGGCATCCATTTCGCCGCCGGGGCTATTGATATACAAACTGACCTGTTTGGTATTCGGGTAATTCATGACAATACCATCCAGGGCTTTCATTAAGTTGGCGATACTGGCATTGGTGACAGGCGTGTTATAAACAATTTTAATGGTGGAAACGTCCAGCGGCGTTAGCCGTTGTGTTTTCATTTCAATTAATTGCCCATAACTACCAAACGAACAAAGACCCAAAAGCATAATTAACGACAAGGTTATTTTTCGCATGAGAGTGGCCTTATAAAAGACAACGTGTCAGAAGAATGAGGCACGTGTAGCGTAGCAAAACGGCTTTTATTTGACAAAAACTCATCGCACACCAGGGGACTTTTTTTAAAAAAATATAATATATTTCACTTAAGCTCGGTGATAATAAAATAGCCCGTCAGGCTTCTGGGATGACGGGCTATCTTAACTCGGTGGGGTTGATAAAAAACTTATTCTTTCATAAGGTCATTTTCATTCTCCTTTACGATATTATGCTTTTTTAGCGGTCACGGCTTTGTAGGCAAAATAAGTCACCAGGGCAATAATCAGCGGCGCAACGATATGGGGGTTAACATCATGGCCCGTTTTTTCTTGCACGATTTCAGTGAGATAGTCGCAGCCCAGGATGATGGCAAAATAAATAAACGCCATCAACGCCAAAAATTTTGGTTTAGTGAACGCATTATTTTTACGGCTATTTCGATTCATCATGATCACCACTCGGTAGCGGGCTTGCTTAATGATTGAAGCTTACGCCCGGGTTTATCAACCAATTATCAATATAGCGCTAAAAATAAGGAGTACGGGGTGTTTAAACGGTTATTCTTTCGGGATAACAATAAGATCCACTGGTTTCCCGGTTATGAAGAAAAGCCGGAGATCCTGTTTGGGCAAGACAATACTTTTACCATCAGGAACTTTCGTAATGCCTCGATGATCGATAATACCCTGCATTTTGAATGGCAGGATAAGACGCTTAATCTTGATGATATCGCCAGCGTCGATCTGGTTATCTCTTACTGGTCCAGCCGACATATTGCCCATGTGTTTCTTTCTTTTGGATTTTCCAGTGGCGACTATGTGGCGATTTCCATTGAAACCCGCCGGCGGGCCACGCAAACCTATTCCACCTGGAAAGGTTTTTTCAACACTTATGAATTGATTTACGTGGTGGCGGATGAAAGAGATTTAATCGGCGTGCGGGCCAATATCCGTAAAGAGGATGTCTATATTTACCGGGTCAACGTGACCAAAGAGGTATGCAGGCAGGTATTTCTGGACTACGCCGAACGCATTAACAGCCTGAAAAACAGTGATGAGTTTTACAACACGCTGAGAAACAACTGCACCACCAATATCTTACGGCACAGCCGTAAGGCCGCGCCTGACTTTAAATACAACTGGATGGTGCTGTTTAGCGGTCATGTCGATCAATATTGCTACGATTTAGGGTTGCTCGACAAAACATTCACCATTGAAGCGTTACGGGCCAATAGCAAAGTCGCGGCGGTTGTCGGCACGCTCAATGACGATTATTCACAACGGATCCGGCCCGGTTATCGTGAGCCATAACAATAAAGGATGCAAAATGATGATCAAACGTACCGCCATTGGGATGGCGTTGCTGATACCGCTGAGCGGAGCCACAGCGGCGGAGATCGGCCTGGGCATCGAAGGTGAAGCGCAGTTTAACCCCTATAAAAGCTATAAAACCGACTACTCCGTCATTCCCTATCTGGGCTATGACAATAAGATCGTTTACCTGGACGGCACCGAAGCGGGGGTCTATTTCGTCAATGACGACAAGAACGAATTCAAAGCGCGCGTCTGGTATCTGGACGTAGAGTTCGACCCGGACAACGCCCGCCAGTGGGCGATCCGCCAGCTAAACTCACGCCACAGCACGATGATGGCCGGGGTGAGCTATCAGCGCATCACCGATATCGGCGCGTTTCGCGGGGAGTTTTCCGGCGACACGCTCAATACCAGCAACGGGTTGATGGCGACGCTGGCCTGGGCCGGACAACTTGTCGCAGAGCCAGTGACGATTTATCCGCAGGCGGGCATCGACTGGTATAGCGACAAGCTGGCGCGTTATTACTACGGCATCAGCGAGCGCGAATCCGCTAAATCAGGGTTAGACGCCTGGTCCCCCAATGACGCCTTTGCGCCCTGGCTGGCGGTGGCGGCAGACTGGAAGGTGACTGACAATCTGCATTTCTACCTGCAACCGCGCGTCACCTTCCTGCCTTCAACCATTCGCCACAGCCCGATGGTGGATGACAACATCCTTGCCGACATTGAGTCCGGGCTGGTGTGGTCGTTTTAAGCCGGTTATTCCTGCGCCGTGGAGCGTGATTTCCACGGCATGCGTTTGTACCAGGGTTGTGGAACCGGATGAACAATGGCACGCAATGCCCGGGCGTAATCCATCACCAGGCCCGGCGTCCAGGCCATGGTTAAGGCTCTTTTACGCACCTGGGACGCGATCCACAGTTCCGGCATAAACAGCACTTTCAGGGTAGTCAGCCAGCTTCCCCGCCGGTTGGCTAACACCCCGTCCAGCGCCGCTTCCAGCGAATACGCCACGCTGCTTGAGCAGTTGCGGTAAGTCAGGTTGTAAATTTCATCTTTGCGATAATTCGTCCAGAACCGGTGCAGCGCCTCGCCGTTAAACCCGTGGAAATGGATTTTCATATCAGAATGGCACCAGTTGCCCGACTCCGTGACGTAATCGGGCTGATATTTCCCGGCGATGTCGTTGTCGTGGGTGGCTTTCAGCAGGCGAAAAAACTCAGACGGCGAGCGGTCGATATCTTCAGCCGGGTACAGGCTGACATAAACATGGGGAGACGCCTCCAGCGCCGCATGGCCGGTCGAGATCACGCCGTGGGCATCTACCGCAGCAATATAGCGGTTGATCACCGGGCGCGGCACCGCGGGTTCATTAGCAGAGCCTTCCGGCGTCCAGATATGCACTGTCAGCGGTGAGGTAAACTCCAGCGGCGGCGTCACCGTCCCGGCGGCTTTTTCCGGCATCGGGCTGCCTTTCACTTTGGTGGTGAAGCCTTTGGCGAACTCACGCGGCACCATTATCTGGAATACCGAGGTGGCATTTTTTAACTGCCTTGCCCGCATCGCCACGCGCAGCGTGTTAATGCTGCCCGCTATCATCAACACCCCCAGGAAAAACGACACCGTGGCGCTGGAATGGGTAATTAAAAACCCGGCAAAGGCGATTTGCAGGCAGCCCATAACCAGTGATGCGCGCCAGCGCGGGAAACGCACCACCCAGGCGGAGGCAATAACAAACAGGCCGATGACGAAATACGAGAAGCCAAAAATCACCGACAGCAGGATATTACTGTAACGGGCATCCACCAGCATAATTAACGAAACGAAGAAAAAGACGCCGCCTTTAAAATAGAGCACCGCTTTTTGCGCACCTATTCCGCTTGCCGCCACGCTCAGGGTAATCAGGCTCTCTAATAACAAAACGATGCCAAAGGTTTTTAACGGGAAATACGTTTGCCCGTCAAAGCCATCAATAAAAATCAGAACGCCCGCGACCCCCCATAATAAGCCACTTATCCAAAGATATTTGGCTTTATCACGCACAAATTCTGCACCGAAAAGCAATAACGCGATTTGTAACATAACGACTCTCCGCCTCTCTGCGCTTAACTGAACGTGGTGGTGCCACTGATTCGCCAGTTGCCAATAATAATGGGTTGTGACTGTTTATTAATCAGCATGTTGCCGCTGTCAGTAATGGTCACCCAGCGGTCATTTTTATCTTTAAACCGAAATGAGATAGTGGGCAGCTTATGCGCCTGACCCCTATCGCTCCACTGGCGCTGAAATTTCTCGCGGTCGTCCGGGTGTACGCGTGCCAGCATTTTTTCTTTATCGGTCAGCTCGTCGGTGGCGATGTCGTCCAGCACATCCAGCGTGTGATCCCAGTAAAGTTGCCCGGTAACCAGATTCAATTGATAGATAGCGTCGCGCGCGCTTTGCACGCCGTTACGATTATCCAGCCGCTGGGCGCTGCGGGTTAATACCCGAATAAACACCATTAATAACGCCGTGGCGGTTAAATAACATTGAGCAATCAGCAACGGCTCGCCGGCTCGTAGCCCTTTAATAAAGAAGGGGCCCATTTTTTGAATCGAGAACCAGATAACAATCGCGCCGAGGGTTAATAACGCAAAGGATCCGCCCCGGTTGCCCCACAGTATCGCCAGCGCCACCGTTAACACGATGGGAATACAGGCCGCCGCAAAACGCAGCACATCGTAGCGATGGGCATTAAACGCATCGGTGATATATTTCACCGAGTCGCTGAATATCCAGGCGGTAATCAGGATCAGCAGCACCCACACAAAGCCCCCGGCAATCATTATCCTGCGGTGCATACCTTGAGTACGCAGATGATTATTCAGGAAGCCCATAATGATGGTGGTGGCGAAAAGAATGCCGGTAACGTCGGCAATTAATCCCGGCCAGAACGTGCCGCTAAAGGATTCGTTGCGGAAGTACCATAACCCCCACGACAGCACCAGCGCATCCACCACGCTCACCAGCACCGTGGCAATCAGCCACATCACGATTTGGTGCAGGTCATCGCCTTCACGTGAAAACCGTCTGACAAGCCAGGCGATAGCCATGGTGGAAGGCATGGATAACACCGCAAACATCAGGTTAGTGGGGAAGTTATCCGTGGTGGTGTTATCCAGAATGAGGTTAAGAATGATGAAGCCGGCGAGAAACAGCCACCATTGCCGCCACGGCGCGCACAGAAACGCCGCCGTCGCGACCCCTGCCGGGAACCAGACAATGGAAAAATCAAGGCTCGGATCATCAAGCTGTAGCGAGACCAGACCGGACACATAATAAATGAGCATCCAGATGGCAAAGGAAACGGTCTGATGCATAAACGGTGAGAGTTTGCCTTTCATCGGGACATCTCTTTGGTTTCAGGAAGTCTGTATTATCGGCGATAATCCGAAAAGTTTCATAGCCCCAGGGTAAACGCAGCGTTGATTTTTGCGCTTTTAAGCGCACCTGGCACAACGATATATCATATAAACTCCGCCTCCCGACGGAGTCGCTTGCACCGCCGGGTTTTTACTATTTTTTACCGGGGCACTTGCTGTTATTTTCGTAGCGCGACACAAAACGCAACACGAATTTTTTTTGCACACATATTTTATTTACCGCTTCGTTTTCAGCAAAACGGCGCAGGTCAAATATATAAAATATTATCAGCGACAAACCTTCTAACCTGGCGTATATCTGGTCTGTAAATTTTTATTAGCGTCCATTTAAGAAAAATCCTGAAACTATTCTAAATGACCACAACCGAGGATGAATCGGGCGTTGGCGTCTATCCTTATGCAGGCCAGACAAAAAACTGGCACGACGATAATACTCATTATTTTTTATTAAAAAACGATGGGTTACGGTCTGAGAAAACTACCGCGAAATCGAAGGCCTGATATTTATCCGTGGGTGGTTCTGTTATTGCAGAACGGAACGGAGAATAAACCGACCGTTATTTTCGACCAGGATCTGCGTGTCGAAAACGCGCCGGGAGATTTTCGATAAGGTGTTTAATCTAAGAGGAATAATCATGGCAACGACTTACGAAGAGAACTATCTGGACTGGGTAAGAGATGCGCATGCGATGGAGAAACAGGCTGAATCCATGCTTGAAAAAATGGCTGGACGCCTGGAGCACTATCCGGATCTGAAAGCCCGGATTGAGCAGCACATTGAAGAAACTCGCCAGCAGCAAACGCTTATTCAGTCCGTTATCGATCGTCACAATACCTCTAACTCCGCCTTCAAAGACGTCATGGGCAAAATGGCCGCTACCGGCCAGGCTATGGGCGGTATGTTCGCCGATGACGAAGTGGTCAAAGGCGCCCTCAGCAGCTATGCGTTCGAACACTTTGAAGTGGCCTGCTATACCTCGCTGATCGCGGCGGCGCAACTGGTCGGCGACCAGGAAGGCGCACGCATTTTTGAACAGATCCGTGAGCAAGAAATCGCGATGGCGGAGTGGGCACTAAATCATATTCCTGATGTTACCGAGCAGTTCCTGGTTCGTGACGCCGCACCGGGCGTTGAAGCCAAAAAATAATCTCTTCTTTTGCATGATGCCCGCCGCTAAGGCGGGCATTTCACTGCCTTTTACTTTTGCGGAGTGAGCGTATGTTCAGACATGTCAAAAAACTACAGTACACAGTGCGCGTATCAGAACCGAATCCTGGCCTGGCGAACCTGTTGCTTGAACAGTTCGGCGGCCCACAGGGCGAGTTGGCAGCGGCGTGCCGTTATTTTACCCAGGGTCTGGGCGATGACGATCCGGGCCGTAAAGATATGCTGATGGATATCGCCACCGAAGAATTGAGCCACCTGGAAATCATCGGCTCGCTGGTGGGGATGCTGAATAAAGGCGCGAAAGGCGATCTGGCCGAAGGCACCGAAAAAGAGGGTGAGCTTTATCGCACCATCACCGGCAACGGCAATGACAGCCACCTGACCTCCCTGCTGTATGGCGGCGGTCCGGCGCTGGTGAATTCCGCCGGCGTTCCCTGGACAGCGGCGTACATCGACACCATCGGCGAAGTTACGGCGGATTTACGCTCCAACATCGCGGCAGAAGCCCGCGCCAAAATCATCTATGAGCGCCTGATTAACCTGACCGATGACGTTGGCGTAAAAGACGCGTTAGGCTTCCTGATGACCCGCGAAGTGGCACACCAGATTTCATTTGAGAAAGCGCTGTATTCGATCCGTAATAACTTCCCTGCCGGGAAATTGCCGCCAATCGAACAATACTCCAACGTTTACTTCAATATGTCTGAAGGCGACGACATGCGCGGTAGCTGGAACTCCGACGAGAACTTCACCTATGTGGCCGATCCGCAACCTGCGGTAGACGGTGGCGACGGTCTGGCAAGCGTACAGTTGCCTCCTTCGCAGCAAGCCAATCTGGACAGCATGATTGCCCGCACCGCATCTGACCCGTCGGTTAACCCGGTCACCGGCACCGATATCGGTTCGGTTCCGCCGATCGAAAATGAAGCCGCCTCCAGCAAATCTCCGGTGAAAAAGCCGAAGAAATAAGGTAATACGTGACGGCTCACAGAGCCGTCACGGTCTCCCGCCCGAGTGACATATTCCCGCCAGAGATCAACAAAACCATTCATTCAGTGTGACTATAATGCGGAGCCAATTTTACTCTCGCCCGTGTAACGGGGAAGGAAAAATATGTCTCTTATCACTGAATTACCTGCCATTTTCGATCAGTTCTCAGAAGCCCGCCAGAAAGGTTTTATCACCGTTATGGATCTCAAAGAGCAAGGCGTTCCGCTGGTCGGCACCTATTGCACTTTTATGCCGCAAGAGATCCCGATGGCCGCAGGCGCAGTGGTGGTCTCGCTGTGCTCCACCTCAGATGAAACCATCGAAGAAGCCGAAAAAGACCTGCCGCGTAACCTCTGCCCGCTGATTAAAAGCAGCTACGGTTTTGGGAAAACCGATAAATGCCCCTACTTCTATTTCTCCGACCTGGTGGTGGGCGAAACCACCTGCGACGGCAAGAAAAAGATGTATGAATACATGGCCGATTTTAAAGCGGTCCACGTAATGCAACTCCCAAATAGCACCGCCGACGCTGCGTCACGCGCGTTGTGGAAAGCAGAAATCCATCGCCTGAAAGACGCCGTTGAACAGCGTTTCGGCGCGACGATCACCGAACAGGCGCTGCGCGACGCCATCGCGCTGAAAAACCAGGAGCGCCGCGCGACCGCCAATTTCTACCATGTCGGGCAGCTTAATCCCCCCGCGCTCAGCGGGATGGATATCCTCAAAGTGGTGTACGGCGCGACTTTCCGCTTCGATAAACAGGCGCTGATCGACGAGCTGAACGGCATGGCGGAACGCGTGCGCCAGGAGTGGCAGGACGGCAAACGTCTGGAAGCGCGCCCGCGTATTCTGATTACCGGCTGCCCCATCGGCGGCGCAGCGGAAAAAGTCGTGCGCGCCATCGAGGAAAATGGCGGCTGGGTGGTGGGTTTTGAAAACTGCACCGGCGCGAAAGCCACCGAACACTGCGTGGAAGAGACCGGCGACGTGTACGACGCGCTCACCGATAAGTACCTGGCGATTGGCTGCTCGTGCATTTCCCCTAACGACCAGCGTCTGAAACTGCTTAGCCAGATGGTGGAAGAGTACCAGGCCGACGGCGTGGTGGATGTCATTTTGCAGGCCTGCCACACCTACGCCGTGGAATCGCTGGCGATTAAGCGCCATGTGCGCGAACACCACCACATCCCGTATATCGCCATTGAGACCGATTACTCCACTTCGGATATCGGGCAGCTCAGCACCCGCGTGGCGGCCTTTATCGAAATGCTTTAAGGAGCGGTTGTGGCTGTATCAATAGGGATTGATTCCGGTTCCACCACCACCAAAGGCGTACTGTTGCAGGACGGTGCCATCGTGCGCCGCTTCCTGTGCCCGACGCCGTTCCGCCCGGAGACGGCGATCCGCGAAGCCTGGCAGAGCCTCAGCACCGGGCTGGATGAGCGCCCTTTCCTCACGTTGACCGGTTATGGTCGCCAGTTGGTGGACTTTGCCGATAAGCAGGTTACGGAGATTTCCTGTCATGGCCTGGGCGCGCGTCTGCTGGCTCCGGATACCCGCACGGTGATCGACATTGGCGGGCAAGACAGCAAAGTCATCCAACTGGATGACCGGGGCAATCTGACCGATTTCCTGATGAACGATAAATGCGCCGCAGGCACCGGACGGTTTCTGGAAGTGATTTCCCGCACTTTGGGCGCAAGTGTCGACCAGCTCGACGCGATTACCCGTGGCGTGGAACCGCACGCTATCACCAGTATGTGTACGGTTTTCGCTGAATCTGAAGTTATTAGCCTGCGCTCGGCGGGGGTTGCCCCGGAAGCGATTCTGGCCGGGATCGTCAACGCCATGGCGCGCCGCAGCGCCAACTTCATTGGCAGATTGTCGGCACAGGGCCCGGTATTATTTACCGGGGGCGTCAGCCATTGTGCGGTATTCGTCGATAAGCTCACAGAGCACGTGGGCATGACGGTGCAAACCCATCCCGACGCCCAGTATGCCGGGGCGGTAGGCGCGGCGATTATTGGCCAGCAGCCGAGGAAACGCCGGTGACCGAATACCTGTTTCTGTTCCACAATACCCTCGGTGTGGTGAAAACACGCCGGGCTTTGCAAGCGGCGGGGAAGGATTTTCGCGTTACGGATATCCCTCGCCAGCTGCGCGGCGGCTGCGGGCTGTGCATCTGGATCGCCTGCCCTGAAGAGGGATATCAGGACTGGGTTATGGCCGGGCTGACGGAATCGGTGTATCGGGTGCAAGGTGAACAATGGGACTGCATCGCCACGTATCCACCAGCGTGAACCGTTGACACACATTCAAACAAATGGTTGTATTGCACAACTATTAAATCTTATCAGATGCCGCCATGATCGACTCCGCTATTATTAACGACATCCGTGTCTCCTCCCGTTTGATGGTTCGCGAACTGGGCTTTATGAATGCCACTCTCGCCGCCACGGAGTATTCCCCTTCCGCCGTCCATACGCTGGTGGAAATTGACGCCAACGGCGCGTTGACTGCCGCCCATCTGGTGCAAATTCTCGGGCTGGAAAAATCCAGCGTCAGCCGGATGGTCAGTAAACTGATCGCCGCCGGTGAGTTGCAGGAAACGCCCTCAGCACAGGATGGACGGGTAAAACAGCTGCAACTCACTGAAAAAGGGCGGGAAAGCGTCGCGCGGATCAACCAGTACGGCGCGATGCGGGTCGTCGAAGCGCTGGAGCAGCTCAACCCTTCCCAGCAACAGTCCGTGGCCTGTGGACTGGCGGCCTATGCCCGCGCGCTGGAAGTCTGCCGTAACGGTGCGCGCGTTAGCGAGGCCAGCCCGTTTGAGATTGTCACCGGCTATCACCCCGGCGTGATTGGCCGTATTAGCGAAATGCACGGCAGCTACTACGCCAAAAATTATGGTTTCGGGCACTTCTTTGAAGGCAAAGTCGCGTCGGGCGTGGCGGAATTTTGCGGGCGGCTGAACAACCCCTGCAACCAGGTCTGGTTGGTGATGCATCACGGACGGATTGTCGGCTCGGTTGCCATCGATGGAGAGGACTTAGGCAATAACGAAGCGCATCTGCGCTGGTTTATCCTTGACGACGACTGTCGCGGCAGCGGCATCGGCCGCCGGTTACTGAGTGAAGCAATGGATTTTTGCGACCAGCAGGGGTTTTCGGCAACACAGCTCTGGACGTTTAGCGGGCTCGACGCGGCGCGTCGGCTGTATGAGTCGTTTGGATTTACGCTTGCCCGCGAATGGCAGGGCGATCAGTGGGGACGGGAGATGTTGGAGCAGCAGTTTACGCGGATGGGGCGTTCATAAAAAAATGCCCACCATAAAGGTGGGCACTGTTTTCATTAATCCAGAGAGCGAATTAACGCATCGTCACAAACTCTTCCGCCGCCGTCGGGTGGATTGCCACGGTATTATCAAAGTCTTTCTTAGTCGCGCCCATTTTCAGCGCCACCGCGAAGCCTTGCAGGATCTCATCCATCCCGAAGCCAATCCCATGAATACCGACGATTTTCTCTTCCGGGCCAACGCACACAAGCTTCATGCGGCACGGCTGGCGGTGAGAGGTCACGGCGGTGTACATCGCGGTGAAAGAGGATTTATATACTTTCACCTGGTCATCGCCGTACTGCTCGCGCGCCTGCGGTTCGGTCAGGCCCACAGTGCCGATCGGCGGGTGGCTGAACACCACGGTCGGAACGTTGGTGTAATCCAGATGCTCTTCCGGCTTGTTGTTAAACAGGCGTTCGGAGAGACGGCGACCGGCAGCAACCGCGACCGGCGTTAGTTCCACCGCCCCGGTGTTGTCGCCTACCGCGTAAATGCCTTCAACGCTGGTATTCTGGAATTTATCAACGACGATGTAGCCTTTTTCGTTGGTTTTAACGCCCGTTACCGCCAGGTTGAAGTTGTCGTTAGCCGGTTCGCGGCCAATCGCCCAAATCAGGCAGTCAACGGTTTCGCTGCGACCATCCTCCAGTTGCAGCGTCAGGCTGCCGTCAGCGTTTTTCACTACCGCTTTCGGGATCGCCTGGGTGTGCAGCGTCGGGCCTTCGGTGTTGATCACTTCCACCAGCGTTTCGACAATCAGCGGATCAAAGTTACGCAGCGGCGCGTGTTTACGCACAAACAGGTGGGTATCCGCACCCAGGGCGTTCACCACGCCAGCAATTTCCACGGCGATGTAACCTGCGCCCACCACCGCAACGCGTTTCGGCATCTCGTCCAGCTCAAAGAAGCCGTCGGAATTAATACCGTATTCCGCGCCCGGAATCGACGGAATAGACGGGCGGCCACCGGTGGCGATCAGGATATGGTCAGCGGTAATGGTTTCGCCATTCACTTCTACGGTATGCGCATCGACAAAACGCGCGAAGCCACGGATCACATCAACGATGTTTTTCTTCAGCACCGTCTCGTAAGAGGTGTGGATGCGATCGATGTAGGCGGTACGGCTGGCAACCAGTTTCTTCCAGTCGAAATGATTCACGGTGGTATCGAAACCGTAATCCGGGCCGTACAGATGGATGGCTTCCGCGATTTGCGCCGCATGCCACATCACTTTTTTCGGCACACAACCGACGTTGACGCAGGTGCCGCCTAGCTCTTTGGCTTCAATCAGCGCGCACTTCTTCCCGTACATGGCTGCCCGGTTAATGGAGGCAATACCGCCGCTGCCGCCGCCGATAGCGAGGTAGTCGTAATGTTTGGTCATGAGTCTAATCCTTAATGTCTGATTGCCGCGATTGTATACCTGAAATCAATAGGTTCCATCGATGGCTGTGATTATTCCGGCACGATCCAGCTAACGGTAGCGTGCCCGGTTCCCGCCGGCACCAGCTTTTTATGTAGCCACGGCAGAACGGTGTTCATCTGCTGTTCCAGCTTCCACGGCGGGTTAATCACAATCATCCCCGACGCGGTCATGCCGCGACGATCGCTGTCCGGTAACACTGCCAGCTCGATTTGTAGAATACGGCGAATGCCGGTTTCTTCCAGCGCGTGAACCATGCGTTTGATCTGCTGGCGCAGGACTACCGGATACCACAGCGCATACACGCCGGTCGCAAAGCGGCTGTAACCTTCTTTAATGCCGGTCACCACCGCCTGATAGTCGGTTTTCATTTCATAGGGCGGATCGATAAGAACTAATCCACGACGCGACACCGGCGGCAGTTTAGCCTTCAACTGCTGATAGCCATCGGAACGGCTGACGGTGGCGCGGTCGTCTTTCTGAAATTCGGAACGCAGCAGCGGGAAGTCGCTGGGGTGCAGTTCGGTCAGTAGCATACTGTCCTGTGGGCGCAGCAGCTGGCGCGCGATCAGCGGGGAACCGGGGTAATAACGCAGTTGCCCGCCACGGTTAAAATGCGCCACCGCGCTGATGTACGGCTCCAGCTCGGCAGGCAAATCATCCTGCTGCCAGATGCGCGCGATGCCTTCGAGATACTCGCCGGTACGCTCCGCATGTTCGCCGCTTAACTGATAGCGCCCTGCCCCCGCATGGGTATCCAGATAGAGAAACGGTTTCTCTTTTTCTTTAAGGGATTCAATGATAAGGCTTTGTACAGTGTGCTTCAGCACGTCGGCGTGGTTACCGGCGTGGAAGCTGTGGCGATAGCTAAGCATGTAGAACGTTTCCAGATAGGATCTAAAGGTATGGGCACAGTATACCGGAAAGTTAACCCAACCGGGGATTGCCGACGGCGACCATTGAAATCCACTACACTAAACCCCAGATCACCACACAATGAACAAAGCGCCGCTCGATGCGCTTCACTTACCTTTTAATCAGGAACGCGCTTATGACCAATCCATTACTCGTCCCTTTCGAGTTGCCGCCCTTCTCCGCCATTAAACCTGAACATGTGGTTCCCGCTGTGACACAAGCGCTGGATGCCTGCCGTCAGCGTGTGGAAGAAGTGGTTGCGAAAGGCGCGCCATACCGTTGGGAGACGCTGTGCCAGCCGCTGGCTGAAGTGGACGATCGTTTAGGGCGCATTTTCTCCCCGGTCAGCCACCTGAATTCGGTGCAGAACAGCCCGGAACTGCGCGAAGCCTACGAACAAACCCTGCCGCTGCTGTCTGAATACAGCACCTGGGTCGGCCAGCATGAAGGGCTGTATAACGCGTACCGCGATCTGCACGACGGCGAGCACTACGCCGCCCTCGATACCGCCCAGAAAAAAGCGGTGGATAACGCACTGCGTGATTTTGAACTCTCCGGCATCGGTTTGCCGAAAGAAAAGCAGCAGCGCTATGGTGAAATCGCCGCGCGTCTGTCCGAGCTGGGCTCGACTTACAGCAATAACGTGCTCGACGCCACTATGGGCTGGAGCAAACTGGTTACCGATGAATCTGAACTTTCAGGGATGCCGGAAAGCGCGCTGGCCGCCGCCAAAGCCCAGGCCGAAGCCAAAGAGCAACAGGGTTATCTGCTGACGCTGGATATCCCGAGCTACCTGCCGGTGATGACTTATTGCGACAATCAGGCGCTGCGTGAAGAGATGTACCGCGCCTACAGCACCCGCGCCTCTGACCAGGGACCAAACGCCGGGAAATGGGATAACAGCCCGATTATGGAAGAGATCCTGGCGCTGCGTCATGAGCTGGCGGAACTGCTGGGCTTCGAAAACTACGCCCATAAATCCCTTGCCACCAAAATGGCGGAAAACCCACAGCAGGTGCTGGAGTTCTTAACCGATCTGGCAAAACGCGCTCGTCCGCAGGGCGAAAAAGAGCTGGCCCAGTTGCGTGACTTCGCTAAAGCGCAGCATGGCGTGGACGAACTGCATCCGTGGGATATCGCTTACTACAGCGAAAAACAAAAACAGCATCTGTACAGCATCAGCGACGAACAGCTGCGCCCGTACTTCCCGGAAAACAAAGCGGTTAATGGCCTGTTCGAAGTGGTTAAGCGCATTTACGGCATCACCGCCAAAGAGCGCAAAGACGTTGACGTCTGGCACCCGGACGTGCGTTTCTTCGAGTTGTATGACGACAGCGGCGAACTGCGCGGCAGTTTCTATCTTGATTTATACGCCCGCGAAAACAAACGCGGCGGCGCGTGGATGGACGATTGCGTTGGCCAGATGCGCAAAGCCGACGGCTCGCTACAAAAACCGGTGGCCTATCTCACCTGTAACTTCAACCGTCCGCTGAACGGCAAACCAGCGCTGTTTACCCACGACGAAGTGATCACCCTGTTCCACGAATTCGGCCACGGCCTGCACCATATGCTGACGCGCATCGAAACCCCAGGGGTGGCGGGCATCAGCGGTGTGCCGTGGGATGCGGTAGAGCTGCCGAGCCAGTTTATGGAAAACTGGTGCTGGGAGCCGGACGCGCTGGCGTTTATCTCTGGCCATTATGAAACCGGTGAACCGTTGCCGCAGGAACTGCTGGAGAAAATGCTGGCGGCGAAAAACTACCAGGCGGCGATGTTTATCCTGCGCCAGTTGGAATTCGGCCTGTTTGATTTCCGCCTGCATGCGGAATTCAGCCCGGATTTGGGGGCGAAAATCCTCGAAACCCTGGCAGAAATTAAGAGCCAGGTGGCTCTGATCCCGGGTCCGTCATGGGGCCGTTTCCCGCACGCCTTCAGCCACATTTTTGCCGGCGGTTATGCGGCAGGTTACTACAGCTACCTGTGGGCCGATGTGCTGGCGGCGGATGCGTACTCCCGTTTCGAAGAAGAAGGGATTTTCAACCGTCAAACCGGCCAGTCGTTCCTCGACAACATCCTGACCCGTGGCGGGTCCGAAGAGCCGATGGAGCTATTTAAACGCTTCCGTGGCCGCGAACCGCAGTTGGATGCGATGCTGGAACACTACGGCATTAAGGGTTAAACCCACTCGTGAACATCTGTTTAATTGATGAAACAGGCGCCGGAGACGGCGCCTTATCACTTCTGGCGCAGCGCTGGGAGCTGAACCACGATGCGGATAACCCGATGGCACTGGTATTAACGGCGGAGCATCTGGAATTACGCAAGCGCGATGAACCGAAGCTCGGTGGGATTTTTGTCGATTTTGTCTCCGGAGCGATGGCCCATCGCCGTAAATTCGGCGGTGGACGCGGCGAAGCGGTCGCTAAAGCGGTAGGTATTAAAGGCGATTATCTGCCGGACGTGGTGGATGCCACGGCAGGCCTGGGGCGCGATGCCTTTGTGCTGGCGTCGGTAGGGTGCCATGTGCGGATGCTGGAGCGTAATCCGGTGGTCGCAGCCCTGCTGGATGACGGCCTGGCGCGCGGCTATCAGGACCCGGAAATCGGCCCCTGGCTGCGCGAACGGTTACATCTGATCCACGCTTCAAGCCTGACGGCGCTGGAAAACATTAACCCGCGCCCACAGGTTGTGTATCTTGATCCGATGTTTCCCCACAAGCAGAAAAGCGCGCTGGTGAAGAAAGAAATGCGGGTGTTTCAGTCACTGGTAGGGCCGGATATCGACGCGGACGGATTACTGGAACCCGCCCGGCGTCTGGCGACAAAACGCATCGTGGTCAAACGCCCTGACTATGCGCCGCCGCTGGCGGGCGTCGCCACCCAGTCGGCGGTGACGACCAAAAGCCATCGCTTCGATATCTATCCGCCGCTGGTTTAGATTACTGCGGCATCGCCTCACGCGGAATAATCGCGCCGCGATACTGGATCACAGTGCTGGCGGTAAGGTGGCCGCGCTTCGCTGCCGCTTCGGCATCACCGCCGGTCAGACGCACCGCCAGATAACCAGCGCTGAACGAGTCGCCAGCTGCGGTGGTGTCGATCACTTTCTCTTTCGGCAGTTTCACCGCCGGGACTTCCAGCAGCGGTTCGCCGGCAATCGCCACCAGGCAGGAATCCGCGCCGCGCTTAATCACCACTTCGCTTACGCCTGCCGCCTGGGTGCGGGCAACCACTTCATCCACCGGCTTTTCGCCCCACAGCGCGTCTTCGTCGTCCAGCGTCAGGAACGCGATATCGGTGCAGGTCAGCATCTGCTGATAAACCTGTTGGGTCACTTCTTTGCTGACCCACAGGCGCGGACGGTAGTTGTTGTCAAAAATGACCTTCCCGCCGTTGGCGCGGCATTCGCGCAGCAGCACCAGCAGTTTTTCACGGCTTTCCGGGCTTAAAATCGCCAGGCTGATGCCGCTTAAGTAGAGGTAATCAAACTGCGCCAGCTCGGCGCAAATCGCCGGAGCCTGCTCGCTTTCCAGCCAGAAACGCGCGGCGGCTTCGTTACGCCAGTAGTAGAAGGTGCGCTCGCCGGTCTCGTCGGTTTCGATGTAGTACAGGCCCGGCAGACGGTTTTCCATACGCTGGATCAGCGATGTTTGCACCTGCTCTGCCTGCCACGCTTCCAGCATCTGCTGGCTGAAGCTGTCCTGGCCCAGCGCGGTCACGTAGTGAACGCCCAGTTCCTGTGCATCCACCTGACGGGCGATATAAACGGACGTATTCAGCGTATCGCCGCCAAATCCGCGGTTTACTTCCGCACCTTTCTGCGACAGTTCAATCATGCATTCGCCAATGACGGCAATCTTTTTCAACGACATAGTGGCCAACCCGGATTATCAAAATTATGCGCAGTGTGTGCTGCGAACGAAAAGTCGTCAAATATTTTAAAACAATGTTCCGATAATTTTTTTGAGCCAGGTGGCGTTCCTGAAACTAAATCCACAAAAAACTGCCAGAATTGGTTACGGACGAAACATAAAGTTCTCAAGCGCGGGGCCGATAATCCCAATGTCCAGGTATGTCACCCCGTTAAACAGGACGACGACGATGAAGTTAAAGCAGGTCACTCACCGGCTGACAATGCCCGCCGCGAGTATCGAAAATTTAGAAGAGCATCGATATTGGTTGCAGTGTGAGCGTGCTTATACTTATCAGCCAATCTATAAAACCAACGGCAAACTGCTGGCGGTGGAGCTGTTGACGGTCGTCACGCATCCTGGCAACCCCCAACAACGCATCGCGCCCGATCGCTATTTTGCCGCCATCCCGGTGCGCCTGCGCCTGAGCGTGATTGAAGAACAGTTGCGGATGCTCCGGGAGCGAGAAAGTTTCTTCCAGGGCCACGAGGTGCTGGCATCGGTCAATGTTGACGGTCCTACGCTTATTGCTATGCGCGAACGCAGCGACATTCTGGCGCTGGTCAACGAACTGCCCTGGGTGCGTTTTGAACTGGTCGAGCACATTCGCTTGCCGGAAGATTCTAATCTTGCGGGTATGAGCGAGTTTGGCCCGCTGTGGCTGGACGATTTCGGCACCGGCATGGCGAATTTCTCGGCGTTAAGCGAAGTGCGCTATGACTACATCAAAGTGGCGCGCGAGCTGTTTATCATGCTGCGCACCACGCCGGAAGGCCGCAATCTGTTTACCCAGTTACTGCAACTGATGAACCGCTACTGCAACGGCGTGATCGTCGAGGGCGTCGAAACGGTCGAGGAATGGCAGGATGTTCAGGCGTCGCCAGCGCTGGCGGCACAAGGGTATTACCTGTCGCGCCCGGTCTGTTTCAGCACCCTGGATGAGGTAGAAATGCGAATGCTCTGATGCCCTTTCTCTGTGCTGAACTATCTTTATTAAAAAAGATAATCAGACAGAGGTGGGCATGACGCGAACCGGAAAAATTATAAGCGGAATAGCAGGCGCTTTTTTGTTGTTGGTTGTGGTGGTTGTCATTGTTATTGCAACATTTGACTGGAACAGGCTGAAGCCAACTATCAACCAAAAAGTTTCTACTGAACTGAACCGTCCGTTTGCTATACGCGGCGATTTACGTGTTGCCTGGGCGCGCAATCGCGACGAACCGGGCTGGCGCAGTTGGGTGCCGTGGCCCCATGTGTACGCCAACGATATTATCCTGGGCAATCCGCCCGACATCCCTGCCGTCACGATGGTGCATCTCCCGCGCGTGGAAGCCACGCTTGCGCCGTTAGCGTTGCTGTCGAAAACCGTTTATCTGCCCTGGATCAAGCTGGTTAAACCCGATGCCAGGCTGATCCGTATTAATGAAAAAACCAATAACTGGACCTTCGATATGGCGAAAAGCGATAGCGAAGAAGAGGCGCAGCAGCCTTCGTCGTGGTCGTTCCGCCTGGACAATATTCTGTTCGATGAAGGACGCATCGCGGTGGATGACAGTGTCTCGAAGGCGGATGTGGAAATCCTGGTCGATCCGCTGGGCAAACCGCTGCCGTACAGCGAAGTGAGCGGTCAGAAAGCCAAAGACGACGATAAAAAACCCGGTGATTACATTTTTGGTTTGAAAATGAAAGGTCGGTACAACGAACAGAGCGTGCAGGGCAGCGGGAAAATCGGCGGCATGCTGGCGTTGCGCAGCGAAGGCTCGCCATTCCCGGTGCAGGCCGATATTCGTTCCGGCAATACGCGGGTGGCGTTTCAGGGCACCGTCAATGATCCGATGAAAATGGGCGGCGTCGACCTCCAGCTTAAATTCAGCGGTGACTCATTAGGTGAACTGTATGAACTGACCGGTGTACTGTTGCCGGATACCCCGCCTTTCGAAACCGACGGGCGTCTGGTAGCAAAAATCGACGCCGATAAAGGCTCGGTTTACGACTATCGCGGCTTCCGTGGTCGTATCGGTGACAGCGATATTCGCGGCTCGCTGACCTACAGCCAGCGCAAACCGCGCCCGAAACTGGAAGGCGACCTGGAATCGCGCCAACTGCGGCTGGCGGATTTAGGGCCGTTGGTCGGGGTAGATTCCGGCAAAGACGCGGAGAAGAGCCGCCAGTCAGAGCAGAAAAAAGGCGAGAAGTCAGCGCAACCGGCGGGCAAAGTGCTGCCGTATGACAAGTTTGAGACCGATAAGTGGGACACGATGGATGCCGATGTGCGGTTCAAAGGACGGCGCATCGAACACAGCGCCACCCTGCCGCTAAGCGATCTCTCTACGCATATCCTGTTGAATAACGGCGATTTACGCCTGAAACCGCTCAAGTTCGGCATGGCGGGCGGCACTATCTCGTCGAATATCCATCTCGACGGCAGGAAAAACCCGATGCAGGGCGAGGCCGATATTCAGGCGCGCCGCCTGAAGCTCAAACAGTTGATGCCGGACGTCGAACTGATGCAAAAAACGCTCGGCGAAATGAACGGTGACGCCGAGTTCCGCGGCACGGGCAACTCCATCGCCGCGCTGTTGGGCAGTAGCGACGGTAATTTAAAATTGCTGATGAACGATGGTCTGATCAGCCGCAACCTGATGGAAATCCTCGGCCTGAACGTCGGCAACTTCCTGGTCGGGCAAATCTTTGGCGACGAAGAGGTGCGGGTAAACTGCGCTGCCGCTAACCTGGATATCCGCCGGGGCGTGGCGCGCCCGCAAATCTTCGCGTTTGATACGGAAAATGCGGTGGTGAATATTACCGGTACCGCCAGTTTCGCTTCGGAGCAGCTCGATTTGACCATCGACCCGGAGAGTAAAGGGATACGCATCGTGACGCTGCGCTCGCCGCTGTATGTGCGCGGCACCTTTAAAAACCCGGATTACGGCGTGAAGCCGGGGCCATTGATTGCCCGTGGCGCGGTCGCTGCGGCACTGGCGACGCTGGTGACGCCTGCTGCGGCGCTACTGGCGCTGATTTCCCCGTCGGAAGGCGAAGCGAACCAATGCCAGATGATTTTGTCACAGATGAAGAAGTAAATATAAGGAGCGCGCCCGGCGAGGGCGCGCTTTGCATAGGGTTATGCATTTAAAGTGAAGACCGTTCGCGTTCCTTATTCTGTTGCTTTCTGTGCTCAATTCGCATAAGAGCCGTTTTAAAGTAAGCCATGTAAAAAACCGGAAAAAATAAAAATAAATAGCGCCTGAAAAGGCAGGATAATGATAAATTCTTAAAATAGCATTTAAGTAATGTCAAATGACACTGAAAAAATAGAGACATTTTATAATCTAGCTTTTAATATTTATAAATCATTAATTTAGGAATAGTCATTAATGACTATTTCGGCACCAAAAAAGTCAAATCTGAATATGTTAATAATGAGAGCAATATTTTAGAATAATGTTATAGCTATAAGCCCAAAAAAAGCTCAACCTATTGATTTAAATGATTTTTCAAAAGGTCGAGACTTGCTGGAAAAATGAACAACCTGCTGCTTTTCCTTGTATGCTTTTACTGACCAAAGATAATCTTGAATTTTAATTTATAAAGAGTGAGTAAAACCCTGGGCGCGTACACTTAATTAATTTCAAATAACAATTTAACACATATAAATTCCTATAAACTTTATCAGTATTAAAATCGCTGAAATTTCCCATTTTCTTCGTCAGTTTCATACCTATGAACCGTAACCATAATGAGCATTCCCGCGGACCAAACTCAACTCGAGTACCCCCTCAATATACCATTGAGATCCTTGAGAAAATGCTACCGCACATCACATTCAAGGCCTATCCGGTCGGATACAGAATAAGTTATAGTGCAACCAAACAATCGCATGTTTATTTACTGCGAAAAGGGGTTGTATCATTATACAGGCAACCAGATGATATCTTATTAGATATTTTCGAAGCTCCCATGCTGAGAGGTATCATTCCCCTACATGATATGTCGCAATCCGTTTTTACTTTTAAAGCCATTACTCCCATTGAAATGGCCGTTGTAGACAGACAAGAATTTGAAAATTTATTGAATCAACTAGATTTATGGCAAACTTTTGCCAGTCATTTGCAGTTAGTGTCCAGTATGATGACAGAGATCTTGTTTAAGCTTATCTCACCTTCAGCTTTTGATATCGTACGTCTTCAGCTTTATGAGTTGATGGCAAAACCAGAATATATCCGTGAAACTATTACTATTGAAAATTATATTAAGGGAAAATCAAGAATTTCCAGATCAGCAATTATGCGTATATTATCTGAGTTGAAGAAAGGTGGGTATATTACAGCGAAAAACGGCATTCTTAAAAATATTAATTATATCCCTCAAAAATATTGATTATCCCTTACGGTCAATGTGACCTCATCCAAACCTAATAAAACAATATTCCTCTTTAATCTGTCCCCCAAAAAAGTCAGTTAACTGTCAACCTCGATTGCCATCTACAACACAATCAAAAAACCAAAGCACTACAAGAGTGCTTTGGCTCAATTTTTTGAAAGACTGTAAAAATTATTTATACTTTTTTAGAGATTTATTAGACTATATATCATTCAATGTTAGTGGTAATTGTCGCAGTTGAAGTGAACATGCCGGGTTCTGGACTACTTCCAGTGGTATTAATTGGATAGCTTTTGAAAGTAGCAGTACCCGAATTTGTGGCATAATTAAATTGTGAATCTAAGCTTCCTTCATTGGGCGTAATGACGTTGCCGTTACTATCTTCGATGCGAATACCTATATCATCATTATCAGTAGCCAAAGAATTATTATCATCCGGTGCTGCCTGGCCGGAAAGTTTAAAACTTATCTTGACACCTTGTGCCATATTGGTGCAAACGTAGGCCATTTGTGTCACTACAGCCTTGCCAGACGCACCACTACCTTTTGTACTTAAATGTTTACGAAGAACGTCACCATAATCAATGTCGATTATTTGACCATCATTGATCTTACATGATTGTGGTACAGTAATATCTCCTGTCATAGATACCTGAGCCATAGGTGTAGATGGATAAGTTCCTAGTGTATGGGTTCCGTATAACCTAACCACTACGGTGGAAGGTATATTCATTACACCAGTAAATGCCTTTGAGATATACAAACTTAGCATACCTTTATTACCGGTATTGTACGTTCCGGATGAACAGTTACCAGATACCTCACTCGTAAAATCGGTAAAAGGTGTAGCTATATATTGTGATACCAATCCGCCAATAAACACAGATGATGCAATGGCTATGTTTTCGTTTAGCTTATAATAGTTTCCGTTACCCGTATAGACCAATTCTCCCAGATCGCCTGGCACTGCTTTGTAATATGCCTTGCTACTACCGGTGCAGTCACATGTTGCAGTATAGGTAGAACCAAATGACCACGAATAGAATGATAATAACGTTTGACCCGCTTTATTTTTAGTAGGATCGGTTATTTTATAATGAAACGTACCGCTATACGCCTTTGTTCCGCTGTCGGCTAAACACCAACCCGTACCTGCTTGTGCTGTAAATGAAAACGCAAAGCAGCTAATTAGAAGATAGCATATATAACGACAAATCCTAATTAAACTATTTTTAATGAATTCCATGATAATACCATTATTTACAATTAACGTTTAACAGCTGAATACCTGCATTAGCTGTCTTTTCGTTATTAACGGGAGTATGTATATCAAAATGAGCATGACATTGTTGAGACCCCTTTGCCCCCCAGATCGCGGTGATGTCCCCGCTACCCGGTAAGCCACTGAGATACACCAGCCCTTCTTCACCGACAATACCTGTGTTGTCACTGTCTATGCCATTCACCGACACTAACGCACCAAATGGCACCTTATGGTTTCCTTGCGACAGGGTTATTAGTGCTCGACTACCTACGTTCGTTTTAAAGGTTGCCCGTACTATCGCTCCTGCTGTTGGCACAACTGACGTTACGTTTTCCTTCATATCAACATCTTCTGCCAAAGAGCCAGGTTCGAGACCAATACGTGTGCGCTGGTACGGGCTCAGGTAAGGGACAATGGCATAACCACGCCAGTCGGTACGCATACCTGTACCATTTTGTAATTTCGCCCCCGCAGCACCTGGTGCTTCAACCAGCGCCACGGACGTCATATCCCCTGACATTGGCTGTCCGAATGTGACTCCGTTCTGATGAACGATAACTGAGCCCTGGACTCCATAGTTTATTTGCTGAGAGTCTTTATCGTAGTTATAGCCCGCATTTAATTCACCATAAGTTCCCTTATAGTCTCCATAAACTGCGCCGCTATAGCCTTCATCTTTGTTACTGAATCCTTGAGCAAGGCTGTAAGATAAATTGTTGCCTTCCAGCGCCGTGCCACTTAAGGTTGCCTGAGAGTGCGTTTTGCCATGCATATCATTCACCATATTGGTGCTTATATATGCTCCCGGTAACCATTTAGAGAATGGAATGCTGACACTCAGCGCTAATTGCTGATCGGTAGATTCATATGAACGAGCCAACTCTGTGTAAGTGTACATGAGTGACCAGCTAATCCCATTCCATACAGAGTTGCTGTAACTGGTGCTTAAACTCCGCTCATAGCCTTTTTCGTTCCAGTAATCTTGCTGGTATCCAGAAAACGACAGGGAGCCCCAATCACCCTTATTTAAATTCTGAGTAAACTGAAGCTGTAATTTACTACGCCTGTTATTATTGGAACCCGAATAATTGCCATCATCATCATTGTTATAATCCATTGCCTCCTGAAATGTATAAAATCCTTTCGTGGAGTAACGGTAGCCAGCCAGCGTCACTGTAGAGTCTGTCGATAGAATATCTTTAGAATATTGAAAACGGTAAGATTGACCTTCCTGAGAGCGATCAATACCATTCATTTCTTTATCTAACGTGGTAAAAGCTTGAGTGGCATCCATTGAAACAGAGCCAGCCTCACCCAGGCTGAAACCTACACCCAACGCTAACGCATTATATTTATCTGCTGTCTGAAAACCGCCATACAATGTTACATCCCGCGGTAAGCCATACATCAGCGTTGCTTGCCCCAGTATCGGTTCATTACTCTTGTCGCTGAAAGCGCGGTATTCGCCGATTGTGAAACCGTACTTTAAACGACCTTCGCGCTGCATGACTGGTACGTTAGAAAAAGGTTGAATAAACGTGCGCTCTGAACCATCGGCCTCAGTAATAGTTACCTGCAAATCGCCACTGGATGACGTGGGAAATAAATCATTTATTGAAAATGCGCCTGGAGGTACATAAGTCTGATAAATGATGGTTCCATTTTGCTTGATAGTGACCTTTGCGTTACTGTTTGCAATTCCACTTACTGTTGGTGCGAAGCCACGCAAACTGTCCGGCAACATATTGTCATCTGATACGACTTGTACTCCTCGGAATTGCACGCTATCAAATATATCCGACTGCGTATAATTATCTCCAAGAGTGAGTTGCCCTTTGATTTTTGGGATTTCTCGCTGCATGTAGGTATTGATAGAATCCCAATGGCTAATTGAATAGTCATCAGCGGTTCCACTACTTTGCGTATAGTTCCAGGTACTATAATTACGCAAACGCCAGGCGCCAAAATTTGCGCCACTGCGTAAATTCAGGAAATAGCTTTTACCCGTACTACTACTACCAGAGTAGTCATTATTAGAACCCGTAAAGTTATAATCCATTAAAAATGCAGAAATACCTTTATCCCAATATTTTGGGTCCACGTATCCGTGAGCGTTTTGTTGCATTAAAGCTTGTGGAATCGAAAATTTCACCAGTTGACGTGAGAAGTCAAAATTGATACTGGCCTGAGGTATATAATGAGACAAGTCACTAATAACAGTTTCTTTTGGTAATCCTTTGAATTCTGGTATTAAATTGACCATTACCCCCCAATCATCAAGCTGGGCAATTGTGATTTGAGGCACTAAGGTGTCATCTTTATCAGTAACAAAATTTAAATCTTTCGTAGTCTTTTTTTCGTTATTAACGAAAACATCAACATGGTACATCCCCTGAGCTTGACCGCCCTCGGATGAAAACTGTGTTAAGTCCACTGATGTAACAGAAGGATTGTCGATTTCTAGCGCATTAGGGTTAAAGGTGACATCTTCCGCAAGACCTTGTCGGGACGCAAATATCGTCATAAGGGCTAATGCAATGCTTGTCAGACGTAAACAACCCTGTCTTTTATATATATAATTTATCATAACAGACCTTATCAACATTGGTAAATAATCAGACAGAGGTGATTTATTTATTAACAATTAAATAGGATACGTTTATCATCTAACTAAAACCATTCATGAGCTTATTTTCATTGCAAAGGAGATATCTCAGGATTACTATTTCCACCAAAATCATTAATAATATTCCAGGTAACCTGAGTGGCAGAAACGGCTGTGCTAAGCTGATACGTTGAATTGCCATGAGGGGGTACCATCACGTTAGAGGTATCAAGCTGTGTATTACCTGCCTTTAGCGAAAAGAACGTTATGTAATAAGGTGTCGGATTGTTGACCTGAATTTCATTACCGACCCGATGGAAGGATAATTTTTTATAATCCTCACTCGTTGGAGGTTCTAAACCTTCTGGGCGATAAATAAGCTTGATGCGGGTTTTGACTGAAATTTGCAGGACATTTTTTTTACCTTTTGCCGAAGCAGGAATCGACTTCACATTCATCCAATAAATTGATTCGCGGTCTTCTGGTAAACTTCCCCCGGTGCGGATGATACGCAGCATATTTTCATTACCGGAATCAAGACGAAATAGCGGCGGAGTAACTAAAAATGGAGGCTTTGGCGCTTCTTTATTTTCGCCTAAAGCACCAGCAGCATCAGTCCATGCCTGAATAAGATAGGGTATTTTATCCGGGTTTGTCACAGACAGAGAAACTTCGCGTTGCCCTCCATCAAAAATAACCCGTGTTCCACCGACAATGATACCTGCATTAGCGAATTGCCCCCACAGGCTGGTTAATGTCAGTAGAAATATACTAAACATCTTTTTGATATTCATATTTGGTCCTGCTGATGTTTAAGATTCAATAACAGTAAAAAATTAAAAAACAGAACCGTACATATAATTGCTATATGTACGGTTTGAGCATTCTATAAGTATTAAACCGTAATAATAGCTAAGTGATTAATTATACAGAACGGTAAACTGGCTGGTTGCATCCGCAGTACCTGCTGTGACTTTTTCAGCAGTTGCTTGATACTGACCAACATAGTTAAGCGTTGCGGAACCATCAGCAGCAACAGTTACACGTTTTGCGGAGGCAGTATCATTAACTTTAATTTGGGTACCATCGTCTGAATTATTAATACGTACTGCAACACCTGTTGCCGTCATGCCTGCATCAAGTTTGAGTAGGTCAGCAGTCGCAGCCGTGCCACCAAATACCACTGCAACGGTGCCTTCCGGGCATTCAGTCAATTTAATATCAAATTTCTGAGCCGTTGAAGTATCACCTGCAGCAGCAAATGAACTTGCAGCAACAGTGCCTAACGTAACGGTTTGGTCGGCACTTGCAGCATCAACGGAACATGCACTATCAACAATATTACCTTTAAATTTAATCGTACCGTCTGCTGCATTTACCATATTGCTCATGGTCAGAGAGGAAACAATCATTAATCCGCAATATAACTTTTTCATAAACATCTCCGGACTTTTATAAGTATCAATAAAATCTGAAAGTTAATCATCCCCTTTCTTTCATAAGGAATTATTTTCCTCATAAATTAAAAGCGGGAAGAATTAGCTTCTTTATGCTCAAGATTGAGAGCGTTAAATTTAACCGATGAGTATAATTTGTAAAAAATATTTAGGATCTCATTTGAGACTCAGTGAGGTTTTAATGACTATTTTCTTTTAAATTAAAAGATTATGAGTTGCCGCTAGTGATGCACATTAGAGGCTTTTTGATGGGTTATGCGAGTAGGATGAAGTATCACGTGAAATTGTTGTTTATAATTAACAATATTTCAACGCATTTACAACAGAAAAGCAATCGCGGTGGCGACTACGCACCGCGATTAAACGACCAAAAAAACCTGAGCGATGCCTTGAATTATAAAATGGCTCTCACCCGCTCTATTTCTCTTCGAATGTAATCGCGTTACATCTGTGAACGAACGCTATACATACTTAACACTTCTTTTGAATATCTCTCTTCGACCAAATAAGAAAATATTATTGCCCAGCAGGAGCTTCTGCTTCAGGAGAAGCATCCTCTACAACACGTTCTTGTTCCATAATTTTGTCCCAGGTTGCTTTCAGCACTTTCACATCAAATTCAGGCTCGCCTTTCGGCTGCAACAGAATCAATGCCATTTCGTGAGATAACTGCTGACGCAGATCCTGGTTCAGTTGCTCTACCGTTAAACCATTAAGAAAATCCTGACGCAGTTTCTGATATTGCTCCGGTGCGATATCCACCACCTGGTTTTGCAGCGTACGCAGCCGCTGGTTAATCAAAATATCGGTGTCGGTACGGGCATAGGTTGCGAACAGCTTCTGCAACTCGCCTTTTTTCTGGTTGATCAGCGCATCGAACTCGTCTTTCGACAGCCCTTTGCTGCGCACATTCGCCAACTCTTTCGCCACCAGATTCAGGTTGCTGTCCAGCTTCTCGCCCGGCGATTCGATATTAATGGCGCACTGCGCGCGCTGGAACAGTACCCGGCAGTCAAAGCCAAGATTAAGATCTTTGACGTTGCTGCGCGTTAAATACTGCTGCACGTGCCAGAACAGCGCTTCACGCGCCAGGTCGGCGCGCCAGTAGCGCAGCAGCGCGCTGGATTCGCGGATTGGCTGCCACGGCGTGTCCCAGGTAATACCAAGACGATCCTGACGCACGGCATCCGTCATAATGCTGACCGGTTCATGGCGCAGTGGGGAAAGCGTCGGCACTGGCGCTGGCGTTTCACGTTTGCCCTTCAGGCTGCCAAAGGTTTTATTGATTTGCTCCGCGACCGCGCGGCTGTCGATATTCCCGACCACGATCAGCGTCATGGCATCCGGTGTGTACCATTTCTGATAAAACGCCTTCAAATTCTCGGCGTCTACCGGTTGCTTCGGCGATTCAGACGGATCGTGCCCCAGCAGCGTCGAGCCTTTCAGGCGGTAACGCCAACTGCCCTCTTTGGTATCGGCGGGCGCGGTCAGCACCATGTCCTGAGTTTGCAGCGCGTGAGTCACGCTCTGCGGCGTAATGGTCAGATTACCTGCGGTATCCGCCAGCCAGGTCAGCGACTCTTTCAGCAGGTCGTTGCGGCTGTTCGGCAAGCTCAGGCTAAATTGCGTAAAGTCGTAGGAAACAACGGCGGGCGGCATAGGACGTTTAGGATCGATGCTTTGCTGCCATAAAGAACGCGCCTGGACGGGCTGTAAGCTGCCGCTTTGGGTAAGGGCAACCCGGGGTAAAAAATGGCTGTAACCTGTTTGCTGGGTACTTTCAGTCAGTGAACCGGTATTGATTAAAAAGCGAATTTCGATGCGGTCGCTGGGACGCTGTGGAGTAGCCAGAACCTGCCACTGAAAACCGTTTGAAAGTGTGCCCTGTTGCCATGCCGGGTCCGGCTGGAGCGCTTCTGCCTGCACGTTACCGGCAATGGCTAACAATAAGCCGCCGGTGAAAATTCGAGTAAATGTGCCCTGCATGTGAACCCCTGATCAACATTCCTGGTTAAAAACAAGCAAAGGCGGCCCGTCCTTTTTACGTGGGCCACCTAAGGTAACGTTTCGCTACAGCGTTTGACCGCGCAAACTGAAAAACGTCACGTTAAAAAATAAAAATTAGGGCAATTATGCGCAGGAGCCCGCAGCGAGGGCAAGTCGCTGCGGGCAAATGAGTGATATCAAGAGGATAATTGTTGTTTCGTTTCGTTACTGTTGCGGTTGTTCAGGGTGTCATTGAGCTTTTTCTGGTCCAGCTCTTTTACCCATTTCGCTACGACAACTGTCGCTACGCCGTTACCCACCAGGTTGGTTAACGCGCGCGCTTCAGACATGAAACGGTCAATACCGAGGATCAGCGCCAGGCCCGCCACCGGTAAATGCCCAACGGCGGAAATGGTCGCCGCCAGCACGATAAACCCACTCCCGGTTACCCCTGCGGCTCCTTTAGAGGAAAGCAGCAGCACCACCAACAAGGTGATTTGGTGGAAAATATCCATATGGCTATTGGTCGCCTGGGCAATAAACACCGCCGCCATCGTCAGGTAAATCGAGGTGCCGTCGAGGTTGAAGGAATAACCCGTCGGGATAACCAGCCCCACCACCGATTTACGGCAGCCCAGTTTTTCCATTTTATCCAGCATACGCGGCAGCGCGGATTCCGAAGAAGACGTGCCGAGTACGATCAGCAGTTCTTCACGGATATAGCGGATGAACTTGAAGATGCTGAAACCGGTCGCGCGGGCGATACTGCCGAGCACCACCACCACGAACAGGATACAGGTGATATAAAAGCAGATGATCAACTGGCCCAGTTGCACCAGCGTGCCGACGCCATATTTGCCAATGGTGAACGCCATCGCGCCGAACGCGCCGATAGGGGCCAGGCGCATGATCATGTTGATGATGCCGAAAATCACCTGCGAGAAGCTTTCAATCACGTTGAAAATCAGCTGGCCTTTGTTGCCCAGGCGATGCAGCGCAAAACCAAACATTACCGCGAACAGCAGCACTTGCAGAATGTTGCCGCTGGCAAACGCGCCGATCACGCTATTCGGGATCACGTCCATCAGGAACGCGACAATGCCCTGCTGTTCCGCCTGTTGGGCATACACCGCGACGGCTTTCGCATCGAGGGTCGCCGGGTCGACGTTCATTCCCGCGCCAGGCTGCACGATATTCACGATCACCAGACCGATAATGAGCGCCAGAGTAGAGACGATTTCAAAGTAGAGCAGCGCCACCGCACCGGTGCGGCCCACCGCTTTCATGCTTTCCATACCCGCGATGCCGGTTACCACGGTACAGAAAATAACCGGGGCGATAACCATTTTTATCAGTTTAACGAACGCATCGCCCAGCGGTTTCATCTGCGCGCCGAGTTCAGGGTAGTAATGGCCGAGTAAAATCCCGATAGCGATGGCGGCCAGAACTTGAAAATAAAGACTTTTGAATATTGAGATTTTCATAGGGTGTCCTTGCGAGGAAATGTCCACAGGATGCATAAGGTCTTTATGCAACCCGTGGCGCTAAAAATAACACCCACCAAACAGTGCAGATATAACAATGCATCAAAATTGAAACATAAATGTTAAGAAACTTGAGCTGGCTCGCACCAGCCCCTGTCGTCGCGCTGCGCTAAAACCTCATACTTTCGGATTAGATAACCCGTTTTTTTCAAATTCGGCTGGCGTCACCGCTTTGCCAAACAGATAGCCCTGGGCGACAACCACACCCGCGTCGGCTAACCATTGGCGCTGGGCATCGTTTTCTACCCCTTCGGCAATCACGTCCAGCTCCATGCTTTTCGCCATCGCGATAATGGCAGAAACCATGCTGTGGTCATCCGGAATACCCTCTACGAAGTTCTTGTCGATTTTCAGGATATCCACCGGCACGGACTTCATGTGATGCAAATGACGCAGGCTGGCGTAACCCATACCAAAATCATCCAGCGCAATACGCACCCCGGCCTGGCGCAGCGGACGCAGAATATTGACTGCGGCATCGGGATCGTCGATACGGCGGCTTTCGGTCACTTCCAGAATCAGCGTGCCCGGTTTGATGTGATAGCGCGACAGCAGTTCCAGCACGTCATTCATCATATTATGGTGTAGCAGCTGGAGCGCCGAGAGGTTCACCGACAGCGGCAAATCAATATTGCGCGACTGCCAGGCCGCCAGCAGACGGCAGGACTCTTCCAGGATCCAGTGCCCTACCGTAACCATCAGGCCGCAGGACTCAATGCGATCGATTAAATCTTCCGGCAGTTCCCAGTTGCCGTCCGGCTGTTTCTGGCGCAACAACACTTCGGCGCTGACCAGCTCACCGCTGCGCAAATCCACCTGCGGTTGCAGCCAGATGGCGAACTGGTCGCTGTCCAGCGCGGTAATAATGTCGCTCTCTTCGGTCAGGCGCTTTTGCGCCAGCGCCATTTGCACCGGGTCGAAGAACTGGATCTGGTTTTTGCCTTTGCGGCGCGCGCTAAAGGCGGCGGATATCGCCCGGCGATACAGCTGCTCCGGGCTTAAACCGCCATAAAACATGGCGATGCCGATGCTGGCGGTTGGGCGCAACTGAATCCCGTTAATCGGCAATTTTTCACCCAGTTCTTTTTGCAGACGCTGCGCCAGGGTAATCGCGTGCCAGGGTTCTTTTACCCCGTGGGCGATAATCGCGAAATCATAATGGCTGACCTGCGCCAGCACCATGCGCGGCGGCAGCGCCGCTTTCAGTTTACTCACCAGCGTCAGCAGCAAGACTTCGCGTTGTTCTTCATTCAGCACGCCCGCCACGTCCTGCAACGTTTCGCAGGCAATCACCAGTAACGCCAGCGGGTGGCTGTTGCCGGTGGATTGCTCCAGCAACGCCATTAGCAGCGGTTTATTGGGCAAATCCGTGGACGGGAAACGCGTGGCCTGGGATGTCATCTCTTCATGCTGGCGCAGCAGCGTTTGCTGATTACGGTTGTAACTGCGCACCAGCATGCCGATCTCATCGTCATGATGCAGGCGCGGCAGCGGCAACTGATGTCCGAGCACGTCCTGGGCATCGAGATGATTCAGCTCGCGCGCCAGCTTACGCAGCGGGCGCACCATCAGCCGGTTGATGCACCAGGTGATCGCCACGGACAGCATTAGCGACAGCAGCAGCCACGACGTCACCAACGTTGAAATGGCGCTGATAATGAATTTGTACATTCGCCAGGAATCCGCCTGCAGCACCAGATAGGCCAGCGGCTGCGGATTGGCGGGGCGTTCCAGTGAATAGAGCGGCAGAGAGATCTGCACCGGGATTTCAAAAATACGCGCAATCATCACCGGAATCGGCCTTTCAGGGGCAAAACTCACCCTCAGTGCCTGAAACTGGTTGGGCAGCACCACATCCGCGCGGCTAATCACACCGGCCGGTTTGATCTGCTGAAGGATGGCCTCCGCTTCAGGAATATCGGCTTTCAACACGGCGGCGGAAAGCGGCAGGCGCACGGAACGGGCAATGCTTTCCATCTGCATCGCGGTGTTATAACGATTTTGCTGCACGAAATGGAAAAGCAAAATCACAACAAAAATGAAAATAAAAACCACGGCAACGATCGAAACCATCGCCATCTGCTTTATCGTTAACGAACGACTGACTCGCAAGCTCTTTCTCCAAAGATACGACTACTCGCCAGGATACACTCATCATTATCCTGCGCGGGCAGAGTATACTGCATTGCGGTGGGTTTTAATCAGACCAGCAGGGGCTTTAAAGATTAATCCTGACACGCGTTAGCATGAGGCAACACCCGCTGCCGCTGCTTCGCTCTGTTGTTAAGCCGGTCCGTTCAGTCCCCTTACGCATACGCTCTCTTCCCTGCGGCCGAGATTAACCGCCCTGCGAAGAGTATAGACGCTGCACGGTGAGCGGCAGGCCCGTAAACCGGCAACTCTTCAGTGAGATCAGTAGATTGAACGCATCATTATTTTCACAAAGGGCCGCTGAAATTTTTGCCGGTAAAATTATCGCATCCCGTTAAAAAAATAACGGCGGAAATTAAATAGCCCACATAAAATAACCGGTAGCTTAATTTAGAAAATCCGCAATACGAAAATAGAATAAATTTTTATCATGAGAAATCCGCAAAATCATACCCTCTGTAATTAATTAAGCGCTATGGATATAACAACAGGCTCCTCGGTTTGTTTAGCATAAAATGAGCAAAATAATGCTAATGGATGAGAAACAATAGTGACCAGTATTGTACATAAACACAGGATAAGGGCCGCTAAATATATAAAAAACTGGGCTATACTCATCGCCACATCGTTGTGGGAGATCATGATCGCCGTCACTTTTTTTAGCAAATTCACTCTGTATTTCTTATGAAATAATTAATTTTCCTTAAGGAAGTGATATTAACAAGTGCTTGTATTTCTTATTTTTATCTAAGTATTAATTAAAAATAATCTTATCACCAAACAGAAAACATTAACTATAATCACTGGTAACTTTGTTAAGTAACAGTGTTCAACCTGTAAATAATCTGGACACATAAATTTCGCTTGATATAATTTTTGCGTTTTCACCTGTGAATATGGAGTTTCACAAATATCTCTGACCGGGTGGTCAATAAGCCTTTCGCATGATTTATCTTTTAAAATCTGGGGAAACTCAGCAATTCCCCGGCCTTGATATATACGTATTGCAATATGCAATGTGTAGCGTTGACTGTCTCGGGCAGGAATAAAAAATATAAGGGGTGTTATGCGTACCGCACAGCAATATAAAAAGATTGCCTTCAGGCAAGGTCTACGAGCGTCCTGCGCTCTGGGTTTGTGTTTATTCTTTCCAGTACTGGCAAACGCAGCGGATACAAACTACGACCAACTCATTATTCAAGCGCGTGAAGGTAATACGCGCGGGTTGCTCGATTATATGCGGATGCAGGAACAGCAAAATGAACTGAACGCCAACCAGGTCGCCGACTGGCTACAGGTGGCGGGCTGGTCTGGCAACGATGCGGAAGTCACCCGCATCTGGCAACGCTATCACACCAGCATGGATATTCCCGCCCGGGGTGTCGCTGCCGCTGCGCGGGCGTACCGTAACCAGAAGCAATGGAACACGTCGCTCAGCTTATGGGAACAGGCACGCCAGCTGGAACCCAATAACGATGACCTGCATGTCGGCTGGGTGATGACGCTGGCAGACGCGAAGCAAAACTACCGCGCCCTGGAGGAAGCCGAAGCGATGCTGGTCGCGGACCCAAGCGCGAAGCACTACCAACTGCTGGCTTATGTTTATCGCTCACAGGGCAAGAGCTGGGATACGCTGTTCGCCACTACGCGCGCCGAGGGGATTGAACCCACTAACGCCGAGCTGGAAAAATCGCTGCTCGGTACGCTGTCGGCCAACCGCATCTCTGGCCCGGCGCTCAATATGTCTCAGTCCGCCAATATCTCTCCGCAATTTGAACGCACCCTGGAAGCCGACGCCACCGCCGAGCTGGTTCGTATGTCTTTCACCTCCACACGCAGCGAGAAAGACCGTTTTATCGTGGCCGACAAAGCTCTCGCCCGTTACGACGTGTTGCTGAAAAAATGGAAAGACGACCCCAACGCCGCCGTGGAGTATCGCCGCGCCCGCGTTGACCGCCTCGGCGCGCTGTTGAACCGTAACCGCTACAGCGAAGTGGTGAGCGAGTATGAATCTCTGCTGGCCGACGGCAAACCGGTGCCAGACTACGCGCGCCGCTGGGCCGCATCGGCGTATCTGGCCGACCGTAAACCACAGGAAGCGCAAAAACTCTTTTCCGAGCTGTTCGGGCCGACCAACGCCGTGAACCTGCCTACCGATGATGAGCAGGACCTGTTCTACGCCTACATGGAAAGCGAGAACTACACGTTAGCCCAACAGGAAGTGGTGCAGATCCTCGAAAAAAGCCCATACCAGCGGCACTTTTACGGGTCGCCTACGCCAGGGCCGAACGATAAATGGCTGCTGGGGCGTACTCTGCTGGTGCAGTACGAGGTGATGACCAACGATCTGCCCGCAGCGGAAAAACTCAGCTATAACCTGGCGCGCAGCGCGCCGGGCAACCAGAGTCTGGTCATCAACTATGCGTCGGTGCTTGACGCGCGCGGCTTGCCCCGCGCCGCCGAGCGGGAACTGAAAATCGCCGAAGCGCTGGAACCTTCCAACCTTGAGCTGGAACGCCAGCAGGCCTACGTCGCGCTGGATCTCCAGGAGTGGCGGCAAATGGATCTGCTGACCGATGACGTGGTTAACCGCAGCGCTGAAGACCCGGCGAGCCAACGGCTCGACCGCATTCGCGATATTCATCATAAATCGGAATTGCGCATCAGCGGCTCGCAGGGCATTGACTCCGACAGCCCGGTGAGCGGTAGCCACGACTTCACGCTCAACTCGGCGATTTATGGCCCGCCAATGGGCGATAACTGGCGGCTGTTCGCGGGCTTCAACTACGCCAACAGTGAATTTGAAGAAGGCAAAGGCATCACGCGGGATGCGCTGGGCGGCATCGAATGGCGCGCCCGCGATTACTGGATTGAAGCCGAACTGTCGAACCGCAATTACAACGGCGGCAACAAATTAGGCGCGCGGCTCTCCGGCTGGCACGACTTCAACGATAACTGGCGCGTCGGCGGCTCCGCCGAGCGGCTGTCGCAAAACACGCCGTTACGCGCGATGCGTAACGATGTGACGGCGGATGGCGGTACAGCGTATGTGCGCTGGTATCAGAACGAGCGCCGGGAATATCAGCTCAGCGTCGCACCAAGCTGGTTCTCTGACGGCAACAACCGGTGGGAATTCGGCCTGAGCGGCAAAGAGCGGATGTTGACCCGTCCAACCTTCACGCTCGATTTCACCCCCAGCCTGTACGGCAGCACCAACAGCAAAGAGAACGTGCCCTACTACAACCCGAAACAGGACTTTTCCGTTACGCCCGCCATTCAGGCGGAACACATCATGTACCGCCGTTATGAAACGGTATGGAGCCAACAGTTTGCCGCAGGCGTGGGTGCCTACTGGCAGAAAAATTACGACACCGGTTTGATTACCCAGGTGGGATACGGTCAGCGGTTGCAGTTAAACAATACCTTCGACGCCGGCGTCATGTTGACCTGGGACAAACGTCCCTACGACGGGAAACGTGAGCAAAACCTTGGCGTCGCCTTTGATCTGAATGTACGGTTTTAAGGATTAATCATGCTGAAACAAGTGTTCCGTATCGCACTGTTGGTGGCGTCCTGGTTGCTGATCACCGCCTGCGGTAACGCACAAAAGCCCCGTTTCCTGCCGCCGGAGCAGCGTCCGCAGCTGGAAGCCAACCGCCCCTGGCCGCAAAACAGCTTTTTAGTACTCGGTTACCATGACGTGGAAGATAACGCTGCCGATCAGCGTTATCTGTCGGTGCGTACCAGCGCCCTGAACGATCAGATGGCCTGGTTGCGCGACCACGGCTATCACCCGGTTAGCGTTCAGCAAATTCTTGATGCCCATAACGGCGTCCGTCCGTTACCTGCCAAAGCCGTATTACTGACCTTCGATGACGGTTACCGCAGTTTCTATGACCGCGTCTGGCCGCTGTTGCAGGCCTATAAATTCCCTGCGCTGTGGGCCCCGGTGGGAAGCTGGGTCGATGCACCGCCGAATCAAAAGGTGAATTTCGGCGGCTTAATGACAGCGCGCAATAAGTTCGCCACCTGGGATATGGTGCGGGAACTGAGTAAATCGCACCTGGTGGAAATCGGCTCCCATACCTGGAACTCGCACTACGGTAGCCAGGCCAACCCGCAGGGAAGCCAACTGCCCGCCGTTGCTAACCGGTTGTATGACAAAAATACCGGTAAATATGAAACCGACGAGCAGTTCACCCAACGTATCGAAAGCGACGTGGTGCGCATAACCGATAAAATCACCGAAGTCACCGGCAAAGCGCCACGCGCCTGGGTTTGGCCATACGGTGCCTCCAACGGCACTTCGCTGGCTATCGCCAAAAAACACGGTTACCAGATGGCGTTCACGTTGCAGGATGGCCTGGCGAACGCTAACGACCTCAGCAGTATTCCGCGCATACTGATTTCCGATAACCCGAATATCCGCGAATTCGCCAATACCCTGAATCAGGTGCAGGAAGTCTGGCCGAAGCGCGTGATGCACATCGATCTTGATTACGTGTACGACAAAAATCCGGCGCAGCAGAAACGCAATATCGATAAGCTGATCCAGCGCGTGTACGACATGAAAATCACCCATGTCTATTTGCAGGCCTTCGCCGACCCAACGGGCGATGGCACCGTGAGATCGGTGTACTTCAATAACAGCGTCCTGCCGGTGCGTGAAGATCTGTTTAACTATATGTCGTGGCAGCTACAAACCCGAACTGGGGTCGTCGTGTATGCGTGGATGCCGGTGCTGGCGGTAGATTTAGAGAAGTCGATCCCCCGCGTGCAGGCCTGGAACCCGAAAACCAATCGGCTGGAAAAGGGCAAGCAGCACTATCAGCGGATCTCGCCGTGGAGCGCCGAAGGCCGCCAGCAAATCACCCAGCTTTACCAGGATCTGGCGCGCTATGCCTCGTTCCGCGGCATCCTGTTCCATGACGACGCCATGCTGACGGATTTTGAAGATGCCAGCCCGGTGGCGATGAACGCGTACCACGCCGCCGGTTTCAACGGCACCATCAGCGATATTCGCAGCAACCCGGACACGTTCCAGCGCTGGACGCGTTACAAGAGCCGCTACCTGATTGACTATACCCGCACCCTGGCCCAGGCGGTGCGGGATATCCGCGGCCCGTATGTGAAAACCTCGCGCAACATTTATGCGATGCCGATCCTCGAACCGGAAAGCGAAGCCTGGTTCGCGCAAAACCTCAACGATTTCCTCTCGACTTACGACTGGACCGCGCCAATGGCGATGCCGCTTATGGAAGGCGTACCTTTGCAAGAGAGTAATGCCTGGCTGGATAAGCTGGTACGAACCGTAGCGAAAGACCCGAATGCCCTGAATAAGACGGTCTTCGAACTTCAAGCCAGGGACTGGAACAAGGATGACAATCACTCGGAAATCAGCGGTGCGCAGTTGGCCGAATGGATGAAGCAGCTCCAGATGAGCGGCGCCAGACATTTTGGTTACTACCCTGATGATTTCATTAATGATAAGCCTGAGATGTCCCAGGTCAGACCGGCATTCTCATCTTTCTGGTATCCGAAAAATGATTGATCGTTTAATAGCTTTTCTCGTTCTTTGCCTGGTATTCAGCATCCCGCTCGGCGTGGCGGTGATCTTTACCGGCGAAATGATGCTGAACTTCGTGTTCTTCTGGCCGCTGTTTATGTCCGCCATCTGGATAACCGGCGGGATTTACTTCTGGTTCTACCGCGAGCGCAAATGGCCGTGGGGCAAAGAGGTGCCTCCGCCCGTGCTGGAGGGCAATCCGCTGATTTCCATTCTGATCCCCTGTTACAACGAGGGGCTGAACGCGCGGGAAACGGTGCAAGCCGCCATGGCGCAGCGCTATGAAAACATTGAAGTGATCGCCATTAACGACGGTTCTTCCGATAACACCGCCGAGGTGCTCGATATGCTGGCTGCGGAGTATCCGCGCCTGCGCGTGATCCATCTGGCAGAAAACCAGGGGAAAGCGGTGGCACTGAAAACCGGGGCCGCTGCCGCGCGTAGCGATTTCCTGGTGTGTATCGACGGTGATGCCCTGCTGGACCGCGACACCGCCGCCTATCTGGTCGCGCCGCTGTTGCAGTTCCCGCGCGTCGGTGCGGTAACCGGAAATCCGCGCATCCGTACCCGCTCCACGCTGATTGGCCGCGTTCAGGTGGGGGAATTCTCCTCCATCATCGGGCTGATTAAACGTACCCAGCGCATTTACGGGCAGGTGTTTACCGTCTCTGGCGTGATCGCCGCGTTCCGCCGCAGCGCGCTGGCGGAGGTAGGCTACTGGAGCCCGGATATGATCACCGAAGACATTGATATCAGTTGGAAATTGCAGCTGCGCCACTGGTCGATATTCTTTGAACCGCGCGCGCTGTGCTGGATTTTGATGCCGGAGACGTTAAAGGGTCTATGGAAACAGCGCCTGCGCTGGGCGCAGGGCGGCGCGGAAGTCTTCCTGGTGAATATGCGCCGCCTGGCCGCCTGGGAATATCGCCGCATGTGGCCGCTGTACTGGGAGTTTACGCTGTCCACCACCTGGGCCTTTGCCTACGCCATGAGCGTGGTGCTGTTTGTGCTGGGTTACCTGGTGCCGATGCCGGAGGATTTACAGATCCACAGCCTGTTCCCACCGGCGTTTACCGGCCTAATGCTGGGCGTGGTGTGTTTAGTGCAGTTCCTGGTCAGCCTGTTGATTGAGCGCCGTTATGAAAAAGGCATCGCCGGCTCGCTGTTCTGGGTGATTTGGTTCCCGGTGGTGTACTGGATGCTGAGCCTGTTCACTACCCTCGTCGCCTTCCCGAAAGTCATGTTGAAACGCCAGCGCGCCCGCGCGCGTTGGGTGAGTCCTGACCGTGGTATTGGGAGAATATAACGATGGAACATCCATTAATTTTCACCGAACAGCGCAAGCTGCCGAAATTTATCGATCTTGTTATGACCGTGGGTGCCTGGCTGGGGTTCGCTTATCTGATTTATTTGGGGCTGGTCAAGGCGCTGTCAGAAAACGCGTTTATGGGGCCGCGCCCGTTTGAATCCACGCTGGTCACCCTGGCGCTCTATTTTCTCATTGCGCTGATTAACGGACTGGTGCTGATCCTGTGGGCCAAATATAACCAGCTGCGCTTTCGCGTGGAACGCCGCAAACGCCGCCCGGCGCTGGCGGCCAAAGAACTGGCGGTCAGCTTTCATATTACGCCGGAACTGGTCACCGAACTGAATAAAGCGCGGGTGCTGACGGTTTACCACAACGCCACAGGCGGCATTTCTTATGTGGACATTAAGCAGGGTATTAACGATAACCTGCTGCCTGCTCCGCCGCTAAAGTTGCAAATGATGCCCCCGCCGCTGCGCCAGAGGACACCGGCGACGTTATAGGGGGACGGTAAGGAAGAACGCCAGCGATACGCTGGCGTTTTTGTCTGGAATCATGGCCGCAATAAAATGTATATCCCATTGACATATCCCATGAGCCTTTTATTCTTTTAGATTAAATGACGTACACATACCGGAGGCCATCATGGGAAAAACGACTGTATTCAAAAGCAACCGCAGTCAGGCGGTTCGCTTGCCAAAAGCCGTTTCGTTACCGGAAGACGTTAAGCATGTCGAGATTGTCGCAGTGGGCCGTACCCGTATCATCACGCCCGCAGGAGAACGGTGGGATAGCTGGTTCGATGGCGAAGGTGTCAGCGATGACTTTATGTCCGACAGGGAACAACCGGCAGCGCAAAGCAGAGAAGATTTTTAATGCTTAAGTATCTCCTTGATACCAATATTTGTATTTTTACAATGAAAAACAAACCACAGACTGTCCGTGATGCTTTCAATCGGCATGACGGGCAAATGTGCATCAGTTCAGTGACGTTGATGGAACTGATTGTGGGAGCGGAAAAATCACTACAGGTTGAGAGAAACCTACACGCAATTGAAGGTTTTACCGCTCGTCTGGTGGTACTGCCTTACGACGCCGGGGCGGCTAATCATACGGGCCAAATCAGAGCGGAATTAGAGCGAAGAGGCTCAACAATTGGCGCTTATGACTACATGATAGCAGGCCATGCTCGTTCTCAAGGATTGATTGTAGTGACGAATAATCGGCGCGATTTCGATCGTGTGCCAGGGTTAAGGATAGAAGACTGGTCAGTGCAATAATCTTTTATTTATTAAAAGATTAACTGACAGTAATGTACCATCAGTGGCGTACATTACTGCCAGAACGCGGCAAATTTCGAAAATGAATCGTGGTTAATGAACGCCCTTTCCGCCTTCACCGCCAATCATCATCAACCCGGCTTCAGTCTGCACGAAGCGCGGCGCTTTAAGATCTGTGACCAGCACCGAGACTAATTCAGATAACAACCCGGTAATCGACGCCTCCTGTTGCGCCGTCTGCTGATGTTGTAATAACAGCAGAGTGAGCGCCGCACAGTACTCCCGCAGCGTTTCGGAATCCGTTGAAAATGGGCCGCGATAATCATCTGGCGTTGCCGCATCGATGGTTAGCCTGTCGATAAGATGCGGTGGCAATGTCGCGTCTAACGCGCTTCTTAACACTTCCAGCCCAGCGAGCAACCGCCCGCATAGTGCCATGCGCTCGGTGTGGTTGTCGCTTTCAATCAGCGCGTCGGCAAGGTGACGGCAGCGGTCGAGTAATTCGAATAAATCCAGGCTGTTACCCAGTGGCGCAGAAAGCAGAAGCGGGATCGCAGAGTCGGTATCTGACTCGGGGAGCATGATTTCAGGACGAGCGAATGTGGTACTATTAGCGTTAGCCATAGCGTTACTCCGTGATTAACGTTTGTGGTTAGACGCCTCGGTAGTGGTTCCAAGCACTCCGGGGCGTTGTTTATGGTGGTTTCGCTATGTTAAAGTGGCCACCAATGAAAGCTAAACTATTCCGTAGGTGGCCTCTTGTCAATTATCAAAAGAGATAAAAAATCGACAATTGGGGGACAGGCCCCACAATTCAAAATGCGTATTGACCCGGCATTGCGTGAACAACTTGACGCCGAGGCCGCAGCACAAGGCGTGAGTCTGGCGAACTGGTTTAAAAACCTGGCGCGTGAGGCGTTACGGCAGAAAGGAATTGAGCCGAAGGGGTAAGACAATTATCAGATTTTTGCCTGGCAACGTTGCAGCATTTACCAATATAGTTTTTACAGCTCCACCTCATCCACATTCATCAACCGACGCAGCCGGTGCCGATAGCACTGTAATACCAACGCCACATCGCTTTCAGGCATAAACGACGCGCGATAAACCTTCTCAACCGTCACCGCCTCTTTCTGCATCTGCGCAAACAGGCGTAATACCACGGCACGCGCCAGCCCCATCGCCTCGCCCAGCAGTAAAAAATCTTTGCCGAGATATTCGCCGTACTGGGTTTTCATGCCCGGAGCCCGATCCCGTTCCCCTTCTTCGCAGCGCAGAAGCGGCAATGCTAAAAACCCGCTGTTAAACGCGGCCGGATAAGGCGCAACGCTGACAAAATCATAAACCGGTGCCAGTTCAGGAGCGCCCGCAACCGGCAGGATCAGCCCAAAGTTACGCAAGTGCATATCGTTGTTGCCCAGCAGGTAAGCGTAAGCAATGCGCCGGAACAGGTCGATTTTAAACGCCAGGTTGTCATTAACGTGAGCAAGCAAGAACTCGGCCAGTTGTTGATAACTAACGTACTGCTTGCCGTCTTCGCGAATTTTGCCGTACTTTTCGCCCACGTTCATCGCAGCGTCCAGTTGCTCCTGATGCAACGATTTTCCCTGAGCGTCCCGGTCGAAGCGGCGCACGATAAAGGCATATTCATCCGCATCGCCAGGCTGGGCGTTAGCAAAACGTACCAGCCCGTGCGGCGGCACGGCAAACCCCAGGCGCGACATTAACGTCATCGTGGCGTGTTCGTTTTCCGCCAGGAAAGGAAACTCCGCCGGAGAAGGTTTGAGAATATAGTCGCCCTGGTGATCCACCACGTTAAACGCGTCGTTTTGCTGTACGACCTGTAATTTTGGCTGATAGCCGGAAATACTCATGCCCGCCTGCGTCCTGGGTAGCTCAGCAATAAATTCGCTGCGGGAGAAAGGCAGTTGCGGATCGGCCCGCCCATCGCCGGTAAGCTGTTTTAAACCGCGCGAGGAATAACCCGTCGCCTCATCGCGTGGATGCAACGGCGTCAGAGAGATTCGACAATTTGCCATTACGCCTCCTCAGCCCTGAGTTGCACCGCGCCAATCAGGTTTTTACCGTTATCAATAAGCATCCCCAGCAGATCTTTTTCATCCCGCTGTTGAAGCTGGCTATAGCGATGCCTGAGCCAGCCTTCCGGGGCCAGTGAGACAAAAAAAGGGTGCAGCGTGGCGCAGTGAAAGGTGCGCTGACTGACCGGCAGACTCAGCGACAGCGGCGGCCCCTGATAGTTATCGCGATAGGTAAAGCGATAACCGGTTGTGTCCTGTACCAGTTCACCAACCGGTTCGCCATACAGCAGCACGGTCACACGGCGGTGCATAGTTTCACCCCCAGCGTTCGGGCGACGGCCAGAACGGTGCCGAATTTGACCTATTCAAGATCTTTAAACAGCCGTTTGAGGGTTGAGACCGATACGCCCGTTTGAAGCTCGAGTATGGCCAGATCGATGCCTAGCTGTTTACGACGGTCATTGAGTAAAGCACCAAGCTCACCGGGAGTTTCAATCGCTTGCGCGCTACCCGACGGTGCAGCAGCATCATGATTTAGCAGGCTTTGACGAACATGATTAAGCTCTTCGCTCAGCGCTTGCAGTTTCCAGGTGACAGAGGCAAGGGTATTCTCGTTCATAAATGAGCCTATGATTCATTTCTAAAAAATAAATAGCTCAAATATAAACCAATAAACTGTAAAAAGCTCATAAAAAATACATAAAGAATATTGTAACCATTAAAAGCTCAAAAATGAGCTTTTTAAATATCTCACCGGTTCAGCTCCGTCGGCAGCTATTCAAAAACGCCAGCATCGCCGTGGCGTCTTTCTCAACGTAGAAGCTCACCATCCTGTCATTAAATTCCTGCGCCCGGGCAGCCGGAACGCTGATGGGATCAAAGCCATGCTTCATTAACCAGCCGTTCATCATATGGCGACTGGTGCGTTTGTTGCCGTCAAAAAAGAACTGTTGCAGTGCGCCGAACAGAAACATCACCAGCGCGCCCTCAAAAGGCGGCAGCGTTTTAATGAAAGCGACGCCATCAGCATAGACCCGGTTAAGCTCCGCCGCGCCCGCTACTGTTGGCAAAGGGTGATGCTCACCCTTTTCGCCCAGAGCGACATAGGGCGAGTAGCTGGTTTCCTCCCCTTCCCCGCGAAACACGCCCCATTCCAGCGCCTCGTTACGCGCCACGATCGTGTGCAGCAGAATGAACGTAGGCTTATTCAGGTCGAAGCGTCCGTTCTTCACCAACTCCACCAGCTTTTTGCTGCTGTCGGCCAGGTTAGTGACCTGTTCCGCATCAGAGAGTTTGTGCCCGCCGACGGTGACGCCATCCAGCAGCGTTTGCACTTCGACAAAGGTAAACGGGTTATTTTCCAGCTTCGCCGCATCCCAGACAAACGACGCCAGCTGCTGCTGGTAGATCGCTAACGCCCGGCGCGTGGTGCCCGGCGTAACCGCAGGAAGAACGCTGGCGTCCCAGGTGAAACCAAGCGGCGTGGAAGATTGTATGCTCAAGATAAACTCCTTTTGTCTCCCCGCGGATCATTGACGTTAGCGGACCGGAAGAGACAAAAATGTATCACAACAGCGAGGAACTGAAGAGTAGACGAAAAAAAGCCGGGATATCGTCCCGGCTGTTGTGATTAACGGATTTCCCCGTTCTCATCCTGGTCCACTGCGAAGCAGGCGACTAACTGCCCGCCATAAGACTTCAACTGCGGCTGCAACTGGGTGCAGGGGCCGAAGCGGCGGCGGCAGCGGGCGTTAAACGCGCAGCCCGGCGGCGGGTTGAGCGGGCTTGGCAGTTCGCCGGTCAGTTTGATGCGCTCGCGGCGGTCATCCGGGTTCAGGCGCGGCGTGGCAGAAAGCAGCGCCTGGGTGTACGGATGACGCGGATTGTTAAAAATCTCATCCTTGGTGCCTTTCTCCACGCAGCGGCCCAGGTACATCACCATCACTTCATCGGCAATGTGCTCTACCACCGAGAGATCGTGGGAAATAAATACATAAGACAACCCCAAATCCTGCTGCAAATCCATCATCAGGTTCAGCACCTGGGCGCGTACCGACACGTCCAGCGCGGAAACCGGTTCGTCGGCGATCACCACGTCCGGATCGAGCATCAGCCCACGGGCGATAGCGATACGCTGGCGCTGCCCGCCGGAGAACATATGCGGATAACGGTCGTAATGTTCGGTTTTCAGGCCGACTTTCGCCATCATTGCCAGCGCTTTCTCGCGGCGCGCGTCCTTGCTGAGATCGGTGTTGATCAGCAGCGGCTCTTCGAGGATCTGGCCCACTTTTTTACGCGGGTTGAGCGATCCATACGGGTTCTGGAACACGATCTGGATTTTCTGGCGGCGCAGCTTTTGCGCCTGCGGATCGTGCTTAAGCAGATCCTGGCCCTGATAATAGAGCTCGCCGCCGGAAGGCGTTTCGATCATGGTCAGCAGACGGCCCAGCGTGGATTTCCCACAGCCGGATTCGCCCACCACCGCCAGGGTTTTGCCGCGCTCCAGGCTGAACGACACGCCGTCCAGCGCTTTTACCAGCCGCTCCGGGGCGAACATGCCTTTTTTAACCGGGTAATGTTTCTTCAAATCTATAGCCAGCAACAGCGGTTGCGTGGTGGCCTCAAGCGTACTCATAGTTAGGCCTCCCGGCATCATCAAGTGGGTAATGGCATTTCGACTGACGACCGTTGTCGACGGTATTCAAATCGGGTTCTACGCTGCGGCATTTGTCGGTGGCGTAGGGGCAGCGTGGGTTCAGCAGGCAGCCGTTCGGGCGGTCGTATTTACCCGGAACCACGCCCGGCAACGACGCCAGACGCGCTTTATCCTGGGCAAACTCCGGCAGCGCGCGCAGCAGCGCCTGGGTGTACGGATGGCGCGGCGCGCGGAAAATATCCCGCGAGTCGCCCGCTTCTACCACCTGTCCCGCGTACATCACGATGATTTTATGGGCCGCTTCCGCCACCAGCGCCAGGTCATGGGTGATCAGGATCAGCGCCATGTTCTCGCGCTGTTGCAGCTCCAGCAGCAGCTCGATGATCTGCGCCTGGATGGTCACATCCAGCGCCGTGGTCGGTTCATCGGCAATCAGCAGTTTTGGCCGACAGGCAATCGCCATGGCGATCATCACGCGCTGGCTCATCCCGCCTGACAGTTGGTGCGGATACACGTCCAGACGCGAGGCCGGATCGGGAATGCCCACCTGGTTAAGCAAATCAATCGCCCGCTGACGGCGGGTTTTTTTGTTGCCGCCCTGGTGCACCTTGATAGCTTCCATGATCTGGAAACCCACGGTGTAACAGGGGTTCAGGCTGGTCATAGGGTCCTGGAAAATCATCGCCACTTCTGAGCCCACCAGATTACGGCGCTCTCTTTCTGAAATGCGTTTCAAATCCTGGCCGTTAAACTCCAGGTTATCCGCCATCACGCGGCCCGGATAATCAATCAGCCCCATAATCGCCAGCGAGCTTACCGATTTACCGGAACCGGATTCGCCGACGATACCCACCACCTGACCTTGCTCCACGCTGTAGCTGACACGGTCAACGGCACGGAACGGGGTGCCTTCGTCGCCGAAGTGCACCGATAATTTATCTACATTCAATAACGCCATCTCGTGCCTCTTTACTGCTTGAGTTTGGGATCGAGCGCATCACGCAGGCCGTCACCCATCAGGTTAAATGCCAGCACCGTCAGCAGGATAGCTAGACCCGGGAAGGTCACTACCCACCAGGCACTTTGTGCGAACTGCAACACGTCGGAGAGCATGGTGCCCCACTCCGGTGTTGGCGGTTGCGCACCCATGCCGAGGAAGCCAAGGGCGGCCATATCGAGAATGGCGTTAGAGAAGCCAAGCGATGCCTGAACAATCAGCGGCGCGAGGCAGTTAGGGAAAATGTTGATGAACATCTGGCGCATCGCGCCTGCGCCCGCTACGCGGGAAGCGGTCACGTAATCGCGGTTCACTTCCACCAGCACCGCCGCACGGGTTAAACGCACGTAGTGCGGCAGCGCCACGAAGGTGAGCGCCAGCGCGGCGTTACCGATCGACGGGCCGAAAATCGCCACCAGCACCAGCGCCAACAGCAGGCTGGGCAGCGCCAGCATGATATCGACCACGCGCATGATGATGTTATCGACGATACCGCCGAAGTAGCCCGCCACCAGGCCGAGCACGATGCCCATCACCAGCGACAGTACCACCACCAGGCAGCCCACCAGCAGTGACAGGCGCGCGCCGTACATCAGCCGCGACAGCACATCGCGGCCCACATCGTCCGTACCCAGCAGATGCGCCAGGCTGCCGCCATCCTGCCAGGCAGGCGGTGCCAGCAGCGCGTCGCGGAACTGGTCCGCCGGGTTATAGGGTGCGATAAAGTTGGCGAACACGGCGATAAAAAGCACCACCACCACGTACACCAGCCCCACTACCGCGCCTTTATTGCGTTTAAAGTAGTGCCAGAACTCCTGCATCGGCGTCATTGGCACCGGTGCGGCCACCACCTTGTTTTCTGTCATTTGCGTCATGATGGCCCCTTATTTCTTATGACGAATACGCGGGTTCACCACGCCGTACAGCAAATCGACCAGCAGGTTGACCAGGATAATCATGGTCGCCACCAGCAGTACACCGCCCTGCACCACCGGATAATCACGGCGTTGCAGCGCGTCAATCAGCCAGCGCCCCAGGCCCGGCCAGGAGAAGATAGTTTCGGTGAGGATCGCGCCCGCCAGCAGCGTGCCGACCTGCAAACCGATTACCGTCACCACCGGCAGCATCGCGTTACGCAGGGCGTGGACGATGATAACGCGCATCCGGGTCAAGCCCTTGGCGCGCGCGGTGCGGATGTAATCTTCACCCAGCACTTCCAGCATTGAGGAGCGTGTCATACGCACAATCACCGCCAGCGGAATGGTGCCGAGCACGATGGCCGGTAAAATCATATGGGCCAGCGCATCGATAAAGTTGCCCTCTTCGCCCCAAATCGCGGTGTCGATCAGCATAAAGCCAGTCAATGGATTGGCGTCGTCAAGGAACACCATGTCGCTCACCCGCCCGGAAACCGGCGTCAGGTTCCATTGCACCGAGACCAGCATGATCAGCATCATGCCCCACCAGAAAATCGGCATGGAGTAGCCGGTCAGCGCCAGGCCAACGGCGGTGTGATCGAAGATAGAGCCGCGTTTCACCGCTGCCAGCACCCCAACCGGAATACCCACCGCAACGGCGAAAATCATGGCGCAAACCCCGAGTTCCAGGGTCGCCTGGAAGCGAGGCACGAATTCTTCCCAAACCGGGAGACGGCTTTTTAACGAAATACCTAAATCACCGTGCATTACGCCCCAGATGTAATTGACGTACTGCTGCCACAGCGGCTTATCAAGGCCGAGCGCTGCCAGCATTTCAGCGTGACGTTCCGGGGAGAGCCCGCGTTCGCCAGCCATAATCATGACCGGGTCACCAGGGATCATATGGACGAATGCGAAGGTGAGTAGGGTGATGCCTATAAAGGTGGGAATAACCAACCCCAGGCGTCGAAGGATGAACTGCAGCATATCCCGAATTCTCAGTAATCTCCCGGCGCGTTGCCGCGTCAGGATTGTATTGCTCACAAATCTTTCACCCACTCCCCTGGCGGGGAGTGGGAATAAAAGCTCTTTTAACTTTTATTATTCGACAGAAACGTTTTCGAAGTGGTGCTTGCCTAATGGATCAACCACATAGCCTTTAACTTCTTTACGCACAGGCTCGTAAACGGTGGAGTGAGCGATGATCAGCGCCGGAGCCTGGTCATGCATCACTACCTGAGCCTGTTTGTACAGTTCGATACGCTTGTTGTGGTCTTCCGCAGCACGCGCCGGTTGGATCAAATCTTCAAACGGCTTGTAGCACCAGCGAGAGTAGTTAGAACCGTCTTTTGCCGCGTCGCAGCTGAACAGGGTCGCGAAGAAGTTATCCGGGTCCCCATTGTCGCCAGTCCAGCCCATCATGACGGCCTGGTGCTCGCCGGCTTTGGCGCGCTTCAGATACTCGCCCCACTCGTAGGTCACGATCTTGGCCTGAACGCCGATTTTCGCCCAGTCAGCCTGGATCATCTCTGCCATACGGCGTGCGTTCGGGTTGTACGGACGCTGTACCGGCATCGCCCATAGCTCAACGGTAAAGCCTTCCTGACCAGATTCTTTCAGCAGCGCTTTGGCTTTCTCAACGTCGTAGGTGTAATCCTTAACGTCGTCGTTGTAGCCCCACATGGTCGGCGGGATCAGGTTTTTAGCCGCAACGCCTGCGCCCTGGTAAACCGCTTTGATGATCGCTTCTTTGTTCACCGCGTAAGTCAGCGCCTGACGCACTTTCACGTCATCAAACGGTTTCTTCTCGGTGTTGAAGGACAGGTAGCCCACGTTCAGGCCGGCCTGCTCCATCAGATTAATGTTTTTGTCCTGCTTCATGCGCGCGATGTCTGCCGGATTCGGGTACGGCATCACCTGGCATTCGTTTTTTTGCAGTTTGGCGTAACGCACGGAAGCGTCCGGGGTAATGGAGAACACCAGGCGGTCGATCTGCGGTTTGGTGCCCCAGTAACCTTCAAACGCTTTGTACAGAATACGGGAGTCTTTCTGGTACTGCTGCAACTGGAAAGGACCGGTGCCGATTGGGTTCAGGTCGACTTTCTCCGGCGTACCGGCTTTCAGCATGTTGTCAGCGTACTCTTTAGAGAGGATCGACGCGAAGTCCATCGCCAGGTCAGCCAGGAACGGCGCTTCCGGGCGAGTCAGCACGAACTGAACGGTTTTGTCGTCGACTTTTTTCACTTCAGAAATCAGCGCCGGGAGGCCCATGCCTTCGAAGTATTCATAGCTGCCGCCAGACACTTTATGGTACGGGTTCTGCTCGTTTTTCTGACGATCGAAAGAGAACACTACGTCGTCGGCGTTAAAGTCGCGCGTCGGTTTGAATTCTTTGCTGTCCTGCCACTTCACGCCTTCACGCAGGTGGAACGTGTAGGTTTTGCCGTCTTCGCTGACTTCCCACTTCTCAGCCAGGCCTGGGATCACTTCAGTGGTGCCGGTTTTGAACTCAACCAGACGGTTGTAGATTGGCACGGAGCTGGCGTCATAGGTGGTGCCAGACGTGAATAGCTGCGGGTTGAAACCTTCCGGGGATCCTTCTGAACAATAAACCAGGGTTTTCGCTTGTACACTTGCTGCGACAGTCATCGCCACCAGGCTAAGACCAAATTTCAGCATCCCTGACTTCTTCAAGGAAATACTCATTATTCTGCTCCAATGTGATTTGTGTTGTGTTTACTCGCCCTGGTCCGTTTTACTCATCTTCGGGGACGCGTACCCACCGGGAGAAACTCCGGGTGTGGCTGCGTTACCGTAGCTGTAAACCGAAATACGTTGAGTAATTACCGTCAGACCTTTTTTTGTTTTTTACCGGTCTTAACGGAATCTGCCCGAAGGGCAATGTGAGGATGGGGAATCCTTTCATTTGAATGTCTGAGTTGCAGTACAGATCGTCCATAAAGTGCCCCTCACGCCCTACAATCTGTCAACAGAATGTGAAAACGTCAATACAGGGCTCGGTTATTTACAACCGGGGTGAGAAACGGCAGACAAAGATTAAAAAAACTTCGCACCGCTATTTCCAGCACGGAAAATTATGCTACCGGCAACCTGGCAGAATAATCGTCTTGCTTATCTGCTCAGACCAGCCATATCCATTTGTTGACGATATTTGAAATTTCTTGAGCAATGGCGAAGATATGAACGCTAAATGCCGAAAAGTTTGCGCCTTTCAGCAAAAAATCCTGACGCTATCCATAAGTAGAGCGGAAAACCCACACCGCCTTTCATAATAAAATTCAATGAAAAATGTCACAAAATGGTGACGATGCGGTAAAAACGTTGCTAATTATCATTAACGAATTAAGTTCCAGTTTCTGCTGCTTAATTCTGATAGCCTGATAGCCCCTTACGGCGTTATCAAGAGGAAGGTTTATGCACATTACGGCCCAGGCTCTTCATGTGGTGATTACCACGGCGCGCTGCGGAAGTTTTGCGGCAGCGGCGGAAGAATTACATAAGGTTCCGACGGCCCTGAGTTATACCGTGCATAAACTGGAAAGCAGTTTGGGCGTGCGTTTATTTGAGCGTGATGGAAAACAACTGCGCCTGACGGAGGCCGGTCGGTTTTTTATTAAAAAGGGCGAACTGATCCTGGCGGAACTGGATGAATTAAGTTTTTCCACCCAGCGTATTTCCGCAGGCGTGGAAACACGGCTGAGCCTGTCGCTAAATAACATCATCAGCCTGAAGCCGATTTATGAATTATTGCGCGAGAGTGAGCGCCATTTTCCCCAAACCGAAATTCATATTTCCATTGATGTGCATGACGGTGTCTGGGACGCGTTACTGGATAAACGTGCGGATATCGCCATTGGCGCGCCGAATTTAAAAGCCGGTAATGAAATTCGCTGTGAAGATATCGGCACCGCGGAATGGGTATTCGCCATTAGCCCGGATCATCCGCTGGCCGCTTATCAGCGCCCGCTGCGCGCTGAAGATTTACGCCCGTGGCCGGCGGTCTGTATACGTGATACCTCGGTGCGGCTGGAGCCGAAAGTCGCCTGGCTGCTGCGCGGCCAAAAAGCGCTGGTGGCCCCGGATTACCACAGCAAGATCGCCATGCATCTGGCGGGGCTGGGGATTGGTTTTCTGCCGTATCACATCTGCAAGCCCTGGCTGGATGACGGGCGCTTAGTCTGCATGACCATCGAAGAAGCCAAACAACCGACGCCGCTCTATCTCGCCTGGTCGTCGGAACATTCGCGCCCGTGTTTTTCCTGGTGGATGGAACAGCTACGCAAGCCGGAAATCCAGCAGCAGTTTCTACAGCCGCTGGCCTGACAACGCGCGCAGGGTAAAGAACAGGCCGGTCAACATATCGTGCCCGGACGAATGGCCGTATTCCGCCACGCGCAATAACCGGTGATTCAGCGATAGGTTGGTCGGCGTGGTTAGCGCCAGCAGTTGCTCGCCGAAATGCCCACGGCAGCCGTAGTACAGCATTGCCCGGCTGATCGTGGTGGTGCGATCCAACAGAGCGGTTATTGCCGCCGCCAGGTCATCAACCCGGCGATGACGGGTCGCTTTCAGCACAAACAACATGCCCAGCAAAAAATCATCCCCGGATGGCGTCAGGCCCGCACCCGCGCCGATCAGCGTTTTTAGCGCGTCGCCCGGCGTTTGCGCGTCATCATCCAGCCACGCCGCCAACTGCCGCACCGCCTGCATCATCCGTTCATTGCTGCTGTGCAGAATATTCCAGATGCCGTACTCCGGCGCGATGACGGGCAAAAATACCCGCAGTTGCGGCAGTAAGTTTTCCGGGAAAACCGCATCGTGCGGTACGCAGGTGGACTGGCAGGGAATGTTCGTTAGCGTTAAACGACAGCCCGCAGCGGCAAACGTACCGTCCGTCTGCCGCCTCAGCGTCTCGCCAGCCGAAAACCGCGGGCGCCAATCTGCGCACGCCATCCGCACCGAGCCGGGGGCCAGCGGGGTATCCTGCGTTAACAGCGTTAATAAATGATTGTCCGGCGTGGTGAGATTGCAGGCATGATGAAACACCGAGTGCACCACCAGCGCCCCGCCGTTCAGTTGCTGCGGCACGCTGTCGCACATCACAATGGCCGTTAAATCGTTCAGTTTTCCGTTCACGTTTCCCCGCCTTTTTTATCGCGATCACAAATTCGCGCTTTGCTTTTTCCACGTTTGACGTAATGGTCTATGGGCGATGTTTTCGCCAGGCCAGAGGCCGCAAGGCCTGAGGCATTGTGCCTGCAATAAATCCTCACTGCCCTCAGTTTTTTTGAGGGTGAAGCAGAAATCCTTTTTGGGCGCGCGCCATGACGCTTTCCTACACTGACCAAAGAACATACACCAGCAAGGAGCAGGTATGAAAACCCTTGATGCACAACCTTTTGCGTATTCGTTCGACCCGGCGACCACTGCGCTTATCGTTATCGATATGCAACGCGATTTCGTCGAGCCCCACGGCTTTGGTGAAGCGCTGGGCAACGACGTTTCCCTGCTGCGCCGGGCGATTGAGCCCTGTCGCCGCCTGCTTGAAGCGGCTCGCCACGCCGGATTATTTGTGGTGCACACCCGCGAAGGGCACCGCCCGGATCTCAGCAACTGCCCAACCGCAAAACTCACGCGCGGCGGCAAAACCTTTATCGGCCAACAGGGCAGCATGGGACGCATTCTGATCCAGGGCGAACCCGGCCACGACATTATTCCCGAACTCTATCCTCAGGCAGGCGAGCCGATTATTGATAAGCCCGGCAAAGGGGCATTCTTCGCCACCGATCTTCACCTCATTCTTCAGGCCCGTGGCATTACGTCGCTGATTATTTGTGGCGTCACCACGGAAGTCTGTGTTCAAACCACCGCCAGGGAAGCCAATGACCGGGGCTATGAAGTGCTCATCCCCGAAGATTGCTGCGCGTCGTATTTCCCGGAATTTCACCGGGCCGCCCTTGAGATGATCAAAGCCCAGGGCGCGATTGTTGGCTGGGTGAGCGACGCCGACGCCGTTATCGACGCCCTGCGTTAATCCCCCGCTAAGGCTGTTTTTCTGCGCCGCGCGCTGCGGTGCAGGCACCCTATTATCTCAGGAAATGATAATGAAACTGCATTGCAAGAGTTACCCCAACCTGTACAAAGACTCGGTTTCTTTGATGCAGATCTCCGCCAAACTTAACGCCTTTGAAGGCGTAAGCCAGGCGTCGGTAGCGATGGCGACCGACGCTAACATCGAGCGGATGCGCGACGCCGGGATGAACATTGAGATGGATGCCCGGCCAAACGATCTACTGATCGCCCTGATGGCGGACGACGAAACCGGCGCGGCGGCGCTGGAAATGGCCGACGCGCTGTTACGCCCGGATAACAGCCGCGACGGCCAGCAGAGCCTTGAACAGCGCGAGCCCACCAGCATCAGCATGGGCGTGGAAGACCAGCCGGATGCCACGCTGGCGCTGATCTCCGTGCCGGGCCGTTACGCGGGCGGCGAAGCGATGAAAGCCTTGCAGAACGGCCTGAACGTGATGTTGTTCAGCGACAACGTACCGGAAGACGAAGAGCGCGCCATTAAAGAATACGCCGCCGAACAGGGCCTACTGGTGATGGGCCCGGACTGCGGCACCGCTATCGTTAACCACCTGCCCCTCGGCTTCGCGAACGTCATCCGACCTGGCGCTATTGGCCTGGTGGCGGCCTCGGGCACCGGGCTTCAGGAAGTAAGCTGCGCCATCCACCACCTGGGCGAAGGCGTTTCCCAGGCGCTGGGCACCGGCGGGCGCGATCTGCATGACGAGATCGGCGGTCTGAGCATGATCCAGGCGATCCGCATGCTGGCCGACGATCCCGATACTCAACTGATTACCCTGATTTCTAAACCTCCCGCACCTGCGGTCGCCGGGACGGTGCTGCGTCTCGCCGCAGGCTGCGGCAAGCCGGTGGTGGTGCATTTCCTCGGCGCAGACAGCCAGGAGATCGCCCGTTATGGCATAACGGTAGCCAACAGCCTGCAACACGCCGCCGCCGTCTCCGTAGCGGTACTGCGCGGGCAAACGCCGCCTGCGCCGGAAGATCTGACGCCACAGCAGAGCGATCGGCTGCGCATTGAAGCCGGGAAAATGGCCGCCGGGCAGCGCGATATTCGCGGCGTGTTCGCCGGGGGAACCTTCTGCTACGAGGCCCAACTGGCGCTGATTGCCACCGGTTTAACCTGCGAGTCTAACTCGCCGGTAAAAGGCGCAACGCCGCTTCACGACAGCCATCGCGGCCAGGGCCATAGCTTTGTGGACATGGGCGACGATGAATTCACCCAGGGCCGCCCGCATCCGATGATCGACCCGACCCTGCGCGATGAGCGTTTAAAACGCGAGGCCGCCAGCCCGGAAACCGCCGTACTGCTGTTTGACGTAGTGCTCGGCTACGGCGCCAGCGCCGATCCGTGTGCCGGGCTGCTGCCGCTGTTACGCGAAGCGCAACAGAACGCCCAACAGCAGGGCCGCCACTTGCTGATTATCGCCCACGTTTGCGGCACCGAACGCGACCCGCAGTCGCGCCAGCAGCAGATCACCGCGCTCACCGACGCAGGTGTGCTCGTCGCAGACAGCAACGTACAGGCCGCACAGATGGCGGCGTTTGTCGCTCAATTACGGAAATAGATTATGACTACGCTTTTTGAAAAACCGCTCAACGTGATCAGCCTGGGGCTGAGCAGTTTTGCCGACAATTTACGCGAAGCGGGCGGCGAGGTGTTGCACCTGAACTGGAAACCGGTCGCCGATGGCGATGCGCAGGCCAACTGGCAACTCGCCGCGCTGCTTAACGATCCGCGCATTAACGCCGCCAACGAACAGGCTATCGCCCGCTATCTGGAGGCGCAGCCGGAACTGGTGGGCGTCAGTACCGCCAGCGCGGCGATCCCGGCGCTTAACGGGCAAAAACGCATCCTTCACTCCGGCCCGCCTATCGCCTGGCAGGCGATGTGCGGCCCGGTGCAGGGCGCTATCGCCGGTGCGATTGTTTACGAAGGCTGGGCCAGCAATGTCGACCAGGCGATGGCAATGGCGGCGCGCGGCGATATCGCGCTGGAGCCTTGCCATCACTACGGCGCGGTTGGCCCGATGGCGGGGATTATCAGCCCGTCGATGCCGGTTTGGGTGGTGGAAAACCGCACCCACGGCAACCGCACCTTCTGTAACTTCAACGAAGGGCTGGGCAAAGTTTTACGCTTCGGCGCGAACGGCGAAGAGGTGTTAACCCGCCTGCGCTGGATGGGTGATGTGTTAGCCCCGGCGCTTGCTAAAGCGCTGGAAAGCACCGGCAGCATTGAACTGAAGCCGATGATTGCCCAGGCGCTGCATATGGGCGACGAGTGCCATAACCGTAACGCCGCCGCCAGCGGTCTGTTCTTCAAGCGCATGGCCCCGACGCTGGCGCGCATTGAAAACGGCCCGGAGGCGCTGGAATTTATCGCTGCCAACGATCACTTCTTCCTGAACCTGTCGATGGCGGCCTGTAAAGCGATGCTCGACGCCGCGCGCAATGTGCCGTTCAGCTCGATGGTCACGGTAATGGCGCGTAACGGCGTTAACTTTGGCATTCAGCTTTCCGGCACCGGCAGCCGCTGGTTCCAGGCCCCGGCCAACCCGGTGGATGGCCTTTTCTTCCCCGGCTTTAGCGTGGAAGACGCGGCGGCGGATCTCGGTGATTCAGCCATCACGGAAACCGCGGGCATCGGCGGCTTCGCGATGGCGGCCTCTCCGGCGATTGTTAAATTCGTCGGCGGTACGCCGGTGGACGCCACCCGCCACAGCATGACCATGCAGGAAATCACCCTGACGCAAAACCCGGCCTTTACTCTGCCCGCGCTTAACTTCGCCGGTTCCGGTAGCGGCATCGACGCGCGTCGGGTCATCGACCGCAATATCCTGCCCGTCATTAATACCGGGATTGCCCATAAGCGTGCAGGCGTGGGCCAGATCGGTGCAGGCATCACTACCGCGCCGCTGCCGTGCTTTATTGAAGCCCTCGCCGCGCTGGCGGAAACGCTGGAGGGGAAACCATGAGCCAGAAAAAAATCGCCGTTGTAGCAGTGGGTGGTAACGCGCTGATCCGCAGCCGCGAGGCCGTGTCGCTGGACGCGCAGTACCAGGCAGTCAAAGAAACCGCCCATCACGTGGTAGCGCTGATCGACGCGGGCTGGCGTGTGGTGCTGACCCACGGCAACGGTCCCCAGGTGGGGTTCATCCTGCGGCGCAGCGAAATCGCCCGTGACGATGTGCCGGTGGTGCCGCTGGAATACGCGGTGGGCGACACCCAGGGCGCAATTGGCTTTATGTTCCAGAACGCGCTGTACAACGAATTGCAACGGCGCGGCATCAGCGACACGCCGGTGAGCGCGCTGGTCACCCAGACGCTGATCGACCCCAACGACCCGGCGTTTAACGCGCCGGACAAACCCATCGGCGCGCATATGGATCGCGACGTGGCGGAAAAACTGGCCGCCAGCCAGGGCTGGAAAATCGCCGAAGATGCCGGGCGCGGCTGGCGGCGCGTGGTGGCCTCGCCGAAGCCGCTGCAAATCATTGAAAGCCCGGTGATCCGCCGTCTGCTGGAGGAAAACGTGCTGGTGGTGGCCTGCGGCGGCGGCGGCATTCCGGTTTACCGCAACGAAGACGGCACGCTCAGCGCCGCACAGGCGGTGATCGATAAAGACCGCGCCTCCGCGCTGCTGGCACAGGAATTGAATGCCGACATGCTGCTCATTCCTACCGGGGTGGAGCAGGTGGCGATTAATTTCGGCACGCCAGAACAGCGCTGGCTCGACACGCTGACCTGCCAACAGGCGCAGGCGCTGCTGGATTCCGGCGAATTCGGCGCAGGCAGTATGGCTCCGAAAGTCGAGGCGATTGTTAGCTGGCTACGTCACGCCCCGGGTAAAACCGGGATTATTACCAGCCCGGAAGCCATGGGCGACGCCGTCGCAGGCCGCAAAGGCACACGCATTACCGATTGATAAAGTACTTTTTTCCGACACCAGGGAACCCATTTCTACACACTTAAGGAACAGTAATGATGAACGGCAACATTCTTCTGGCAGTAAACGGCACGCTGATGCGGGGACTCAAGCTCAACCCCAATATGCTGGCGGTCGGTGCCGAATTTGTCAGCAGCGCCAACACCGCGCCGTGTTACCGCTGCTGGACGATCAATGACGATCACCCCGGTATGCTGCGCACGCCAGGCGAAGGCGCACGCATCGCGCTGGAGCTGTGGGCGGTGCCGCCCGCCGGGCTGGGTCAAATCCTGCAAAACGAACCTGCCGGATTGTGCATCGGCAAAGTGGCGCTGGACGACGGGCGCGAGGTGCTGGGGGTGTTAGCAGAGCCCTGGCTGGTTGAAGGTCAAAAGGAAATTACCGAACTGGGAGGCTGGCGCGCGTACACCGGCCAGCTCCTGGACGAATAACAGATAAGGAGAGCATCATGGGTTCTCAGTCTTCTGCTTTTCGCCCCAAACTTTGGGTGCCGGGCGATCTCAACGCTTTTTTCGGGCTATTCACTAACGTGCTGTTAAATGTGCTGGTCCTGAGCGGGCTGGCGCTGTACGTGGCGCAAATCCCGGCGGAAACGGTGTTTGGCCGTATTCTGCCTGCGCTGGGGATCGCTCTGCCTCTCGGCAACCTGTTTTACGCCTGGCTCGCCTGGAAACTGGCGAAGCGCGAAGGGCGAAACGATGTGACCGCGCTGCCTTACGGCCCGAGCGTACCGCATATGTTTATTGTGGTGTTCGTGGTGATGCTGCCGACGCTGCTGATCCACAAAGACTGGATGCTGGCCTGGAAGCTGGGGCTAATCTGGGCCATGATCGTCGGCGTGATTGTGCTGGCCGGGGTGATTGTCGGGCCAACCATCCGTAAATACACACCGCGCGCCGCCATGCTGGGCACGCTGGCCGGGATTGCGATTGCGTTTATCGCCATGCGACCAGCGTATCAGATGTTCGATACCGCGTGGATTGGCGTGGTCTGCTTCGCCATCATCCTGCTGAACTGGGTCGGTAATGTCCGTCTGCCGTTTGGTTTACCGGGCGGCCTGGCGGTAGTGCTGGTAGGCTGTCTGCTGGGCTGGGGCGCAACCCTGCTGGGCTTTAGCGACATTATGAACCCGGCGGCAGTGGGCGAAGCGGCACAACGCTTCTCGTTGCATCTGCCGTCGATTTCCGGGGATGTGTTCTCGGTGCCGATGGAGCTGGTGTGGCCGCTGCTGGTTACCGCCATCCCGTTAGGTATTTTCAACTTCACCGAAATCCTCAATAACGTCGAATCCGCGGCCGTAGGCGGCGACAACTACAACCTGCGCGCGGTACTGGCGGCAGACGGCGTGGGCGCTATTGTCGGCGCGCTGCTGGGCTCGCCGTTCCCGCCGGCGGTGTATATCGGCCATCCGGGCTGGAAAGCCATGGGCGGGCGCATCGGTTACTCCCTCGGCACCGGTATCTGTATGGCGCTGGTGTGCTTCCTCGGATTAACCGCCCTGCTGCTATCGATTATCCCGCTGGTCGCCATTGTGCCAATCCTGCTGTTTATCGGGCTGGTAATTGGCGCGCAGGCGTTCCAGGTGTCACCGAAACGCCATGCTCCGGCGATTGTGCTGGCGCTGGTGCCGAACATCGCCGAATGGGCGAAAACCCAGGTGGACGGCGCGCTGTCTGCGGCGGGCGCCAATCCCGTGCAGTTACCGGCAGACATCGCCGCCAGTATGGCGAACAACGGCGTGCTGTATCACGGCATGGCGACCACCGGCGGCGGCGCGGTGCTGGCAGGGCTGATGCTCGGCGCGATCGCGGCGTTTATTATCGACCGGCGCTTTAACTGGGCGGCAGTCTATTCCGCAGCGGCCACCATCCTGTCGTTCTTCGGGTTTATCCACGGGCACCAGATGGCGTTTAACGCCTCGCCGACCGTGACGTTTGGCTATGGCGTCGCCACGTTGATCTTTATCGTGATGGCCCTGCAACAGAGTAAAGCCGACGGCAAAACCGACTGGTCGCCGATTGATAACGGCGATGAGCCAATGCACTGATTACCGTGCCGTAAAAGGTAAAAAGCCCAACCCTCACGTTGGGCTTTTTGTCATTTAACTCCGCAAAATTTCTTAAGTATGGGTAAGCTGTAGAGGAAGACGTTTTCAACGGGAGCTGTGATTTGTCTTTTCGCCAGAACATAAGCAGAACGCTTGCGCTTGATACTTCGCTTGGCAGGACGCTGACGGTTTTTATCGCCTGTTTGCTGATCGGCACCCTTGCCGCCAATATTTTATCGTTATACCTCTCCTGGGAACGAACCGTACAGGAGGCGGAAAGCGAGGCGATTAACCTGTCGATTTCTCAGGCCAGGCAGGCCGAAGATACCTTTCTGCAAACCGATCTGGCACTCCAACAGATCCGGCGCGCCGTGGGCAATGACGCGCCAAATGAACGGTATAACTACCTGCTGTCCGATTTAAAGGACCGGCTTCCTCAACTGCATGGCCTGTTTGTGTTTGACGCCCAGGGCAACTGGAAAAGCACCTCGTTTAACTATGCGCCACCGGAAGTGAACAACTCGGACCGCGAGTATTTTACTTATCACCAACAGAACCGGCAGGCGGGCACTCATATCGGTCATGTGATCCGCAGCCGCACCACCGGTGACTGGATCATCCCCGTTTCCATGCGCATTAACGATCCGGATGGGGCGTTTGCCGGGGTGATTCTGGCAACCATCAAGCTGGATTACTTTAAAAAGTTTTATGCTTATTTCGAAATGGGCAATAAGGATCTGCTGGCGTTACTGCTGCTGGACGGCACCGCGCTGTATGTCCGCCCGTTTACCGAAACGGTGATCAACCGGAACCTCTCTTATAGCCCGCTATTTAAACGGGAGCTGGTGCGCGTGGACCAGGGGAGCGCCACCTGGCTGTCGGCGCTGGACGGGATAGTGCGGGTCTATGGTTTCGCCCGTATCGAAAACTACCCGCTGGTGGTGGTCGCGGGTTTTGACCGCTCTGCACTGCGTCGCCACTGGATTGAAGCCAACCTCACCGACTGGCTGATTAACGTGTTGCTGCTTGCCGGGCTGCTGGTGATGGGGCGCGTGGTGTTCAGGCAGGTGCGGATAAACAGCGACGATCAGCTTGAAATGTCTCACCTGAGGGATGATCTGGTGAAGATTAACCAGACCCTCCAGACTATGGCGATGGTTGATGGCCTCACCGGCCTGGCTAACCGCCGGAAATTTGATGCGGCACTGCTCCAGGCGCTGGCAGATTCAGCGATTACTGGTAAACCCGTTTCGCTGATCCTGCTCGATATTGACTACTTTAAACGTTACAACGACGCCTGCGGCCACGTGGCTGGCGACGCCTGTCTACGTATTGCCGGAAACGTGCTGGAAACGGCAGCGCTGCGTACCGATGATCTGGTGGCGCGCTACGGCGGCGAGGAGTTCGCCATTATCCTGCCGAATACGGCGGCGGAAGATGCGCTTAAAGTAGCCTGGCGGGCGGTGCGTCGGGTGAGTGATAAAAAAATCCCGCATCCGGCGACCGATAATGAGGAGCACATCGTGACCATCAGCGCAGGCTGCTATTCGGTTATTGGCACCGGCTCTGAACAGGATGTGGCGGCGCTGATCCGCGGCGCGGACCGCGCGCTGTATCAGTCGAAGGAACAGGGGCGGAACCGGGCGACGTGTGCGTCAGGTGAAGAGGAATAACGTTGGCCCCCGGAGGTTCAAATCCTCACTGGCCCCGGAAAACAAAAAACCCAACCTTGCGGTTGGGTTTTTCTAAATTTGGTCGGTGATAGAGGAT
>NZ_DAMBQK010000013.1:72116-116376 GCF_032062175.1 Atlantibacter sp.
CAAAAAACCCAACCTTGCGGTTGGGTTTTTCTAAATTTGGTCGGTGATAGAGGATTCGAACCTCCGACCCCTTCGTCCCGAACGAAGTGCGCTACCAGGCTGCGCCAATCACCGAATTGCGGGGCGCATCTTACTGCCGCGCACCCCAACCGTCAATCCCTTAATCAAAAAAAGCCATCCGATCGGCTGAAAAGCCAGCAACCTTACTTCCCTTCCGGGACGTGGCACCAGTTGTTGTTCTCATTAATGCCGCCATCAGGCGAGGTGTAGCCCAGGCAACCCATGATGGTGTCGTACAGCTCGACGTGGCGGCGCGGCACTTTCATGTCCGCCTGCTGCTTGAGGTGCTGGAATGAACGCTGATGTGCCGGGCTCTCCAGATATTTGTCAGACATCCACACCATCATCGGCACGCGGAACTGCTCCGGCGGCGCGATGTTGCGCGGCGTGCCGTGCAAATGCTCTTTCTCGTTGATGGATTCGCCGTGATCCGCCGCGTAAAACACAATCGCTTTCTTATCGCGCAACTGGTCGATCACTTTATCGATAAAGCTGTCGACGTAGAGCACCGTGTTATCAAACGCGTTGACCAGCTGCTGCTTGCTGCAAGCTTTGTCGATGCCCATGCATTCCGGCTGGAACTTCGCGTAATCGCGGGTATAGCGCTGAACGTAGTTATAATGCGACCCTTTGGTATGCAGGATAATCATATGCTTGCCGTTCGGGTGCCCAGCCAGAGAGTTTTGCATCTCGTTGACCAGCAGCATGTCGTCCACCTGCTTGCCGCGGTTACGCGGCTCCGCGCCAATCTGTTCACGGTAGGCGATGTTGTCCGCCATGGTGTTGCTGTAGAACCACAGCTCGCTCTGCATCGCCAGCACGTCGGCGCTAAAGCCCAGCTGTTTCAGCACGGCAAACACGTTCTGCTCTTTCAGGGTCCGCTGCGGATTGTCTTCCGCGCCGCCCTCACGCACAAACATACAGCGCAGCGAGAGCTTGGTGGCGGTGTCGCAGGAGTAACCCCGGAAAGCAACCAGATTCTTCTCTTTGGCGAGTTTCGGCGTGGTGTCGCGTTGGTAACCCAACATGCCCATATGATCCCAGCGCGTGGTTTCACCGATGATAAACACCATGTAAGTGTCATCAATATCCGCAGGGGCCTGATAGCTGTACTTCTTGGCCGGGTTGATCAGCGATTTGTTGTCGTTGGATTCATCCACCTGCGCCCAGGCATACAGCCCCAGCGCCGACAGCCAGTTAGACGGCAGATAGGAGTTCGCCACAACGCCGCCATAGCTCGGCATATCCACGCCAGAGCTGCGTTCAACGTTCTTCTGCTGCATATCCAGCAGGCGAATCGGTGCCCACACCAACAGGCCCGCCATAATCACCACCGCCGCACTGCGTAAACGAACGCCGCGCGTGGTGAGCTGTTTCCACAGCGTGTCGTCACAGCGGTTAAACCAAATCAGCCACAGCGGGACCGCGCTCACCAGCGCCATCCAGACGAAGAACCCCCAGCCGACCACCTCTTTGGACAAATCAATATCCGTGGTCATCACCGAGGCGATAATCCCGTAGCCAATCACCACATTCAGGAAGGTCATGTAGTAGCTGGCGCCGGACGAGAATAAAACAATCAATGTGGTCAGGACTTTCCATGCGCGCCGCCCTGACAGCGAAAGAATGCGCAACAGAAAAAAGGTGACTAATACCGTGCCGACCAGCTCCACGACGGCTGAAATTCCTTTTATGGCGGTAAAGTTTTGGGCGTATCCGTCAAAGCGACGGACAAAAACCGCGCAGTTTAAAAACAGGCCGATGTAAACCGCGATCAGAAAACTCAGTTTCTGATGCGTCATCGAATTCAGGTATTTCATGCAAAGCCCCTGGAACAGGTACAAAATTCTCTGACCCGTAACCGGGCGTCGAGTTCTAATAGCCAACAAAGCACCAGCAAAACGGGAAGATTCCTGGTGAGAGCGCGGCTAGTAGACCATAACGTTCAGTAAAAGTTGTGCGGAGTTAGCATTCAGGGACTGAATTTACAAATTAATGCTACTGAATTCTCATCTCCTGCCAAAAGCGTCTCCTTGTGGACAAGGGCCAGGCGAGGACGTAAAAAAGCCGCGCTTAAGTTCAGCGCGGCCTTGATAACCTTATGTAAATCAGGCGTGGGCGTGTTTAAGCATCTGACGCTGCGGCTGACGAATGGTCGTGGACAACGCCAGCGAGACAATCAGCAGCGCGAAGATCACGCAGAAGGTGACGTAGAAGCCGCCGAACAGCGAGGCGATGGCGGAACCGCAGATACTGCCGATACCGAACCCCAGATAAATCACACCGTAGTTTTTCGCCAGGTTGTTCAGACCGAAGAACTCGCTAACCAGCGACGGGTACACTGTGATGGTACCGCCAAAGTTAAAGGCCACACAGGCGATAGCGGCGAAGAAGGTCATTTCATTCAACGGCGCAAACAGCAGCGCGGCCATGCCGACCAGGGAAATCACCTGGCCGATGGTGATAACGCGGATCCGCGACATTTTGTCAGACAGAATGCCCAGCACCAGGCGGCCGCTAAGGTTGGCGATGGAAATCACCGTCACGGCGTTGGCGGCAGAGGCCACATCCAGATTCACCAGGTTTTGGGCGATATCTTTCGCCACACCAATCACATACAGACCGCTCATGCAGGCGGTCAGGAACATGGTCGCCAGCATCCAGTATTGCGGTTTACGCATGGATTCCGCGAGAGTGAAGTCATTGTTGGTGACGCCGTTCACCGACTGCACCGGTTGGTTCGGGGCATCGGTCATCAGCATCGCGCCGAATACCACCATCACCAGAGCGATTGCGCCCCAAATCATAAAGGTGTGTTCCAGGCCGACGCTGGCCAGCAGGTGGCTGTCGATAAATTTAAAACCGAGGCTGCCAAGACCGTAGGCACCGATAGACAGCGCGGAGATCAGTCCCTTACGCTCCGGGAACCACTTCACGCAGTTAGAGAGCGTCAGCAAATAGCCCGCGCCATCCGCCAGGCCGACCAGCACCCCGGCGCTCAGCCACAGCATCATCAGATTGTGGGAATGGGCGGTAAGGAAAAAACCCAGACCGAGCAGTAAGCCGGAGGCGATCGTCACGCGCCGCACGCCGAAACGCTCCTGCAATTTCCCGGCGACGGAAGACGAGAGCGCCAGGCCGAGGCTCAGCAGGCCGAAGGAAAACGCCACCTGGCTGATGGGCACATCCAGCTTTTCGGAGAGCGCGCTGTTAAACAAACTCCAGGTATAGACAGAACCCAGCGCAAACTGGGTCACGATAGTGCCGAAGAGGGTAAGCCAACGGGTACGGTTTTGTAGGGCGTTCATGGCAGTTATCTCATCCAGAAAGGGAAAGTTATCTGCCTGTAAGCCTAACGAAAGCCCTTCAAACCAGGGGGTGAAACGCCATGAAGTGCCGTGAGAACGGAATGAGCTGCCGCGAAGCGGGAATGAAATGCCTTGTATTCCATTCCCGCTTCGCTTTTGGAAAGCGGTGTTTACTCAGAACCGCGCATTAACGCCGAGGTTATAGGACGTCATATCCCCCGCCATAATCCCTTCGGACTGGGAGAACGACGCATAGGCCGCGAGATTTTTATTCAACGGCATATCGGCACCCACCGTGACGTCCATCCAGTTGCCATATTGATTTGCGGCAGGCACGGCATGCATACCCGACTGGGATTTCCAGACGTTTTCGCCGTACTGCTGGTTGTAACTCACCTGCGCCCACGGTCGCACATAGCCGAATGACGAATCAACGCGCCAGCCCAGGGAACTCACGCTGGCATGCCAGAGCCGGTCTGCGCCGCCTGAACGCGTCACGCTGTCGCCATATTCATTGAACATCGATGCGGTGCTGCCGTCCCAGTGCCATGAGGCAACCGGGCCGGTGGTCACGTTTTTATAAACCGGGATCGCCAGCCCTACTCCCAGCGTCGACGGCTGGGTGGTATAGCTATTCTGTGCTGAGGTTATCAGATTAAAACCCGACGAATAGGCCATATCCAGCGGCGCATTAAGGCGTTCCGCCAGAATATCGTTGTAATCGGGTTGGTGATCGCTGTCCCAGGTATAGCGCTCAAACGTATTACTTTCAGGGTCATCAACGCTATATTCTTGCTGCCAGGCGAAAGCACCTTGTGAATAAATACAACACGCAAAAATCGCCACACTGCTTAACGAGCGGCGGCCACTACCTATAGTTGTCATCATTATGCGACTCCAGAAAGAGCCAAAATCCGGCGTTTTTTATTTTTTTGCCTGAGTGAAGGCTGGTTACCCGAATAATTTGCGCAACTGTGGCTTGAATTACGAAGGGTATAGCCCTGAATTAACTATTGTCTTTTTCACTCAGACGTCAAGTAGGGTGATAACAAAAGAGGGATATTTTATGCAGCGTTGTGGATGGGTGACTCAGGACCCCCTGTATCTTGCGTATCACGATACCGAGTGGGGCATTGCGCAAACCGACAGCCAGAAACTGTTTGAGATGATCTGCCTGGAAGGACAACAGGCCGGGCTCTCGTGGATTACGGTGCTGAAGAAGCGCGAAAACTATCGTCGCTGCTTTCACCAGTTTGACCCTGCCGCCATCGCGCAGATGCAGGCCGCAGATGTCGACAGGTTGCTTCTGGACGCGGGGATAATTCGCCATCGCGGCAAAATTGAAGCCATTATTAACAACGCCAAAGCTTTTCTGGCGATGGAGGCCAACGGCGAACCCTTTTCTGCGTTCGTCTGGTCGTTTGTTGACCATATCCCACAGGTGACTCGCGCGGCCGCCATGAGCGAGATCCCCACCACCACGCCCGCCTCGGACGCGCTCTCCAAAGCGCTCAAAAAGCGCGGCTTTAAGTTTGTCGGTTCCACCATCTGCTACTCGTTTATGCAGGCCTGCGGGCTGGTGAATGACCATGTCACCGGCTGCATCTGCCACCCGGAGAATCAGACATGATCCGTGAATGCCAGCCTGCCGATCTGCCTGCGCTGCTGGATGTCTGGCTGGCGAGCACCACGGCGGCGCACCCGTTTATCGATCCGCTCTACTGGCAGCAAAGTTTGCCGTTGGTGCGCGACAGCTACCTACCCGACGCGCATACCTGGGTTTATCTTGAAGATGGGCAGTTGCTGGGGTTTATCAGCGTCATGAACGCGTCGTTTGTCGGCGCGCTGTTTGTCGCGCAGCACGCGGCGGGGCGCGGTATCGGCAGCGCGCTATTGAATGAAGCCAAGCGGCACTATGCCGCGTTAAGCCTTGAGGTGTACCAGAAAAACACCGTGGCGGTGAATTTTTACCACCGCCACGGTTTTGGTATTGAAGACAGCGCCTGGCAGGAAGAAACCCAACATCCGACCTGGATTATGCACTGGCAGGCGGATCAAACGCCGTCACGGTAAGCGCAGGCCCCTGATATTTCTCCACCCACGCCAGGGCTGTGTTTCCCGCGCAGCCGTTAGCCAGTTGGGAGGTGGGAATATCTTTGGTCAGCACGTTAACCGCGCCGTGCTTACACAAGCCGCCCGCCTGCTTATCCAGATCCGGCCACGCCCCTTCATGCAGGCAGATCACGCCAGGCTTAATCCCGTCGTCCACTACCGCGCCCGCCAGCACCTGCCCACGACCGTTCCACACCCGCACCACATCGCCATCTGCGATGCCACGTGAGCGCGCGTCGTCCGGGTGCAGCGTCAACGGCTCGCGACCGGCCACTGCATACTGCTCACGCAACCGCGCGTAGTTAAGCTGGCTGTGCAACCGGTGCGCGGGATGCGCAGAGAGAAGCTGCAACTGGCCCGGTTCGGCGTTGCCGTGCCATTCGTCCGGTGCCAGCCAGCTCGGATGCCCCGGACAGTCGGCGTAGCCGTAATCGGCAATGCGCTGAGAGAAGATCTCAATTTTACCGCTCGGGGTTTTTAACGGATTGGCCTGCGGATCGGCGCGAAACGCTGCAAAGCGAATGAATTCGGCGTTTTGCGGGCTTTCCGGCATTTCGATCAGTTGGTTCGCTTCCCAGAATGCCTCAAACGGCGGCAGCGTCACCTGCTGGGCCGCGCCGCGCTGCTGCGCCATGGCATAAAATTCGGCCAGCCATTGCAGCTCGCTTTTGCCTTCGCTGAACCGCACGCCGCCGCCCAGTTCCCAGCGCTCGCTCAGCTCGGCGAACACGTCGAAATCATTGCGGGCCTCATACTGCGGGGCCACCACCTGCTTCATCGGCACCAGATGCTGGTTGCTGTAATCGCCGGTCATGGTGAGATCGTTGCGTTCAAACGAGGTGGTGATGGGCAGCACGATATCGGCGTGTTTCGCCGCCGCTGTCCAGAAGCATTCGGAAATCACCACCAGCTCCGGCGTCTGCCAGGCTTTAATCAGGCGGTTGGTGTCCTGATGGTGGGTGAAGTTGCCGCCGCCCGCCCACCAGATCATGCGGATATCCGGGAAGCGCCGCGCTTCGCCGTTATGCTGATAAACCTCGCCGGGGCGCTCCAGCGCTTCCACAATGCGCGCCACCGGGATTTTCTCTACCGCGTCGGTGCCATTTTTCACCGACCCCTGCATCGAGCCGAGCACCGCTGCGCGGCGCGTCGGGTTGCCGCCGTTGGCGAAGTGATAAGAGAGGCCAAACCCGCCGCCCGGCGTGCCGATTTGCCCGAGCATTGCGGCCAGCGTTACCAGCATCCAGTGCTTCTGCTCACCGTATTGCTGGCGCTGCATTCCCCACCCCGACATCAGCATGGTGCGGCTCTGGCTGAACAACTGTGCCAGCTCGCGCAGCGTCTGCGCCGGTACGCCGCAAATCGGCGCGGCCCAGTCGGCGGTTTTCGCGACGCCGTCCTGCTCGCCCGCCAGGTAGGCCGCGAAGCGGTCAAACCCTTCGGTACAGCTATTCAGGAACGGCGCGTCGTGCCAGCCGTTTTCCAGCAGCGTATGGGCAATGCCCAGCATCATCGCCACGTCGGTGCCCATATGCGGGGCAATCCACTCCATACGGTCGCCAAAGAACTGCACGGTTTCTGAGCGCATCGGGTCAATGCAAATCAGCCGTTTGCCGCTGTTTTTCAGCGCTTCAAAATAGCCGATACCCTGTTCATCGCTGGCGTTCCAGGCGATTTTCAGCGTGTTGAGCGGGTTGGCGCTCCACATCACCACCACGTCGCTGTGTTCGAGGATCAGCGGCCAACTGGTTTGCTGCTGGTACACCTCATTACCACCCACCACGTAGGGCATGATCACCTGCGCGGCACCGGTAGAGTAATCCCCGAGATGGCCGGTATAGCCCCCCGCCAGGCTCATGTAGCGCTGCAACAGGGTCGCGGCTTTGTGCAACACGCCGTTAGAGCGCCAGCCGTAGGAGCCGGCGAAAATCGCCGACGGGCCCCAGGTTTCGCGGATGCGGTGATGCTGCGCGTCAATCAGCGCCAGCGCCTGGTCCCAGCTGATGCGCACATAGTCGTCATCGCCGCGCACGCCTTCAGGGCTTTGCGGGTTCGCCAGAAAGCCTTTACGCGCCATCGGATAGCGCACGCGAGTTTTGCTGTGCACCTGATCCGGCACAGCGGTTTGCAGCGAGTTGTGATGCGGCGTGTTAAGCGCGCTGCCGGAAGAAAGCACGGTTTGCCCGTCGGTTTCTACCCGCATCGGCCCCCAGTGGGCGGCGGTTAATATGGTTGTGGTTTGCGATGTAGTGGCCAAAGCAGCTCCTGGCGGTGTTTGCAGGTCAAAATCGGGGTTCTGACGACCCCATCGTTACTTTCGCTGACAAAATCAGACGACTTCCCAAAATTTTCTAACGATACACAGGTCATAATCAACCGCTACGCCCGGTTGTGGCAACGAAATAAATCATTGGGATTTGATAATGAAAAAACGCGTAATGGTTCTTGCGGCTGTGATCAGCGGCGCACTGGCAGTTTCTGGCTGTACCACTAATCCTTATACCGGCGAGCGTGAAGCCGGTAGCTCCGGCATCGGCGCGGGGATCGGCACGTTAGTCGGCGCAGGCGTCGGCGCACTCTCTTCCTCGAAAAAAGATCGCGGCAAAGGCGCGCTGATTGGCGCAGCGGCCGGTGCGGCCCTGGGCGGCGGCGTCGGGTATTACATGGACGTGCAGGAAGCTAAACTGCGCGACAAAATGCAGGGAACTGGCGTCAGCGTGACGCGAAATGGCGATAACATCGTGCTGAACATGCCGAATAACGTCACCTTCGACAGCAACCAGGCTAACCTGAAACCGGCGGGCGCAAACACCCTGACCGGCGTGGCAATGGTGCTGAAAGAGTACCCGAAAACCACCGTTAACGTACTCGGCTACACCGACAGCACTGGCGGCAGCGACCTGAATATGCGTCTGTCACAGCAGCGTGCGGATTCAGTCGCCAGCGCGTTAATCACCCAGGGCGTGGCGGCAAACCGCATCCAGACCCGCGGTATGGGCCCGGCGAACCCGATTGCCAGCAACGATACCGCAGAAGGGAAAGCGCAAAACCGCCGCGTAGAAATCACCCTGACTCCGATTCAGTAAACCGCTGCGCTGGCTGGCCCGGCGCAAAAAGTGTGATACTGTTGCCTCCCCCTTGCCTCCCTTCACGGGAGGCAAACAGGGATTGTCTGTAGCACAACGGCACAGGGGCAGCGATGACACGATCCACGGCGCGCGCAACCATCAGCGATGTAGCCAAAGCGGCGAAAACCGGTAAAACCAGCGTCTCACGTTACTTAAACGGCGAAAAGCACCTGCTTTCCGACGACTTGCTGGCGCGTATCGAACAGGCTATCGCCACTCTCGATTATCATCCCAGCCAGATGGCGCGAGGGCTTAAGCGTGGCCGCACCCGGCTTATCGGGCTGATTATCGCCGATATCACTAACCCCTATTCAGTGAATGTGCTCAGCGGCATTGAAGCCGCCTGCCGCGAAAAAGGCTTTACGCCGCTGGTCTGTAACACCAATAACGAAGTGGATCAGGAGCTGCACTACCTGGATTTGCTGCGCAGTTATCAGGTGGAAGGCATTGTGGTGAACGCTGTAGGGATGCGCGAAGAAGGGTTAAACCGTCTGCAACAATCCTCGCTGCCGATGGTGCTGATTGACCGTAAAATCCCGGATTTCGCCTGCGACGTGGTGGGATTAGACAACACCCAGGCCGCTACCACCGCAACCGAACACCTTATCGACCAGGGTTTTGAGGCGCTGCTGTTCCTGAGCGAACCGCTCGGCACCGTGAATACCCGCCGCGAGCGTTTACAGGCGTTTGAGCATACCGCCCAGCGCTACCCCGGCATTGTGGCGCAAAACGCTGAAATTCCGCTGCACGAAGCGGAAAAGCTCGATAACACGCTGCGCCAGTTTCACCAGACCTGGCGCGGGATGCGCAAAGCGGTGATTTCTGCCAACGGCGCACTGACGCTCCAGGTGGCCCGCTCCCTTAAGCGTATCGGCCTGCACTGGGGCAGCGATATCGGGCTGCTCGGTTTCGATGAGCTGGAATGGGCCGAACTGGCGGGCGTCGGCATTACCACCCTGAAACAGCCGACCTGGCAGATCGGTTACGCCGCGCTGGAGCAGGTGGTGCGCCGCATTGAAGGCACCAGCGACACCGTGCGCGAACAGGTTTTCTCCGGCGAGCTTATCGTTCGCGGCTCCACGTCTCGTTAATTTGCTTCGTGATGGCGATCATAAATTCGTCATGCCCGCCTTTTCTTTGGAACCGGTTCCATCTAGCGTATTCCTTATCGATGAAAAAAACGTCGCTGAGGAATAACCATGAAAAACGCGATTATTGTTGTCACCGCGGCCTACGGGAATTCACGCGTGACTGCCCTGGGCGGCCAGCAGGCGCTATTGCCGATTATTGCCGCTGCGGGTGCAGACGGCGTGGAAATCCGGCGGGAATTACTGTCTGAACCGGAACTGAATGCGCTCCCGACGCTTGCCGCCGCTATCGCGTCTCACCACCTCAAAGCCTGCTATTCCGCGCCCCAGGCGCTGTTTAATGACGATGGCACGCTTAATCCTAACCTCCCCGCCCTGCTGGAAGAGGCGCAGATCCTGAATTCATGCTGGCTGAAACTGTCGCTGGGCAATTTCCAGGCGAATCAGGCTGCCGAACCGTTGCGCGAGCTGCTGGCGGATTCGCCGGTCGCGCTGGTGGTGGAAAACGATCAAACCGTGTACGGCAAGCTCGCGCCGATGCTGCGCTTCCAGGCCGCCGTGTCGGTGATGAACCTGCCGGTCACGCTGACCTTTGATATGGCCAACTGGCTGTGGGTCGGCGAATCACCGGAAGCGGCTGCCAGCAAACTGGCCCCGCTGGTCAGCTATGTCCATGTCAAAGCCGCTGAATCCCGCCATGCCCGCTTCCATGCGGTGGCGCTGGATGATGCCGAGCCGCGTTGGCTGGCGCTGCTGGGCCAGCTACCGGGCGATGCGCCGCGTGGGATTGAATTCCCGCTGGAAGGCGACGATCTCACGGCGGTCACCCGTCATTACGTTAATTTGTTACGCGAGGTTTAAGCGATGTCTGACTCTCTGGATATCATCACCGTTGGCGAAGCCATGGCGATGTTTGTCGCCACCGAAACCGGCCCGCTGGAAAACGTCGAACACTTCATTAAGCGCGTCGCAGGCGCGGAGCTTAACGTAGCGACGGGCCTGGCCCGCCTCGGTTTCAACGTTGGCTGGGTCAGCCGCGTCGGCAACGATTCTCATGGCCGCTACGTTCTTGAATGCCTGAAACGTGAGGGCATCGATACCCGCGCCGTAACGATTGACGACCGCTATCCAACGGGTTTTCAACTGAAATCTAAAGCCGAAAATGGAACCGATCCCATTGTGGAATATTTTCGCAAGGGCTCCGCTGCCAGCCATCTATCGGTAGAAGACGCTGGCTATATCGGCTTTAACTCAGCGCGCCATTTGCACCTGAGCGGCGTGGCGGCCGCCTTGTCCGAAACGTCACTGGCGTTGCTAAACCATGCGGCTTCGCTGTTCCGCAACCAGGGCAAAACGATTTCTTTCGACCCCAACCTGCGCCCGGTGCTGTGGAAAAGCGAAGCGCAAATGGTGGAACAGCTCAACAAGCTGGCGTTCCAGGCCAACTGGGTACTGCCGGGCATCAAAGAAGGCGAAATTCTTACCGGCTATCGCCAGCCCGACGCGATTGCCGACTTTTATCTCGACCACGGCGTACAGTGCGTGGCGATCAAAACCGGCGCGGATGGCGCCTGGTTCAAAACGGCTCAGGGTGAGCAAGGGAGCGTGGACGCCTGCCGCGTTGAGCAGGTGGTGGACACCGTTGGCGCGGGAGACGGCTTTGCCGTCGGCGTGATCAGCGGCTTGCTGGATGGACTCTCGATTCGCGACGCGGTACGCCGGGGTAACACCATCGGCGCAATGGCGATTCAGGTGCAGGGGGACAGCGAAGGCTTACCTGGCCGCGCCGAACTGGCCGAACGCGAACCGACGCTGTGTGCATAAATCATTTATCGGCCTTTTACCCTACGACTACAGAGAGATGCTTATGAAAAGCCCAACGAATGCGCCAAAGCGCTGGCTGTATATCATGCCCATCATATTTATCACCTACAGCCTGGCCTATCTTGATCGCGCCAACTTCAGCTTTGCGTCTGCGGCTGGCATTAACGAGGATCTCGGCATCACCAAAGGCGTGTCATCGCTGCTGGGTGCGCTGTTTTTCCTCGGCTATTTCTTCTTCCAGATCCCCGGCGCGATGTACGCCCAACGCCGCAGCGTGCGCAAACTGATTTTCATCTGCCTGATCTTATGGGGCGGCTGCGCGTCGTTGACCGGGATGGTCAGCAATATTCCGATGCTGGCGGCAATCCGCTTTATCCTCGGGGTGGTGGAAGCGGCGGTGATGCCGGCGATGCTGATTTACATCAGTAATTGGTTCACCAAATCGGAACGCTCACGTGCCAATACCTTCCTGATCCTCGGTAACCCGGTGACGGTGCTGTGGATGTCAGTGGTCTCCGGCTACCTGATTCAGGCGTTCGGCTGGCGTGAAATGTTCATCATCGAAGGGGTCCCGGCAATTATCTGGGCCTTCTGCTGGTGGGTGCTGGTGAAAGACAAACCGAACCAGGTGAACTGGTTGGCGGAGAGCGAAAAAGCCGCCTTGCAGGCGCAGCTGGAAGAAGAACAAAAAGGCATTAAACCGGTACGCAATTACAGCGAAGCCTTCCGCTCGCGCAACGTAGTGTTGCTGTGTATGCAGTATTTCGCCTGGAGCATCGGCGTTTACGGCTTCGTACTGTGGCTGCCGTCGATTATCCGCAACGGCAGTGAAAACATGGGCATGGTGGAGGTGGGCTGGCTCTCTTCCGTACCGTATTTGGCCGCCACTATCGCGATGATCCTGGTTTCCTGGGCGTCAGACAAAATGCAGAACCGTAAACTGTTCGTCTGGCCGCTGCTGCTAATTGGCGCGTTCGCCTTTATCGGCTCCTGGGCGGTTGGCGCAAACAACTTCTGGCTTTCCTACACCCTGCTGGTGATCGCCGGGGCCGCGATGTACGCACCGTATGGCCCGTTCTTCGCGATTATCCCGGAAATGCTGCCGAAAAACGTGGCGGGCGGCGCAATGGCGCTGATCAACAGTATGGGCGCGCTGGGGTCGTTCGTCGGCTCGTGGTTTGTGGGCTATCTCAACGGCGCAACCGGCAGCCCATCCGCTTCCTACATTTTTATGGGTGTGGCGCTTTTCGCCTCGGTGTGGCTTACTCTGATTGTTAAGCCTGCTAATCATCAAAAACTTCCGGCAGGCGCACGCCATGCTTAAAGGCAACGGGCGGTGACAGGCCGCCCGTTTTGCCATCACATCCGACACGTTCCACGGAGAGAGTGAATGAAGCCGTCTGTAATTCTCTATAAGTCCTTACCCGATGACCTGCTAACCCGCCTGCAAAGCCACTTTGAGGTGACTGAACTCGACAGCATCAATGCGGAAAGCCAGGCGAAGCATGCTGAACTGTTCGCTAACGCGGTGGGCCTGCTGGGCTCCAGCCAGAACGTCGATGCCGCCCTGCTGGAAAAGATGCCGCAACTGCGCGCCGCCTCAACCATTTCGGTGGGCTACGACAACTTTGACGTCGACGCGTTAACCGCCCGCAAAGTGGCGCTGATGCACACCCCGACCGTTCTGACTGAAACCGTGGCTGATACCATGATGACGCTGGTATTAGCGACCGCGCGCCGCGCGGTGGAAGTGGCGGAGCGCGTTAAGAAAGGCGAATGGCAGAAAAGCATCGGACCAGACTGGTTTGGCATTGATGTGCACCATAAAACTATGGGCATTATCGGCATGGGCCGCATTGGCCTGGCGCTGGCGCAGCGCGCGCACTTCGGGTTTTCTATGCCGATTCTGTACAACGCGCGCCGTCATCACAGCGAAGCCGAAGAGCGTTTTAACGCCCGCTACTGCGATATCGACACCCTGCTGGCGGAGTCTGATTTCGTTTGCCTGGTGCTGCCGTTGACCGATGAAACGCATCATCTGATCGGCGAGAAGCAGTTCAAAGCCATGAAATCTTCCGCCGTGTTTATCAACGCCGGTCGTGGCCCGGTGGTGGATGAACAAGCCCTGATCGCGGCGCTGAAAGCCGGCGAGATCCACGCCGCAGGCCTGGACGTGTTCGAACAGGAACCGCTGCCTGTGGAGTCCGAGTTGCTGACGCTGCCGAACGTGGTGGCGCTACCGCATATCGGTTCCGCCACCCATGAAACCCGCTATAACATGGCGGCCTGCGCAGTGGATAACCTGATCGACGCGTTAAATGGCAAGGTCGAAAAGAACTGCGTTAACCCGCAGGTGCTTAACGGCTAATCGTGTTTTAGCCGCTTTCCACTTCGGTTGAGAGCGGCTGAACGCGCGGCGACGGGCACAGAAAACTGGCCCACAGCGTCAACAGCCCGTACAGCGCCACCGGCAGTAAAAAGCTATACCGCAGCGTCACCCCGTCAATCAACACGCCCTGCAACCACGGCAGCACCGCGCCGCCTATTCCTGCCATAATCGCCAGCGCCGACGCCAGCCCGGCCTGATCCCTTGCGTCTTTCAACAACTGGCTAAAAATCACCGGGTAGAGAATGGCGTTCGCTAAGCCGGTTATCAGCAACAAATAGCCGCCGTGGGCGTTATTGAGGATCACTGCCGCCAGCACCAGCAGCATGGCGCTACAGGTCATGCACAGTGTCGCCATCCGCACGCTGATACGATGTGCCAGGCCGCTAAACACGAAGCGTCCGACCAACGCCCCGCCCCAGTAAATCGCCATCAACGACATCGCCTGGTCGATGCGCTTACCGCCGGTTTGTACCCACCAATTGGCGGTACTGGTCGCCAGCGACACCTCAACGCCCACGTAAATGAACAATGCCAGGATATGAAAAACCATCCGCTTGCGCTGAAACAGCGCGCGGAAACTCGGCGTCGCCACGCGCACCGTGACATCGGGCAAGCGGCTGGCTTTGCCCAGCACGATAATCAGTCCCGCAAACAGCGCCAGCGCCGCCCAAAGCCAGCGCAGCGGCTCCTGATGCAGCGTGCTGTTAAGCGGGAAGTTCGCCAGCAGGACGGCGACGGCTAACGGCGCAAGCGTGGTGCCGAGCGAATTGAGCGCCGAGGCCAGCGACAGTTGGCTGACCTGGCGTTCCGGCCCGCTGACCGCCGCCAGATAGGGGTTAGTCACCACCTGTAACGCCGCGACGCCTGATGCCATCACAAATACCGCGCACTGGCTCAGGCGAAACTGATAAATCGCCAGGCCGAACGCCAGTAATACCGCCCCCGCCGCCGTTAACAGTAACGCGCTATACAGCATGCGCCGATAGCCCATCCGGGATAACAGCCATCCGCAGGGTAAACAGGTCAAAAACGGCGCCAGGTAAAACAGCGTGTTCATGCTGATGGCCTGTTGCCAGGTTAACTGGAAATAATCTAAAAAATAGAGCGGTAAGGTACTATTGATTGCGGTTATGGTTCCCCATAAAAAGAAAACCAGAATTAACACCCCTGTCGTCTTCGCCATGTGAGGTTATTTCCTTTAAGCGTTATGCCTCGCCGCCCCGTATTGTGATAAAGTTTTGAGGATTATCGGGAGCGCCTAATGGACATCCAAAATTTATTTCGTGATATTAAATTCACCCGCACCGAATTACTGGTACTGAATTACATTCAGGAAAACCCTGAGTTATGCCTGAAAGAAGGGGTGCGCAGCGTGGCAGAAAAATGTTACAGCAACCCCTCAACCTTAGTCCGGCTGGCTAAAAAGCTAAAATTTAGCGGCTGGCTGGAAATGGTTTATTTCATCAAATTCAATATTACAATGCCGCGCCGGGATGTTACCAATGATGTCGACTTTATGAACATCCAGCCCGCCGAGTCGCTTGATATGCTGCTTCAGGGCCTGAAACACGAAAAAATCCTTATCCACGGCAGCGGATTTTCTCAGCTTATCGCCCAGTATATTTATAATAAGTTTCTGGTTACCGGCGTGAATGCCAGCCTGGCGCTGTGGCCCGATTATGAGATCCTCGAACAAAAGACCGCGGCTAAATTCGACTCCATCTGGATAATATCCAAATCCGGGCGCAGCAGCTCGGCATTAAACTGGCTCAAAGCGCTGGAAAATAAAAATATCAATATCGTCTGTTTTACCGGGGATTATCAAAGCCCGCTGGCAACCCAGGCAGATACCGCGTTTATTATCCACGACCCGCAAAAGTACGATGATGATATTTACTGGTCCAATCCGTTTTTCGGTTACTGTATTTTAGGTTTTGAACATTTGTTGAAGCTGTGGTTTAACCGGCAAAATAAAGGGGCTTAACGCCCCTTTATTATCAGGCCTTGTTCGGTTCATCGATGTAGGCATGAACCAGTTTTTCCGCCAGACTCCAGGAGCCGATCAGCGGATGCGCCATTAGCGCCCGCACCGCCAGGCTGCGATCGCCGGTAAGGATCGCTTCCACACCCAGCCGCTCGTACTCCTTCACGCAGGCAATCATATTCTTCTGCGCCTGCGGCACATGGGCTGGCGTGACCGGTTTTAACCCGTCTTTGCTCAGGTCGCAGCTAATTTCAATCACATCATCCGGGCGCAGGAAGTCGAGAGTGCCGTTATTCGGGATCGACACCACGATGCGTTTGGTATCCTGGCTGTTGACCGCTTCGAGGATGTCCAGCGCCACGCCTGCATAGCCGCCGGTATCCGGTTCTTCAATGAACTGTTGCAGCGTAAGCGGTTCCCTGGTGTGGAATTTTTCCTGCTGCGACTCATTTTGCATGTAGCTGTTTTCACGGCGTAAATAGTGGCGCATCCACACGCTAAAGGCGCGTTGCGGTTCGGCTTTGACATTAATACCGGACAACTCTTCACGCATTTCCCTGTTGATGCGGGCGATCTGTTCACCACGCGTCTCGCCAGACGCCTGAATCGCCGCCAGCGCTTCTTCTTTGTAGTAGTAGTAATAGAGATATTCGTTCAGCAACTGGTTGTCGCACAGACGCACCAGCTCCGGCGAGAAATATTGCATCGCGGTACGGGCATACAACTCCGGCATGTTGACCAGTTTTTCAGTCACCGATTCGCCGTTTACCGTGATGTTGGTGAACCATGAGAAATGGTTCAGGCCGTAGCATTCCACGCGCAGATCGCGCTCTTCACAGCCCAGCAGCGCCGGTAGCTCGCGGATCAGTTCCGAGGGCGCATCGCAAATCCCGTAAACGCGGCGCTTAAAACCGGACTTCACAATCGCTTCCGTCACCAGCCCTGACGGGTTGGTAAAGTTAAACAGGATCGCGTCATTGGCCGCGTGCTCTTCAATCAGATGGCAGTAGTCCAGGATTGCAGGCACCGAACGCAGCGCCATAGCAAAGCCGCCTGCGCCGGTAGTTTCCTGGCCTAAAGTATTAAAGTTCAATGCGATACGCTCATCGCGAATGCGGCTTTCATCGCCGCCGACCCGCAGCGTGGTGATGATGTAATTAGCGTCTTTCAGCGCCACCAGCGGGTCATGCGTCAGTTTGAAATCAATATCCGGGCGAATGGTGGTAAACACATAGCGCGCCAGTTCGCCGAACAACGCCAGATTCTCTTCAGAGCTGTCCAGGAAAACGACTTCTTTAAGATTGATGCGATGAGCATTGAACGCCAGGGATTTGGCTAAAAATGCCGAACGAACGCCGCCGCCACCTAATACTGCTAGTTTCATACGTTACTCCCGGTTGGTGTTTGCGCGAGCCAGACGTCCACTCGTGAGCGGATCTGCCCTACTCTCACGCCATAAATTACCTGTACTTCATTATTATTTCGCACGACGCCGTTGGCCCCGGTTGATTTAAGGGTTGCGTCATTGACCTGCGTTATATCTTTTACTTCCACGCGTAAACGCGTGAAGCAGTTATCTACGGAGAGAATATTTTCCCGGCCACCCAGACCTTTAATAATCTCATCGGTCATATCTTTATTTTTTTGTTTATTCTTCGCCTGGTAATCCTGCTTGCTGTACAGCTTCACTTCGTCGTCATCTTCACGGCCCGGAGTTTTCAGATTCAGTTTCACCACCAGGGTGCGGAATATGACGTAATAGGCGGCGAATTGCCCGATGCCGATCACGATATATAAAGGCCAGCGGGTTAATGCCACCGGTAGCGGCAGGTTATAAATCACAAATTCAATTAACCCGGACGCACCCCACGGACGGACGCTAAACAGATCGCAGATCGCCTGGGATGCCGCCGTTAATGTGGCGTGGATCACCCACAGCAGCGGAGAGACAAACAAGAAGGTGAATTCAATCGGCTCGGTAATGCCGGTTAAAATTGAGGTAATAATCGCCGGCAATAAAATCGCCTTCGCCATCATCTTTTTCGCCGGACTGGCGGTGTGATAGAACGCCAGCGCCGCGCCGGAGAGACCGAAGATTGTGGTCATTCCCTGCTGGGAAAAGCGCAGCGCGTCGTTCATCATCGGCGTTAAATCCGGGTGGCGCATATAGGCCAGGAAAATCGCCTGAGTGCCGGAGACCGTCTGCCCGTCCACCGTGAGGGTGCCGCCAATCTGGGTTAACTGGAATGGCGACCAGACAAAGTGATGCAGCCCGGTCGGGATCAGGAATTTCTCGAAGAAACCATAGACGAACACGCCCGCCACACCGGCGTTTTTCATAAAGCCGGTCAGCGCGGTAATGCCGTGGGTCATTACCGGCCAGATGGTGGTGAAGGCGATAGCGTAAAGCAGTACCACGGGGGTCATGGCAATCAGGGTTAATTTCGCCCCGCCGTACATAGAGAGCGCGCCGGGTAATTCAATCTGTGACACTTTATTGTGAACCCACGCGATGGTGCAGCCCAGAATAATGCCGAGGAATACCCCCATATCCACCACCACAAAACCCAGCAACCGCGTTTGCCCGGTGCCGTAATATTCGCCGTTGATGGTGTCCGCGACCCGATGGGTTAATTCCAGCCACGAATGGTTAGCGCCCAAAAACATAATAAAACACATCACCGCCACCAGGGCGACTTCGGTTTTTTTATCTTTCGCGAGGCCGTAACTGATCCCCACGCAAAATAATAAACCTAAATTTCCAAACAGCGGCCAGAAGGTATCGCCTAATAGCTGGCCGATATTATGAATAACACTATTATCAGGAATTAGAGAGGGATTGGTTAATACCGAACTGAGTGCGAGAATTAAACCGATTACCGGTAAAAATAATACTGCCCCGATCATCGCTCTGGAAAACTTTTGCATATTTTCCACGGTGCGTTGCCGAATTTCAGACATGGGATGTCCTTACGCTTTTGTTAGGGTAGAGGTGCGTTTTTTTATTGCTTTCAGTAGAAGAGTTATAACAAGCGTGGCGTGAGAATGAAACCTGTACCGGTTAAATAGGTACAAACCGACAGGAAATGCACACCAGTTTCGAAATCGGGGCAAAAAAAAGCTTCCTCACACGGGATGTGCGAGGAAGCAGAATGATTATTGCAGCGAGTTAACCACGGCGGAATAGGCCTGATTAAACGCCTGATGCTGCGCAGCCAGCGGCCCAATCAACTGATTGTATTGGCTTGCCTGCTGCGAGGTCGGGAACTGGATCCCGTTCGCTACAAAGCTCACCTGAGTACCCTGCTGGCCGATGAAATCGCCCACCTGCACCAGTTGCTGGGTAAAGGTCTGCGCCGCCGGGATCAGTGGTTGCAGCGCATTGGCCGGGTTAGTCACGACTTTTTCGTATGCTTTGTCATAAACCGGTTTTAAATCATCCGCTTGTTTAAGCGAAGATTTAGAGCTGTCGGCCTGCATTTTTGCGTTCTGCAACTGCTGGCTCAGCACGCCCAGCGAGCCGTTAGCCTGGCGCAGCGGGTTGCTTTGGGTCATGTAATCCTGCGGAACGCGGATGGCGTTGACGCTATCGACCACCGGACGAATACCGGCATCCATAGCCTGATTAACCTGTTGGGAATAACCATAAATAATGGCGTAATCCGAGACAAACGGCCCGAATTGCTTTTTCTGATCCGCCGTCAGCGTCGGCAAACGTTCGCCGCTGCGCATCACCGTATTTTGCAGAAAATCGATAAACGCTTTGCGTTGATCGCCCTCTTTATCGAAGCAACCGCTCAGGCTGACCACCATCAGTAACGCCGCCAAAGGCGCAAACCAGCGAGAGCAGGACTTACCTGTCGCCATCTTTAAACTCCTTCACCCAAAAATACGCACACGACAACCCGTATGCCTTCAACGTTGACAAGGATAGTGCAGTCACGCCCCGCATGATACCCCCATAACACAAACTCTTTGCCCGCTGCTTCATGGCGGTGCGCTGTTGGGTGTCGTGTTGCACCGTGATGACGCAGCAGTTTTTATGCCACCGTGAGCGCGAAATCACGCAGCCTATTGTACCGCAACAGTTTTTTAACGATTTACCGAAACTGGCATTCATCTTGCTCTGCTGACTATGCAGGGGGGACAGGCGGTACGCCGCCGTCGCCAGACAATCTGGAAATGGATCGCTAGGGTTCCGGTCGCAAGACGCTGGTCCGAGAGCGATCGACCGCCCTCTGGCGGTTACACGGCGGGACAAAAGCCCGGGAGGATACGCGACTGGTTCGCGCCCTCCTGCTTATTCCGTCAACGTCAGAGGAACCATCATGCTTAAAGCCCGCCATAAAGGAATTCTGCTCGCCGCGCTGGTCCTGTTTAGCGCCACCGCCGCTGCGGCAAAACCCGCCTTCAAACTCTGCTGGTCGATTTATGCCGGATGGATGCCCTGGGACTACGCCCAACAGGGCGGCATCATCAAAAAATGGGCCGACAAATACAACATTGATATCCAGTTTGTGCAGGTCAACGACTATATCGAATCCGTGAACCAGTACACCACAGGCGGATTCGACGGCTGCACCATGACCAATATGGATGCGCTGACCCTGCCCGCCAGCGGCGGCGTGGACTCCACCGCGCTGATTATCGGCGACTACTCCAACGGCAACGACGGCATCCTGGCCAAATCCGCCGATAGCGTCGCGGCGCTGAAAGGCCAGCCGGTCAATCTGGTGGAGCTTTCCGTTTCTCACTATCTGCTGGCGCGGGCGCTGGAAACCGCGGGCCTGAGCGAAAAAGATATCAAGGTGGTCAATACGGCGGATGCGGATCTGGTGTCTGCCTTCACCACGCCGGACGTTAAAACCATCGTCACCTGGAACCCCTTGCTGGCTGAAGCGCAAAAACAGCCGGGCGCGAAAACCCTGTTCACCTCGGCGCAAATCCCCGGCGAAATCCTCGACCTGCTGGTGGTTAACACCGCCACGCTGAAAAAACACCCGGAGCTGGGCAAAGCGCTGACCGGCGCGTGGTTTGAAACCCTGAAAACCCTACAGGGCGACGGCGAAACCGCCAAAGCGGCGCGTACTCAAATGGGCGAAGCGGCGGGCACCACGCTGGAAGGTTTCGATGCACAACTGGCCGCCACCCACCTGTTCACCACGCCGCAGCTGGCGCTGGCTTTCACCAGCAGCCCGCAATTGAAAACAACTATGCAGAAAGTCGCGGAGTTCTCGTTTTCCCACGGCCTACTGGGCGAAGCCGCGCCGTCCGCCGACGTGGTGGGCATTGAAACGCCTGCGGGCGTCTGGGGCGACAGCCAGAACGTCAAATTACGTTTTAGCGACCAGTTTGTCCGCCTCGCGGCCAATAACCAACTGTAATCACGGAGGCGTCCCATGCGCAAAATCATCAACCTTCAACCGCAGCCGATGAGCCGGGTGCTGCTGGGCGCCCTTCCGCTACTGGCGATGCTGTTTGTCTATCTAATCGCCTCCGACGCGCGACTGGCCGCCAACAGCGCCGATAAACTGCTGCCCGGTTTTGACGCCATGTTCAGCGCCATTGACCGGATGGCGTTTACCCCCAGCCCGCGCAGTGGGGAATATCTGCTGTGGACCGATACTGCCGCTAGCCTGCTGCGTCTGCTGAGCGGCGCGGTGCTCAGCGCGGCTATCGCCCTGACCTTCGGCCTGTTTTGCGGCGCATTGCCTGCGGTACGCGCCTTTTTGTCCCCGCTGATCACCACCCTGGCGCTGATCCCACCGCTGGCCATTCTGCCGATTTTGTTTATCTGCTTTGGCCTGGGGGAAGTGTCGAAAGTGGTGCTGATCGTGATTGGCATTACGCCGTTTATCATCCGCGATTTGCAGCTTCAGGCGATGGCCATTCCTCACGAACAGTTGATCAAAGCTCAGACGCTGGGCGGGCACAGCGGGCAAATCCTGTGGCGGGTGTTTCTGCCGCAGCTATTGCCGCGCCTGATTGATGCCGTACGCCTGTCGCTGTGCTCGGCGTGGCTGTTTTTGATTGCTGCGGAAGCCATTGCCGCCACTGAAGGGCTGGGTTATCGCATCTTCCTGATGCGCCGCTACATGGCGATGGACGTGATTTTGCCCTACGTCGCCTGGATAACCCTGCTCGCCTTCGCCCTCGATTTGCTGCTGCGGGTCGTGAACCGCCGTTGTTTCCCCTGGTACTACGCCCGTTAAGGAGCCGCTATGCCTTTATTAGAACTGAAAAACGTCGGGAAAGAGTACGACAAGCAGGTGGTACTGGAGCGGCTGAACGTCAGCGTTGAAGAGGGAGAATTTGTCACCATCGTCGGCGCGTCCGGCTGCGGTAAAACTACCTTCCTGAAAATGCTGCTCGGCACCGAATCCCCGTCCAAAGGGACCTTTTTGCTCGACGGCCAGCCGCTGGCCCAGGAGCCCGACGCCCAGCGCGGCATCGTGTTCCAACGCTACTCGGTATTCCCGCATCTGACCGTGATTGAAAACGTGATGCTGGCGGAAGAGTTTAGCCAGGCGCGATGGTTAGGCCGCGTCTGGGGCCGCAAACGCGCCGCTATCCGCGAACAGGCGCGCGTGATGCTGAAGCAGGTCGGGCTGCTGGGCGCGCAGGATAAATACCCGCATCAGCTCTCCGGCGGGATGCAGCAGCGCCTGGCGCTAGCGCAGGCGCTGATGAAACAGCCGCGCATTTTGCTGCTCGACGAGCCGTTCGGCGCGCTGGACCCTGGCATCCGCGCAGAGATGCACGTGCTGATTAGCTCGCTGTGGGAACGCCACAAGCTGACCATTTTTATGATCACTCACGATTTGAAAGAGGGATTTTCGCTGGGTTCGCGGCTGTGGGTATTCGACAAAGTGCGCCACGACCCGCAGGCACCAGAAGCGTACGGCGCGAGCATCACTTACGACATTCCACTGGATCGTAAACCCGCAGGCAGCGTGACGCCGCTGTTCCCTGACGCCCAGTATCCCCTCACCGAACAGCCCGCCGCGCTGTTTGGCCATTAACAAGGAGCCATGATGAACGCTTATCAAACCGAATTACCAGCGGGCAGCCACTGGTCGCTGATGATGCGCCAGGGCACCGCCCTGACCCTGACCGACCTGGCGGGCGGGGTAAACGCAGGCGTGCTGTTTTATAACCCGGAAAACTTGCTGGAGCGCTATAACGCGCCCGATACCCTGAAATGCCAGCACACCTTTCGGCTGACGGCGGGCCACTGTCTTTACTCGGATATGGGACGGATTTTTTGCGGTATCGAACAGGACAGCTTCGGCTGGCATGAGTCGGTCTGCGGCACCGCCAACGCTGCGCTGACTGAAAAACAATTCGGCGCGCGTGATTACCAGCAGGCGCGTAACGATCGCCACCAGAATGGCTACGACAGTTTTCTGGTGGAACTGGCGAAATACGGCCTCGGCAAACGCGATATGGCAGCCTGCCTGAACCTGTTCGCCCACGTCGCCGCTAACGATGACGGCAAGCTGGAACTGGTGCGCCAGGGCGCAGCGGGCGCGAGCGTCACTCTGCGTTTCGCGATGGATACGCTGGTCGTCTTACACACTTGCCCACATCCGTTAAGCCACGCGATGGCGTATCCGCGCCCGCCACTGGGCATCCGCCTCGACGGCGAACGTAAGCCCCTTCCCGCTCACTGCCTCGAACGTGCCGAAAACCAGCGCGGGCTGCGCAACAACCATCTTTATCATCTGAGTGAAGGAGCCTGCTCATGCTGACCGAAAGCGCGCGCAACCCGGCGGACGCGGCGTACCACGCCACCGTCAAGGCCGGGGATTACTGGCTGTATAACATCACTGAAGGGCAAACCCTGCGCATTACCGATCTGGAAGGCAATCAGGCGGCGGATACGTTGTTTTTCAATGCCGATGACATCGCGGAACGCTACAGCATGTCGGACACGATACGCGGCCAGGGCAACGTGTTTTTGACCACCGGCACGGTACTGCGCTCCAGCGACGACCGCCCAATGCTGGAGATCGTCGCCGATACCTGTGGCCGCCACGATACCCTGGGCGGCGCCTGCGCCACCGAAAGCAACACCGTGCGCTACGACCTGGAAAAGCGCCATATGCACGCCTGCCGCGACTCGTGGATGCTGGCGATTGCCGAACACCCGGCGTTCGGCCTGACGCGCCGCGATATCACCCACAACATCAATTTCTTTATGAATGTACCGGTGACTCAGGATGGCGGGCTGTGTTTTGCCGATGGCATCTCCGCACCGGGGAAATACGTCGAAATGGTCGCCAAAATGAACGTTCTGGTATTGATCTCCAACTGCCCACAGCTCAACAACCCCTGCAACGGGTATAACCCGACGCCCATCGCCGTCACGGTGTGGTGATCCGGCGCTGCGGGACGGCCCGCAACTCAGCGCTATCAATAACGCAGGACGACCTGCCCGCCGGAGAGCCGGTTATGTTAACTCGAATTCTTATCGCCAACCGTGGCGCGATTGCGGTGCGCATCATCCGCACCCTGAAGCAAATGGGCATCACCGCCATTGCCGTGTATGCCGAAGCGGATAAACACGCCGAGCACGTTCGCCAGGCGGATGTTGCCGTGTCGCTGGGTGACGGCAACGTCCGGGAAACCTATCTCAATCAGGACAAATTGTTCGCCATCATGCACGAAAACGGCGCACAGGCGGTGCATCCGGGTTACGGATTTTTAAGCGAAAACGCCAGCTTTGTTGAGCGCTGCGAGCGTGAAGGCGTGGTGTTTCTCGGCCCGACGACCGAACAAATGGCGGCCTTTGGCCTGAAGCACCGGGCCCGTGAGCTGGCGGAGCAAAACCAGGTGCCGCTATTACCCGGCAGCAGCCTGCTGACCACGCCGGAAGCCGCGCAGGAAGCGGCAGAGAAAATCGGTTATCCGGTGATGCTGAAAAGTACGGCGGGCGGTGGCGGCATAGGGATGCAGCGCTGCAACGATGCGGCGGCGCTCAACGAGGCTTTTACCCGCGTCAAACGTCTGGCAGGCAACAATTTCGCCGACGATGGCGTTTTTTTAGAGAAATTTATCGCCCGGGCGCGGCATATCGAAGTTCAGGTCTTCGGCGACGGCAGCGGCAACGTTATCGCGCTGGGCGAACGCGACTGCTCGGCCCAGCGGCGTAATCAGAAAGTCATTGAAGAAACCCCAGCGCCGCGCCTCTCTGACGTCAACCGTCGTGCACTGCACGACACCGCGATCCGCCTGTGCCAGGCGGTAAATTATCGCAGCGCCGGCACCGTGGAATACGTCTACGACGATGTGTCTGAGCAGTTCTGGTTTCTGGAAGTGAATACCCGCTTGCAGGTGGAGCACGGCGTCACCGAGATGGTCTACGGCGTGGATATTGTCCGTTGGATGGTCGAGTTAGGCGCACAAACGCTGCCTGCGCTGGCTTCTTTAGCGACTACGCCGCAGGGCCACGCTATTCAGGTGCGTCTGTATGCCGAGGATCCGGCGAAAAATTTCCAGCCGGTGGCCGGATTGCTCAGCGAAGTGATTTTCCCGGAACGGGTGGAATCGGCGCAACTGCGCATCGATAGCTGGATTTCCGGCGGCTGCGAGGTCTCGGCGATTTACGATCCGATGCTGGCGAAAGTCATCGTCCATGCCGATAGCCGTACACAGGCGTTAGCAGCGCTGCAAAGCGCGCTGGATCACACCCGGCTTTACGGCATCGAAACCAACCTGAAGTGGCTGCGCCATTTGCTGACCCTGCCACAGGTTCAGCAAGGCAAGGTGATTACCGCCACCTTAGGCGAAGTCTGCTGGCAACCCGCCACCCTGGATGTGCTGAGCGGCGGCACGATGACCACGATTCAGGATTTACCGGGGCGCGTGGGCTACTGGGACGTTGGTGTTCCGCCCTCCGGCCCGTTCGACAGCCTGGCGTTTGAGCGGGGCAATCAGTTGTTGCAGAACCCACGCGACGCCGCCGGACTGGAAATCACCCTGCGCGGGCCGATGCTGCGCGTTAACCAGGATTGCTCTATCGCGCTGACCGGCGCGGATATTGACGCCACGCTTGACGATGCGCCCATCGCCATGCGCCAGGTGATTAGCGTTCTGGCAGGCCAGACCCTCAAACTCGGCGCGGTACAGGGCGCAGGCTGTCGCAGCTATCTGCTGATTGCCGGTGGGCTGGATTGCCCGCATTATCTGGGCAGCCGCAGTACCTTTACGCTGGGGAAATTCGGCGGCCATGCCGGACGGGCGCTGCGCGCGGGCGATGTTATTCACCTCGCCGCACCGGAAATCCGCCCTGACGCCACGCTGCCCGCCGATGCCTGGCCGATTATCTCCAGCCACTGGCAGTTGCGAGTAATTTACGGCCCGCATGGTGCGCCGGAATTCTTTACCGACAAGGATATAGCAGAATTTTTTGCGGCCCGCTGGCAGGTGCATTACAACTCCAGCCGCACCGGCATCCGTCTGATAGGCCCAAAACCCACCTGGGCGCGCCCGGACGGCGGCGAGGCGGGAATGCATCCATCCAACATCCACGATAACGCCTACGCCTTCGGCACGGTGGATTTTACCGGCGATATGCCGGTTATCCTGGGTCCGGATGGCCCGTCGCTGGGCGGTTTTGTCTGCCCGGCCACGGTCATTCATCAGGATTTGTGGAAGCTGGGCCAGTTAAAAGCGGGGGATACGATTTCGTTCGCGCCGGTCACGCTGGAAGAGGCTGACAGCACCCAGCAAACCGCCAGCGCATCGGGTGACGTTGCGCTCGATGCCCTGCCATCGCCAATTTTATGGCGCGATGATGCCCGTAACGGTATGCCTGCGATAACCGTTCGGGCGGCAGGCGACCGTTTTCTGCTGGTGGAATATGGCGAGCAGCGCCTGGATATCGCCCTACGCTTTCGGGTGCATGCGCTGATGCAACAGATCGACGCGATGGCGATCGCCGGAAGACTGGAGATGACGCCGGGGATCCGCTCCTTACAGATCCATTTCGATCCGATGCAATGCCCGCGCGATACATTGATCGCACTTATCAGGGATGCCGATCTCCAGTTGCGGGATCTGCGTAACGCCAGCGTGCCGTCGCGCACCGTCTGGCTGCCGCTCAGCTGGGACGACGCCGCCTGCCGCGAGGCGATTACTCGCTACACCCAATCGGTACGTCCCGGTGCGCCGTGGTGCCCGAGTAATATCGAATTTATCCGCCGAATCAACGGGCTGGATAGCGTCGAGCAGGTTAAAGAGATTGTGTTTGACGCCTCGTACCTGGTGATGGGTTTAGGTGATGTGTATCTTGGCGCGCCAGTCGCCACGCCCATCGATCCGCGCCATCGACTGGTGACCACCAAATACAACCCGGCGCGAACCTGGACGGCGGAAAACTCGGTAGGCATCGGGGGTGCCTATTTATGCGTCTATGGAATGGAAGGGCCCGGCGGCTATCAGTTTGTGGGGCGTACCCTTCAGATGTGGAATCGCGACCGTAGAACGGACGCCTTTACCCAGCCGTGGCTGCTGCGCTTTTTCGACCAGATCCGCTTTTATCCGGTCAGCCATGAGGAATTAATAACACTGCGCGAGCGCTTCCCGTGGGGCGACCATCCCTTGCGTATCGAACAGGGCGAGTTCAGCCTGAGCGACTGGCGACAGATGCTGGAGCAGGACGCAGCAGATATTGCCGCTTTCCAGGATAAGCGCCAGAAAGCCTTTGATGAGGAACTGGCCCGCTGGCGTGCTGATGGCCAGTTCACTTTTGAAAGTGAACTGGAATCGCAGAATGACAGCGATGAGGCTATTCCTGAAAGCTGTTGCGGCGTCGAAAGCCTGGTAGCAGGCAGCGTGTGGCAATGGCTGGTGAAACCGGGAGAACAGGTTGCGGAAGGTCAATTGATCGGAATTCTCGAATCCATGAAAATGGAGATCCCGATTACCGCGCCGGTTGCCGGAACGATCCGCACTTTCCAGCGCCAGCAGGGAAATCAGGTGCAGGCGGGGCAATTATTAATGGTGATTGAACGCGCTGCGTAAGCGCCGAGCCTGTCGGTGATCCTCCCGGCAGGCTTGATCGAGACCCCGGAGAGGATATACCCATTATTTCTACCTAAAGATATAAATTTTCTTAAACTTAATTGCTGTTATTTATGAGCAGGTTACCCTGGAAACTGCCGCAATTTACCGCTTAAAAAAATCTAATCGCGCGATTAATCACCAACGCAACCATCCCTGATTGTATTTAGGGACTATTCTTAATGTGCTTCTTAGCGTTCACGATCCCGCAGTGTGATTTATGAGGAGTTCTCAATGGAATATAAAGATCCAATGGTTGAGTTGCTCAGCAGCCTTGAGCAGATTGTTTTTAAAGATGATTCACAAAAAGTGACCCTGACCCATAAACCGTCTGCTTTTTCCGAGTTTGAGCAACTGCGAAAGAGTACCGGTTTGAAAATTGATGACCTGGCCCGGGTGATGGGCGTGAGTGTTGCCATGGTGCATGAATGGGAATCAAAACGCGTAAAACCCTCCAGCACCGAACTGAAGCTGATGCGCCTGATTCAGGCGAACCCGATGCTCAGTAAGCAGTTGATGGAATAATTTTATTGCTCTGTATCCTTTAGGTTTTCCTGGTCGTGACAACCCCCGTATAAGACGGGGGTTGTGTGTTTTAAGGGTAAGCGCGGGTGCCTTCAGGCCCCATCTTTCCAGTTGACTGAAATGCGGGAGATCACTCCCCCGCATCGCAATTACCTCCCTGCTTCGTAAGCAAGGACCGCCCGTAATTCGCTGTTTTGTTCTTTAAGCGTGAATTCACATAAACGATCTTTCACCATCCAGATAAAACAAAGCAGCGTTACGCATGCGACTAATACACAAAGAAATGTGTATTTATACTTTACAGGCATAATTGCCTCCTTCGGTTGAAGGGGCTACAATCCAACTGTCTAGGTGGGATTGCGGCCCCGTTAATTAAATGGATTTAATGACGGGGCTTTCGTCTACCTAACCATTGCGTCATGCTCCAGCTAAATAGCCTTGAGCACCCGAGCGTTATAGTAATGATTTTTATATCGCAGATAATTAACGGAACCGTTAATAACGCCGGTGTTTTAGATAAATAAAATAGTTTTCAGATAATAGCTGAAAGGATGTTCAGGAATAAGTTTGGGTGCCTTCAGGCCCAACCCACCAGTTGACTGAAATGCGGGAGATTTCTCCCCCGCATTGCTTTACCTCCCTGCTTCGCAGGCAAGCACTGCCCGTAATTCACTGTTTTGCTGTTTAATGCTGAATTCACAAAGGCGATCCTGCACTATCCAGATAAAACAGAGAAGGGTTACACATATGACTAATACACTTAAAAATGTGTATTTATGCTTTACAGGCATAATTGCCTCCTTCGTTGGAAGGGGCTACAATCATACTGTTTGGTTGTGATTGTGGCCCCGTTAATTAAATGGATTTAATTACGGGGCTTTTGTCTACCTAACCATTGCGTCATGCTCCGGCTAAATAGCCTTGAGCACCCGATAGTGATAATACTGATGTTTCTCTTGCGTATAATTAGCAGAACCATTAACAGAACGGCTATTTTTAATAAATGCACTTCTTTTAAGATAACGTCAAAAATAAAAACCCGCCATCAATAGCGGGTTTTTATTTATTACAGCAACCGTTACTGCAGCAGTGAAATATCCGCTACCTGCAGGAACAACTCGCGCAGCTTAGACAACAGCGTCAGGCGGTTAACGCGCAGTTCCTGATCCTCTGCCATCACCATTACTTTATCGAAGAACGCATCGACCGGCGCGCGCAGGGCGGCCAGTTCAACCAGCGCCTGCTGGTATTCGCCCTTCGCAAAGGCAGGTTCCAGCTTGTCGCGCAGGATAACTAACTGACGCGCCAGTTCGAGTTCTTCCGGCTCTTTTAAGACTGAAGCGCGCACATGGTCATGCAGCGTTTCGGTGGATTTAGCCAGAATATTCGATACGCGCTTGTTGGCTGCCGCCAGCGCTGAAGCCGCTTCCAGGGTACGGAAATGTGATACCGCCTTCATGCGGGCATCGAAATCCGCCGGTTTGGTCGGGCGACGTGCCAACACCGCCTGGATGGTATCCACGCTGTGGCCTTCTTCCTGATACCAGGCGCGGAAACGGCCCAGCATAAAGTCGATGACATCATCTACCACGTTAGCGTTGGACAGCTTGCTGCCATACAAACGCACCGCTTCTTCGGTCAGGGTTTGCAGATCGAGCGGCAGGTTTTTCTCAACAATAATGCGCAGCACACCGAGCGCGGCACGGCGCAGCGCAAACGGGTCTTTATCGCCTTTCGGATGCTGGCCAATGCCGAAAATACCCGCCAGGGTATCCATCTTGTCGGCAATCGCCACCGCACAGGCCACCGGGTTAGACGGCAGGTCGTCGCCCGCGAAACGCGGCTGGTACTGCTCGTTCAGCGCCACGGCAACGTCTTCCGCTTCGCCGTCATGACGGGCATAGTGCATCCCCATCACGCCCTGGGTGTCGGTAAACTCGAACACCATGTTGGTCATCAGGTCGCATTTTGACAGCAAGCCCGCACGCGTTGCATGATTCACATCCGCGCCGATCTGCCCGGCAATCCAACCGGCAAGCGCCTGGATACGGTCGGTTTTATCGCGCAGCGTGCCCAACTGCTGCTGGAATAACACGGTTTCCAGACGCGGCAGATGGTCTTCAAGACGTTTTTTACGATCGGTATTAAAGAAGAACTCCGCATCCGCCAGACGCGGGCGCACCACCTTCTCGTTACCGGAAATGATCTGCTGCGGATCTTTGGATTCGATATTCGCCACAAAGATGAAGTTAGGCAGCAGTTTCCCGTTATTGTCGTACACCGGGAAGTACTTCTGGTCGCCTTTCATGGTGTAAACCAGCGCTTCTGCCGGTACCGCCAGAAATTTCTCTTCAAATTTGGCGGTCAGCACCACCGGCCATTCCACCAGCGAGGTGACTTCTTCCAGCAGGCTTTCGCTCAGATCGGCATTGCCGCCAATTTTGCGCGCCGCATCTTCCGCGTCGGCCTTGATTCTGGCTTTGCGCTGTTCGTAATCAGCGATGACTTTACCGCGCTCCAGCAGGATTTCCGGGTACTGGTCAGCGCGTTCAATGGTGAATTCTGGCTCACCCATAAAGCGGTGGCCACGGATCACGCGATCGGACTGAATACCCAGGATATTTGCCGGGATCAGTTTGTCATCAAGCAGCAGCGTAACGGTATGCACCGGACGCACAAAATGAACGTCTGAAGCGCCCCAACGCATCAGTTTTGGAATCGGCAATTTTGCCAGCGCGACGCTGATCATGCCGGGCAGCAGCGCTTCAACGCTTTCGCCTTTGACATGGGCGCGGTACAGCAGCCATTCGCCTTTATCCGTGGTTAAACGCTCGGCCTGATCGACGGTAATACCGCAGCCGCGCGCCCAACCCTCCGCCGCTTTGCTCGGTTTGCCTTCGGCATCAAAGGCCTGGGCGATGGCCGGGCCACGTTTTTCAACTTCGCGATCCGGCTGAGACTCCGCCAGGTTAGCAATTTTCAATGCCAGACGACGCGGCGCAGCGAACCACTTAACGTCGCCGTGGGCGATATTAGCCGCATCGAGTTCAGCAGTAACATTCGCAGCGAAGGATTCCGCCAGGCTGCGCAGGGCTTTTGGTGGCAGCTCTTCAGTGCCGATCTCCACCAGAAAAGTTTTTTCAGACATGGCAGCCTCTTATTTGTTTCTGTTACACATCGGGAAGCCCAGCGCTTCACGGGAAGCGTAGTAGGCTTCCGCCACAGCTTTGGTCAGCGTGCGAATGCGCAGAATATAGCGCTGACGCTCGGTTACCGAGATGGCCTTACGGGCATCCAGCAGGTTGAAGCTGTGTGCGGCTTTCAGAATACGTTCATAGGCTGGCAGCGGCAGCGGGTTTTCCAGCGCCAGAAGCTGCTGGGCCTCTTTCTCATACTGCTCGAAGCAGGTGAAGAGGAAATCCACGTCCGCGTATTCGAAGTTATAGGTCGATTGTTCCACTTCGTTTTGATGGAACACGTCGCCGTAGGTGGTTTTACCCAGCGGACCGTCGCTCCACACCAGGTCATAGACACTGTCCACGCCCTGGATATACATGGCGAGACGCTCAAGACCGTAAGTGATTTCACCGGTCACCGGCTTACATTCCAGACCGCCAACCTGCTGGAAGTAGGTAAACTGAGTGACTTCCATACCGTTCAGCCACACTTCCCAGCCGAGGCCCCAGGCACCCAGCGTTGGGTTTTCCCAGTTATCTTCCACGAAGCGAATATCATGAATCGTTGGGTCCATACCCAGCTCTTTCAGCGATCCCAGGTACAGTTCCTGAATATTGTCCGGCGAGGGTTTGATGATCACCTGGAACTGATAGTAATGCTGTAAGCGGTTCGGGTTTTCGCCGTAACGACCATCGGTCGGGCGGCGGGAAGGCTGCACGTAAGCGGCCGCGATGGGCTCAGGCCCAAGCGCACGCAGACAGGTCATTGGATGTGAGGTGCCGGCACCGACTTCCATATCCAGCGGTTGAACGATGGTGCAGCCCTGGCGGGCCCAGTAATCCTGTAAGGTCAGGATCAAGCCCTGAAAGGTCTTGGTATCAAACTTTTGCATGTTGATTTCGCACGCGATACGAGTGGGTTTAAGTGGAAGCGACCAGTATATACTCAAAAGGCTCAGCGTTGCATCACAGGGGCAACGGAACGGGGCGTCAAATCGGGCTTCAGGATGGATTTGCGGCGATTTACCAGGATTATTAACCGCCTTTCGGGGATTTAACGCATCGACAGATGTAAAAACTGCCCATTCATATCGAATGCGCAGGTAAACCCTTCCTGGCGTGCGGTACTGCCCTGCATTTCGTAACTTCCCTGAAAAGCGTCGAAATCCGTAATGCGGATATTCTGGCTGGAAAGGTTATAGCGATGAGCAGCGTTTTCCCGGCACTGGTTTTCCATCGCCAGCGAGTGCATCGGCGTAACCTTTGCTTTTTGGGCGTGCTGCGGCTGCGTTTCCTGGCTGGCGCAACCGGCGAGGAGGATGACGGCGGCAAGCATAGAAAAGCGTATGGGTGTCGTAGTCATTATACTTTGCTACCAGTGAGTAAGGGTTTATCCGCGCATTCAGGTCAGAATGCATTGTGGCTGGCCCACGCGGCACGTCGCAAGCCGCAGGAAACAAACTCGGACTGATCCGAGGTACAGTGAATAATTATTAGACCGACACTAGCGGAATAGCAAAGTGTGAGCCGGGGAGAAAATGCAGCAAAAGATAAACTGGATAGATAATTTGCGCGGCATCGCCTGTTTGATGGTGATTATGATCCACACCACGACCTGGTACATTACTAACGCCGACGTTGTGACGCCTTTTAGCTGGAATTTTTCCAACGTTCTGAATTCCGCCTCACGCGTCAGCGTTCCGCTGTTTTTTATGATTTCAGGCTACCTGTTTTTTGGTGAGCGCAGCGCCGAACGACGCCACTTTTTACGCATCGGGTTGTGTCTGCTGTTTTATAGCACCGTGGCGTTTCTCTATATCGCGCTGTTTACCTCAATCAGCCCGCGTTTATCGTTAATCAATCTGTTTCAAAAACCGGTGTTTTATCACCTGTGGTTCTTCTTCGCGATTATCGTTATTTACCTGCTGTCACCGTTGATTGCAGTGAAAAAAGTCGGGCTGCCGGTAATTTTTGGGCTGCTGTTGGTGGCAGGCGTGATCGCCAACCCGAATACAGTGCCGCAGAGTTTTCACGGCGTAAAATGGCTACCGGTAAACTTGTATATCAACGGCGATACGTTTTATTACGTGCTGTATGGATTATTAGGCCGCGCCATCGGCATGCTGGAAACGCAGGATCGCCGCTATACCGTTATTGCCGCACTGCTGTTTATCGCCTGCGTCACGTTAATCAGCCTGGGAACACATTCGGAACTGGCGCGTGAAGGTAACTTTAGCGACACCTTTTATCTCTACTGTGGGCCGCTGGTTTTCATCGCCGCATTGAGTCTGTTTGTGGTGGTGAAAAATACCCTTAATGCCCGTCCATTGCCCGGACTGGCATTAATATCTCGCTACTCGCTCGGCATTTACGGCTTCCATGCTCTTTTTATTCATGCGCTGCGCACGCGTCATATTGAAATCACACACTGGCCGGTGCTGGATATCATCTGGATCTTTAGCGCCACGCTGGTGGGTTCGCTGATACTTTCTATGCTGTTGCAGCGGATTGATACGCGCAGGTTGGTCAGCTAGCGCGCTGCCGGGCGCGATACAGCTGGCGCGGCGATGAAAATCCTGCCGCATGGGAAGCCTGTTCAACGCCCTGCCCTTGCAGCAGGCGTTGTTCAGCCTGCGCCAGGCGAAGCTGCTCCAGATAATCGCGCACGCTAATGCCCAGATGCTGCTGGAATAAGCGCGACAGGTGGCGCGGGCTGACAAACACCCGCGCGGCGATATCCGGCAGCCGCCATTCAGATTCCGGTGAGCCCGACAGCAAATCCTGGGCTTTATGTACCGCCGGATGCATATGATTACGGTAGCGCAGCCAGGGCGATAGCTGCGGGTCCTCACCCGAACGGCGAAACCACACCACCATTTCACGGGCCACGTCTAACGCCAGTTGCGGGCCATGCAGTCGGTTAATCAGATGCAGGGATAAATCAATGCCGGACGTGATGCCCGCGCTGGTCCAGATACCGCGATCTTCGACAAAAATCCGCCCTTCACGCACGATAGCGCTCGGTTCGGCAGACTTAAGCCGCGAGATCACATCGTGATGAGTAGTGCATTCCACGCCATGCAGCAGGCCGGAACGTGCCGCCAACAGCGAACCGGAGCAGACGCAAACCAGCTGTAAATCTTCACGCTGAATGGCGGCGAGCTGGCGGCCCAGCCAGCGGCGCGCCTCCACCGCCTGCGGCGTATCGAAATAGCGCGCAGAGTCGCTGACGCCGGAAAGCACCAGCAGGCTCCCTTTCGGCAAACTGTCAGGAAGCGGGCCTATGCCGCCCATGGTCAACCCGACCGAGGTGCTGACTTCTGGTTGTGGCCCAATGTAGTGCAGGTTGAACGCATCACGTGCCAGGCCCAGCGTTTCCGCAGGCCCGATCATGTCCAGCGCCAGCGTACCGGGCAACACCAAAAACCAGACATCTGTTTTCATCTCAGTGACTCCAGGCATTCAGAGACCGTTTGCACCGTGGCGAAGCGGCCTTCCAGCACCATTTCAGTACGATGGCGCAGGGTTTGGCTATCCAGAGTAATGTCTTTATAGCGCATCGCAAAGGTCAGCATTGCCTCAGAAACAAAACTTACCCGATACCCCAGGTCAGACGCCACGCGTGCTGTGGTTTCGCAGCACTGCTCGGTACGAATCCCACAAATAATCAGATGGTTGATTCCCCGGACGCGTAACCAGTGGTCCAGCCCGGTGTCGGTAAACGCGTTATGAACATGCTTATGAAAAGTGACATCTGCCTGATGCGTCAGAAAAGGCATCGGCTTCACATAGCCGGACTCCAGCGAAAACGGCCCCTGGTCGGCAACATGGAATATGTCCACCATCGGAATATCCAGCTTTTGGCAACCGGCAATCAGTTGTGAAATCGCCAACTGGAAATCCGGGAAGTCGATATCTTCCCAGTAATCGCGATGAAAAAAAGAAACCTGGGTATCGATGTTAATCAATGCGGAATGTGACATTTCAGGACGCCTCGCTCAGTGGGTGTAACCCCATTCTGGCAAGGCGTCTGAAAGCGGGTAATACCAAAAACGGACAAAGAAAGGTAAAACCAGGACGACTCGCGTCGTTACTTCATCAACGGCGCTAGCTGCTGATAAATCTGCCGGAATGTCTCACGTCTTTCGCTATAGCGTTTGACGTTAGCATCGTCAGGTTGATGCTGCTGCTCCAGATGCAACGGCGGCAGTAAATCCTGCAGCGGACGCCCAGGCGAAAGCGCAATCTGCGCCAGCCGCGCCGCGCCCAACGCCGGGCCGACATCGCCGCCGGTGCGGTAATCGAGCGTTTGCCCGCTGATATCCGCCAGCATTTGCCGCCAGTATTCGCTGCGCGCCCCGCCGCCGATCAGCGTGATGCTCTTTGGCTGCAATCCGCAGCTGTGTACGACGTCCATCCCATCAGCCAGCGCATAGCCCACCCCTTCAAGCACGGCCTGCGCCAGTTCCGCCGGGCCGTGCTGATGGGTCATGCCAAAAAACACGCCTTTGGCGTTCGGGTTGTTATGGGGCGTCCGCTCGCCGGAAAGATAGGGAAGAAACCACACCGGGCCCGCATCGACGTTAGCCTGTTTTGCTGCGTCAATTAACGCCGGGACACTGCCCAAACCGGTAAGTTTCGCCGCCCAGTCCAGGCAGGAAGCGGCGCTCAGCATGACGGACATCAGATGCCAGCGTTTGGGTAATGCATGGCAAAAACTGTGAACGGCGCTTTCCGGTTTCGATAAAAAGCCATCGCTAACCGCAAAGTAAACACCTGACGTTCCTAAAGAAAGCATTGCCTGCCCGGCATCGGCGATGCCCACGCCAACCGCGCCTGCGGCATTATCACCGCCGCCTGCAACGACCGGCACAACAGGCATATTCCAGCGGCTGGCGATATCCGCCGTTAACGTTCCCGTGACTTCACTGCCTTCAAACAGTGCAGGCATGTGCTGACGCGTTAACCCGCACGCCTCAAGCATCACCTCACTCCAGTCGCGCTTGCCAACGTCCAGCCACATCGTTCCCGCCGCATCAGACATATCGCCGGCAAACTCGCCGGTCATCCGTAAACGCAAATAATCTTTAGGTAATAAAACCTTATCGACCTGTTCAAACACCGCAGGCTCATGGCGCTGCACCCATAGCAGCTTGGGCGCGGTAAAGCCCGGCATCATCAGGTTACCGGTAATGGACCGGGAATCAGCGACCCGGGACTCAAGCAGTTGGCACTCTTCGCCGCAGCGGCCATCGTTCCACAAAATGGCCGGGCGCAGCACCCGCTGCTGTTTATCCAGCAGCGTTGCGCCATGCATCTGCCCAGCAATGCCCAGCGCTTTTACGTCATGCAGACTGTGCTGTGCGCCCAGCGCCTGCATCGCCTTGTCAGTTGCTTGCCACCATGACTCGGGATCCTGCTCTGACCACAGCGGATGAGGGCGCGATACCGTCAGCGGTTCAGAATGCGTCGCCAGCAGTTCGCCCTCCTCGCCCAGCAAAATGACCTTCACGCCCGAGGTACCCAAATCAATCCCGATATACATGGCGGCAACTCCTTAATCAGCGCCACCGTTGTGGCGCAGGGTTTTAACGATCGAACAGATAATGGTTAACCAGATTTTCTAACAGCTCCTGATGCCCACTCTGATGGCGCGGTGCCAGATTCTGCTGCTCAGCGTACTTCGCTAATTGCTCCAGCGAGAGCTGTCCTTTCAGGATTTGCTGGCCCAGTTCACCATTCCAGCCGGCATAGCGTTTGGCAACGCGGCTATCCAGTTCGCCGTCTTCGATCATGCGCGCGGCCACTTTCAGCGCCAGCGCCATGGTATCCATCGCGCCAATATGACCATAGAACAGATCGTATTTATCAGTACTTTGACGGCGCACTTTGGCATCAAAGTTCAGCCCGCCGGTGGTGAACCCGCCTGCTTTGATGATTTCATACATCACCAGGGCGTTCTCTTCCACGCTGATCGGGAACTGGTCGGTATCCCAGCCCAGCTGCGGGTCGCCACGGTTGGCGTCAACGGAACCGAATATGCCCAGCGCAATCGCCGTGGCAATTTCATGGTGGAAAGAGTGTCCGGCCAGCGTGGCGTGGTTAGCTTCGATATTGACCTTAATTTCTTTTTCCAGGCCAAACTGTTTCAAGAAGCCGTAGACCGTCGCCACATCGTAATCGTACTGATGTTTCGTCGGCTCCTGCGGTTTTGGCTCAATTAACAGCGTACCCTGGAAGCCGATTTTGTGTTTATGCTCGACCACCATTTGCATGAAACGGCCAATCTGCTCGCGCTCCTGACGTAAGTCGGTATTAAGCAGAGTTTCGTACCCTTCGCGACCACCCCATAGCACGTAGTTTTCGCCGCCCAGACGGTGCGTGGCGTTCATGGCCGTGACTACCTGCGTGGCCGCCCATGAAAACACTTCCGGGTCCGGGCTGGTTGCCGCGCCTGCGCCGTAGCGCGGATTGGTGAAGCAGTTGGCGGTGCCCCACAGCAATTTCACGCCTGACTGCTGCTGTTTCTGCTCAAGCACATCGACCATATGGCTGAAATTATTCAGATACTCTTTAAGCGATGCCCCTTCCGGCGAGACGTCAACATCGTGGAAGCAGTAATACGGCACATTCAGCTTATGGAAAAACTCAAACGCCACCTCCGCTTTACGGGTCGCCAGCGCCAGCGCATCGCCCGGCTGCTGCCAGGGACGGTCAAAGGAGCCGACGCCAAACATATCCGCGCCATTCCAGCAGAACGTGTGCCAGTAGCACGCGGCGAACCGCAGATGATCTTCCATGCGTTTACCCAGCACTTTTTGGTCCGGGTTGTAATGACGAAACGCCAGAGGGTTCGACGTCTCTGGTCCTTCATATTTCACACGTTCAAGCTGGTCGAAATAACTTTGCATAATTAACTCCGTAATCAGAGAGCGGGTTCGAGCACTGTGTAAAATAATCCTGGATATTAGCCGCCCGTTACTCAATTACGTTATTTCACACTTCCATTAAGATAATGCACAAACGCGCCACCGGTCACAAAATCTATATTTACAGAAATGGCAAAACTGCGAGGAATTATCCAGAACCAGGCAATCCGTATTATTTGTTAAATTTAAAATTCGATCGCGGTCATAAAACAGAAAACAAACAAAAAAACGTAATGCCGGGACGAAAATCTGTAATTGAAGGTTTATCGCTTCCAGGTCAAAACTCTAAACGTTTACTGAAAAGAACGTCTCTTTACTCTGAGTTGTAATACGCCACTATCACTCTATACCCTAGATAATTCGAGTTGCAGGACAAAGCCTAAAGGGCTTTGAACAGCGATTGCGCTGGCCCCGAAGGGGCAAAGCCGAAGGCTGAGTCACGCGGCAAGGGAGCGAATCCCAGGAACGTACATAAGTACATGACTGGGATGAGTGAGCGCAGACAACGCACCTGCTACTTGAAGTATGACGGGTATATAACAGGTACTAACACTATGAAGATAAAGAACCTTACCCTCACCCTGTGCGCTTCGTTGCTGTTGACCAGCATGAGCGGCATCGCCAAAGAAGTGAAGATCGGCATGGCAATTGACGACCTTCGTCTGGAACGCTGGCAAAAAGACCGCGATATTTTCGTCAATAAAGCGGAGGCGCTGGGCGCAAAAGTCTTTGTACAATCGGCAAATGGTAACGAAGAAACCCAGATGTCGCAGATTGAAAACATGATAAACCGCGGCGTCGATGTATTAGTCATAATTCCTTACAACGGCCAGGTATTAAGCAACGTGGTGGCCGAAGCCAAACGCGAAGGAATTAAAGTACTAGCGTATGACCGAATGATTAATAACGCCGATATCGATTTCTATATTTCTTTTGATAACGAAAAAGTGGGTGAATTACAGGCTAAAACGCTGGTTGATAAAGTGCCGCAGGGTAATTACTTCCTGATGGGCGGTTCACCAGTGGACAATAACGCCAAACTGTTCCGCGCCGGGCAGATGAAAGTGCTGAAACCCTTTATCGATGACGGCAAAATTCATATCGTCGGCGATCAGTGGGTAGACGGCTGGCTGCCTGAAAACGCCCTGAAAATCATGGAAAACGCCTTAACGGCCAACAACAACAAAATCGATGCCGTTGTCGCTTCTAATGATGCCACCGCAGGCGGCGCAATCCAGGCGCTGAGCGCCCAGGGGCTGGCCGGTAAAGTCGCCATTTCCGGGCAGGATGCAGACCTCGCTGGCGTGAAACGCATTATCGCCGGTACTCAGACCATGACGGTGTATAAGCCGATCACCGAACTCGCCAATACCGCAGCGCAAATTGCCGTGGAATTGGGTAATGGGCAAACGCCGAAATCTGACGCGAAACTGAATAACGGGCTTAAAGATGTGCCAGCCCGCCTGCTGAATCCTATCGAAGTGGATAAAACCAATATCGAAACCACTGTCATCAAAGACGGCTTCCACAAGCAAAGCGATTTGTAATCTCTGGGCGCCCGCAGTCATTTGCGGGCGCTATCGGCCTGAATTCAACCGTGAACAACGGGGTTGGCATGCCTTACTTACTTGAGATGAAAAACATCACCAAAGCTTTTGGTGTTGTCAAAGCGGTGGATAACGTCAGCCTGAACGTCAACGCAGGCGACGTGCTTTCTCTGTGCGGAGAAAACGGCTCCGGGAAATCCACGTTAATGAAAGTGTTATGCGGCATTTATCCGCATGGCAGTTTTGACGGCGAGATCTGGTTCGCCGGGGAAAAGCTCGAAGCGAGCCATATTCGCGATACCGAGCGCAAAGGCATCGCGATTATTCACCAGGAGCTGGCGCTGGTTAAACACCTCACCATCCTGGAAAACATTTTTCTGGGCACAGAGATCACCCGCCACGGCGTGATGGATTATGACGCGATGACGCTGCGCTGCCAGAAGCTACTGGCGCAGGTGAACCTGAACCTTTCGCCCGATACCCGCGTGGGTGATTTGGGCCTTGGCCACCAGCAACTGGTAGAAATCGCTAAAGCGCTGAATAAACAGGTGCGGTTACTGATCCTCGATGAGCCGACGGCGTCGCTGACCGAGCAGGAAACCACGGTATTGCTGAATATCATTCGCGATCTGCAAAACCACGGTATCGCCTGTATTTATATTTCTCACAAGCTGAACGAAGTGAAAGCCATCTCCAACACCATCTGCGTGATCCGCGACGGCCAGCATATCGGCACCCGCGATGCAGAGCAGATGAGCGAAAGCGACATTATCACCATGATGGTGGGCCGCGAGTTAACCTCGCTTTACCCCAACGAACCGCATCAGGTACATGACGAGATTTTGCGCGTCGAGCACCTCACCGCCTGGCATCCGGTCAATCGCCACATTAAGCGCGTGAACGATATTTCGTTCAGTCTGCGGCGCGGGGAAATCCTCGGTATTGCCGGCCTGGTCGGCGCTGGACGAACCGAGGCGGTGCAATGCTTATTCGGCGTCTGGCCTGGGCGTTGGGAAGGCCAGATTATTATCGACGGCGCGCCGGTTTCGATTAAAAACTGCCAGCAGGCCATTGCCCACGGCATCGCGATGGTGCCGGAAGATCGCAAAAAAGACGGCATCGTGCCGGTAATGGCGGTAGGGAAAAATATCACTTTAGCGTCGTTAAGCGATTTTACCGGCCCAGTGAGTACCCTGGATGATGCGGCGGAACAGCAGTGCATTTTGCAGTCCATCGCCCGGTTGAAAGTGAAAACCTCGTCCCCGGAACTGGCGATTGGCCGGTTAAGTGGCGGGAACCAGCAAAAAGCCATTCTGGCGCGCTGTCTGCTGCTTAACCCACGCATTCTGATCCTCGATGAACCGACCAGAGGCATCGATATCGGGGCCAAATATGAAATCTACAAGCTGATTAACCAGCTGGTGCAACAAGGCATCGCCGTCATCGTTATTTCTTCAGAATTACCGGAGGTTCTCGGCCTGAGCGACCGGGTACTGGTGATGCATGAAGGACGTCTGAAAGCCAATCTGATCAACCAAAACCTGACCCAGGAGCAGGTAATGGAAGCGGCCCTGAGGAGCGAACCCCATGTCGAAAAGCAACCTGTCTGAAATAAAACTCGCTGCTCCGCTGGCGAAAACACCCGGTGGCCTGAAAGCACTTAACTTACAAGTGTTTGTCATGATCGCCGCCATCATTGTGATTATGCTGTTTTTTACCTTTATGACCGAAGGCGCGTATCTCAGCGCGCGTAACGTCTCCAACCTGCTGCGTCAGACCGCCATTACCGGCATCCTGGCGGTAGGCATGGTGTTCGTGATTATTTCGGCGGAAATTGACCTGTCTGTTGGCTCAATGATGGGGCTGCTGGGCGGCGCGGCGGCGATATTCGACGTCTGGCTGGGTTGGCCGCTGCCGCTGACGGTGGTGGTCACGCTGGCGCTTGGGCTGTTGCTGGGTACCTGGAACGGCTGGTGGGTCGCCTATCGCAAAGTGCCGTCATTTATCGTCACCCTTGCGGGAATGCTGGCGTTTCGCGGCATCTTAATCGGTATTACCAACGGGACGACCGTTTCGCCGACCAGTAATGCCATGTCGCAAATCGGCCAAAGTTATTTGTCTAACGGCATTGGTTTTGTCGTCGGTACGCTTGGACTGATGGCGTTTATGGCGTGGCAATGGCGTGGTCGGGTACGCCGCCAGACCTTAGGATTACCCGTTAATGCCGCCAGCGGTACGGTAGGCAAACAGGCGCTCATCGCGGTGATCGTCCTGGGCGCAATCTGGTTGCTGAACGACTATCGCGGCGTGCCGACGCCGGTGTTAATCCTCGCGCTTTTGCTGCTGGGCGGAATGTTTATGGCGACGCGTACCGCCTTTGGACGCCGGATTTACGCTATCGGCGGCAATATCGAAGCGGCGCGCTTATCCGGTATTAACGTCGAGCGCACTAAGCTGGCGGTGTTTGCGATAAATGGCCTGATGGTGGCCATAGCCGGGTTGATATTAAGCTCGCGGCTCGGCGCAGGGTCCCCTTCCGCCGGGAACATTGCCGAGCTGGACGCGATTGCCGCCTGTGTCATTGGCGGGACCAGTCTCGCGGGCGGGATTGGCAGCGTTGCCGGGGCGGTAATGGGTGCCTTTATCATGGCCTCGCTGGATAACGGCATGAGCATGATGGACGTGCCGACCTTCTGGCAGTACATCGTAAAAGGCGCAATTCTGTTGCTGGCTGTCTGGATGGACTCCGCCACCAAGCGACGCGGCTAATAAACTGCGTAACCGATCGCAATGCCGGAGCGTAAAAACTCCGGCATCTTGTCATTTATGCTATTCAGGAAAGGGAAGAACTGCCAGGGCTACGTCATGTTTGAAAAACGTCACCGTATTACTTTGCTGTTTAACGCTAATAAAGCCTATGACCGGCAAGTTGTTGAGGGGGTAGGAGAATATCTTCAGGCGACCCAATCGAGCTGGGATATTTTTATTGAAGAGGATTTCCGGGCGCGTATCGATAACATTAAAGAGTGGTTAGGTGACGGCGTCATCGCGGATTTTGACGATAAGGAAATTGAGCTACTGTTGGCGGATGTGAATGTGCCAATCGTCGGCGTGGGCGGCTCCTATCATCGCGCGGAGCATTATCCTCCGGTTCATTACATCGCCACCGATAACTATGCCCTGGTTGAACAGGCCTTTCTGCATTTGAAAGAAAAAGGCGTACATCGCTTTGCCTTCTACGGATTACCTGCGTCCAGCGGTAAACGCTGGGCGGCGGAACGCGAACACGCGTTCTGCCAGCTCGTGGCCCAGGAAAAATACCGTGGCGTGGTGTATCAGGGCCTGGAAACCGCGCCGGATAACTGGCAACACGCCCAAAATCGCCTGGCAGACTGGCTGCAAACCCTGCCGCCGCAAACCGGCATTATTGCGGTAACCGATGCGCGCGCCCGCCACGTCTTGCAGGTCTGTGAGCATTTGCATATTCCGGTGCCGGAAAAGATTTGCGTGATTGGTATCGATAACGAAGAACTGACGCGCTACCTTTCACGGGTCGCGCTGTCGTCGGTGGCGCAAGGCACACGCCAGATGGGTTATCAGGCGGCAAAACTGCTTCACCGCCTGCTAGCTAATGAAACCCTGCCGCTGCAACGCCTGCTGGTGCCGCCGGTCAAGGTGGTTGAACGCCAGTCCACGGATTACCGCTCTCTGCACGATCCAGCCGTGATTCAGGCGATGCATTACATCCGTAATCACGCCTGTAAGGGCATTAAAGTTGAACAGGTGCTGGATGCTATTGGCATGTCGCGATCTAATCTTGAAAAACGGTTTAAAGAAGAAGTTGGCGAAACCATTCACGCCGTGCTGCACGCCGAGAAGCTTCATAAAGCGCGCAGTCTGCTGATTTCCACCTCGCTCTCCATCAACGAGATTTCACAAATCTGCGGCTATCCATCGCTGCAATATTTCTATTCGGTTTTCAAAAAAGAGTACGATGCCACGCCGAAAGATTATCGTGAACGCCATAGCGAGTTTTCCCGTTAGGCAATAAAAAACCCGGCCTGATTAGCCTAATGCTTGTCAGTTAAGCTTTGAAGGTGGCCGCAGCGCGTAGCGCTGTGGCC
>NZ_DAMBQK010000014.1:0-111358 GCF_032062175.1 Atlantibacter sp.
TATCAGAATATGGTGCTGGTTTATTAGCGCTGAGTTTGTGGGGATCCCTCAGTGCCTCGGCAGGGTTTTTTGTTTTTATAGCTGGTGCAACAGCCGGAACCAGGCATAATCCAGCGGCAGTAAAATCAGGAACGTGACCACCGCCAGCGCCAGGCAGAGTTTGATCCCCGCCCTGGCAGGCACTTTACCCAGCGCCATTGCCACCACGATGGGCGACGCCTGATACGGCAGCAGCGGCGTTGAATAGCCCAGCACCTGAATCATAATCACCGACAGCAGCGGGAAACCCGTCGCCTGTGCGAAACTCTGCGCCAGCGTGGTAAACAGCGCCGGGACGCCGTTGGCGGTCATAATGAAGTTCAGCGCCGAAGTGATGCCGGTCAGCGCCACAAAGCTGGTAAAGGGCCGTTGCGGGTCAAGCGGCATCACTTTCAATAACGATTCCCCTACCACGCGCCCCAGGCCGGTTTCCGTCACGGTGATCGCCAGCCCGAGGATCCCGGCGACATAAATACAGGTGCGGAAATTCACCCCGCTGGCGAACTCATCGCCATTGATAAAGCCCACACGCGGCAGCAGCGTAATCACCGCCGCCGCCAGCCCGGTCCAGGCTGGCCCAACGCCGTGCCAGCTTTCGGTAACCCACAGCGTCAGCACCACCAGCAGCATCCAGGCCAGGCGTTTTTCCGCGCCGCTCATCGGCCCCATTGGCGCGAGGGTTTTCGGTGGCGTCGGCTTGCCGGGGAACATCCAGACAATCAGTACAATCAGCAGGAAGCCTTTCAGCAGGCCGAGCACCGGTGTATGCAGCAGCAGATAGGGCAGATAGTTAAGATGAATGCCGTATGAACCTTCCGCCGCGCCGCTCATCACCAGATTAGGCACGTTAGCGGGCAGAATGGTGGCGGAAAGCTGGAAGGTGCCGAAACCGACCGCCAGCGCCAGCCCGTACCAGCTGCGGGTGCCGTCTTCGATGCCAAAGCGTTTCGCCATCGCCGCCACGATAGGCATTAACAGCGCGATGCGGCCCATGTTAGACGGCATGACAAACGCCAGCGCATAGCTGAGCAGCACTACGCTTGCCACCATCAGCCACCAGGAGTCGTTAAGCCGCGCCGACAGCGCCCTTGCCACTCTGTCAGCCAGGCCGGTTTTACGGATTGCCACGCCCAGCACAAAGCCGCTGAATACCAGCCAGAACGCCGACGAGGCGAAGCCGCCGAACAACGTGTCTGCCGGGGCGATTTTCGCCACCATCGCCACGGTGAAGAACAGCAATGCGGTAATAAACTCCGGCAATAGCGAGGTGGCCCAGAGCACAATGGTGATGCCAATCACCAGCGAAGGAAGGAATAGCGGGTGGGAAAGCCAAAGCGACATACCTGTCTCCTGTCGTTTTTTGCAGCAAGTCTACGGGCAGCCCTGGGTTAAGTAAATCTCACCTTCCCCACCAGAACCGGCAGGTTAGTGATAATGAATCTCACCGAAGTAGTCAGACAGGACGTAATAGCGGCAGTATTCAAACGGGCGTTCCTGGCCCGCCAGAAAGGTCTGCCGCGCCACGGAGAGCAGCGGTTTATTTTCCGGGATTTGCAGCTTTTCGCACAAATCGGGCGTGGGAAGAATAGCGTCGACTTTTTCCGTCGCAGAATCGCTGCTGACATTCAGCAAACTATAGAGCGACGTATTGGCCAGATCGTCCGCAGTGAGGCTGAGCCCCGGAAAGAACGACAGATCCAGATAGATTTTTTCGTGGTTGAACGGGCGCTGGTTCAGGTAACGAATGCGGGAAATAAACAGGAAGTGGTGGTGCGACGGCAGGCTCAGGCCATCCGCCAGCGCATCCCGGGCGCGACGCGGGCCGATATCAAGAATGCGGTTTTCGATTGCCACGCTGGCATCGCGTAAGTCGCTGGTAATGCCGCGAAACGTATGACCGTAGCTGACGCCTTCCGGTACTGCGCTGACGACCGAACCGCTGCCGCGCTGGGACGTGATCACCCCGGCGTTGATCAGTTCGCTCCAGGCCTGTTTCACCACGATTAACGAGACGTTATAGGTGCGGGCAATCTCTTTCTGGGTCGGAAGCTGGCTGCCTAAGGCCCAGGTTCCATCCTGAATATGCTGGCAGATGATGTAGAACAGCTGCTTGTAGAGCGGTGTGAAACTTGCCTTATCGACCTGCAACCTGTTTACCTCGAATTTCCGCCAGCAGGGGGACGGTTAACCCGTCCCCGGCAAGGTAAACGCTCGGCTACCCCGCAATCTGCCTGGCAAGCTCAGCCAAATCGAAATTATTCATTCGATTGATGGTCGTTAAATAGTCGTCAGGGAAGGCATTCGCGCCGTGGAATGCGCCGGAAAGTGCCCCAACCATGGTGGCAACGGTATCGGTGTCATTGCCGATATTAACGGCGGAAATGATAGCATCAACCGCAGAATCGGGACAACACGCGAACAGGCCAAAGGCGGCGGGCACCGCTTCGCTGACATGCAGGCCAGTGCCGATGATATCGCTGATTTCCACAATCGCGGTTTCCCAACTGGCGTGCCGTTTACCGATGGCCACCGCCAGTTCGATACGCCGCGCCACCGACGGACCGGCGACCATCATCGCCCCCTGCTGCTGGGCCAGCGCGTAGCCGCGATCGGCACCGTAAATGCCCGCCGCAATAATGCTATCGGCGCTGGTAGTCGCCCGCAGCGCTTCGCTGGTCGCCGCCGCCATTGCCGCAGCGCCGGACATCGCCAGCACGTTGTTATGGGTGAAGCGGGTAATCTTCAGCGCCGCATCGATCGCCAGCTCCAGATCGCCAGGATGCAGAACCGCCGCTGGCCAAATTTTCATCGCCGCGCCGTTAGTGGCTTCGGCATTCCCTTTGTTGACGATCTGCACTGACTGCTTTTCGCCTTCCAGTTCGCCCTGCAATGACGCACGATTATCGTTGAACAGCGCTTTCATGGCCGCCCGGGTCGTTGGACCGGTGAAGTTGGCGTAGAAGGGATAGGCCAGCCAGCGGGTAAAGGCTTCGCGCATCACCTCGTCGGTGACCTGGCGCTGGTGGTTCAACAGTGCGTCGATAATGTATTTCGCCTGGATAAAGTCATCGGTGCACATTCCCGCGTCGTTGCAGCGGCCAAAGGTATCCGCAGGCGGTTTCTGAAAGGTGGTCACCCAGCCGCCAAAATAGTCTTTAATCTGCTGTTGGGTTCTGACTTCCGTCGCCGCGCCCATGGCATCAGCGGCGGCGGCACCCACTAAACAACCTAAAATTTTATTGTGATCAACGTGCATGACTAACTCCTTTACGAATGAACGGGGTCTACGCCGCACGGATGCGCGGCGAGAAAATCGGTTAACTGGTGGGGGTACGGCAGCGCGGTCATCGCTCCTTTGGCGGTAACCACCAGCGCACCACAGGCATTGGCGTGGCGGATGGCCGCGGCAAGCTCCATCATTCCCCAGCTTTCGCACCGGGAAAGGTGCAACAGCAGGCCGCCGACAAACGCGTCGCCCGCGCCGGTGGTGTCGATGACAGGAACCTGCGGTGCCGGGAAATGCTGCTCGCCCTGCGGGCAAATCAGATACGCGCCCGCTGCGCCCAGTGAAATCACGGTGGTGTCGCAGCCCATTTCCCGCAGCAGGTAGCGCGCGTCCTGCCAGCGAGCCACGCTGCCCAGACGGCACAGCTCATCGGCAGACACTTTGCAGATGCTGGCCAGCGCCACGGACCGCGCCATGAGCGCCGGGATCTCGCTGACGTCGCGCCACATGCTCTCCCGCAGATTGACGTCAAACATCACCTGACCGCCTGCTGCGCGCATGCGCCGCGCGCCTTCCAGGCAGGCTTCCCGCGCGGGTGAATCCGTGAGCCCGATTGAACTGAAGTAGAACCACTCACCGGGCTGGAAAACCGGCAAATCAGCGATGTCGACAAAGGTGTCGGCACTGGGCTTCACCAGGTAGGTGAAGCTGCGCTCGCCGTCAGGCGTTAAATTGACGATCAGCACTGCGCTGGTGAGGTGCGCATCAAGCCGCAACTGCGTGACGTCCGCGCCCTCTTTTTGCAGAACATCCTTCAGAAACCGCCCGGCGTCATCGTCGCCCAGGCGGCCAATGAATCCGCAGTTTCCGCCCTGGCGCGCGATACAGGCCGTCACGTTTGCCGACGCGCCGCCGGGGCATTTCAGATAGGTTTTGTCGGTGTCCGGCACTAAATCCACCGAGGCATCGCCAATAACCCAAACCTTTTTAGCGGGTTGCATATGCGCCTCCTTACACCGCACGCTGGGTAAGCTCAGCGCGGATTTCCCGGTAATAGTCGTTATTGATCAGGTACTTTTTCATCAGCAATCCAATCACCAGATGGAACACCGCCGGGATCAGGGTCATCATCAGCGCAATACCCATCAGCGCCCGGTCGCTCTGTACCGCATCCGCCTGATAGCCGAAATAGCTCAGCAAGAAGCCGAGGATGCCGCCCGCGATGCCCATGCCAAATTTCTGAAAGAACAGAATGCCGCCAAACGCCAGGCCAGAGACACGAAGGCCGTTCTTTTTCTCGCCGTAATCCACCGCTTCGGCAATCGACGACCAGAACACCGGCATTTGCATGTCGCAGAAGAAGTTGATCAGGAAATAGAAAACAAATGCGAGGATCAGGTTTTCATGCCCCACCACGAAATACATAGCGATACTCAGCACGAAGGTGATCAACTGGGTATAACGGAACATTTTGATTTTGTCGTAGAACTTGGTAACCCAGGTGGTGACGATCATCGCCAGTATTGAGGCCACGACGCCTACGGTCAGGAACGGAGAGATCAGGCTGTCGCCGCCGCCGAGAAAGTATTTTGCGTAATAGGCCGCAACCGAGCCGCGGATCACGTAGCCGCACATCAACAGCAGAATGACCACACCGAGAATAATCCACTGATCGTTACGCAGCAGATAAGTGAACTGCGTTTTCAGCGACATTGCCGGGATTTCCGGTTCGCTGCGCTCGCGGGTAGTGAAGAAGCAGAACACGAACAGCAGCGCACCCATAATGCCCATCAGGCCCATAGAGAGCTGATAGCCCAGCGCCTTATTGCCCTGCCCCAGCCATACCGCCAGCATCGGAACCACGATAGTCACCAGGAACGCGGCGATTTTAGTCATCACGAAGCGATAGCCGTTGGCACTCAGGCGTTCTACCGGATCATCGGTAATCACCCCGATCAGCGAAATGTAAGGGATGGTGATGGCGGTATAGACCAGCGTCATCAGAATGTAGGTAAAGTACGCCCACGCCAGTTTGGCGGTGTAGGCCACGTCGGGAGTGATAAACATCAGATACACCGCGAAGCCGAACGGGATGGCGAACCAAAGCATCCATGGTCGGTAGCGGCCCCAGCGGGTAGTAAATTTATCGGTAAGAATACCCATGGCCGGATCGATAATCGCGTCGATCATGCGCACGACAACAAACAGCACGCCGACATCCGCCGCCCGCAAGCCGTAAATGTCGGTATAGAAGTAGGCGAGCAAGAGCTGCATGGCGATGATAACGACATTAATCGCCATATCCCCTGCGCCAAAACCTATTTTTTCCACGATAGAAAGTTTCATGACGGTATCCCTGGTGAGCCCGGTCTGAAGACGCATGGCTGTGGGTTTTATTTAACTACCTGAAAGTGAAACGGTTAAATTTGCCTGGTGATGGGCAGTGCGCCGTTTATCTACGGCACACAGTCAGTGTAGGGATCGTTTAAAAGATATAAAGGTATACTCTTATATCTTTTGATCAGTTTCACAATAAATATTGCTCAGGCTGATTTATCCAGCCTGATAATGCGATCGCCTTGGCAAAAACGGGTGAGCGTGCCGCCGGTATCCACGACACGCCATAAAGCGCAGAAAAATTATTGTGAATTGAGCAGTGCGCAGTCGTGATCCTGCAACTTTTCGGCATTGGCGAGATTGAGGTTAAGCAGATTGCGTTCGGTCGCCAGTAACACAAAAGAGCCGTCGGGCTGCTGCGCCATCGCCAGCGCAAAGCGCCCCATATGGGCACGCGCTCCCGGCACTTCCTGGGCCAGCATGATGAAAGGGCTGCGCCGAACCAGCTCCGCCTCACTGACCCGGCGCACCAGATACGGCGTGTCATCAATGCCGCCAGGCAGCGGCAGCCACTGGCTGCTGATCCGCGCCGCTTCGTGGTTAAGCTTTTCGCGCACGTCCGGGCGCAGGCAGGAAATATGAATATGCAGATGGTTCTGGGTGCGACCCAGTGTCGAGTTTAAGGTCAGCGAGACGACGTTATTCGGCACCGCCGCGCCGCGCCGCTCGCTCATTACGCGCCGTGCCTGCCAGGCTTGCCAGAAATAATTCGGGGTTTTGGGATGCAGCAGCATCGGGCTTTCGATGCCGTTAATACGCCAGGTGGGCATAAGCAAATATTGCAGCGGGCCGTTGCGGTCTTTAAAAATCACAAAGCCGGCATCCATCTTCACTTCTTCGCAGGGGGCAGGATTGTCGTGCCGCTGTTGATTGGGCACGCACTGATGAAACACGATATCGCGCAGGGCGTCTGACTGGCCTTTGAAGTAAAACCACAGGCCGCCCGCTATCGCGGCGATAATCAGCAGGAGACAGACCAGAACGGTCAGCGCTTTTTTCATCTTCATGCCCTTTGCCTTCGTGAAGATGAAGTCTGGCACAAAAACGGCCCCGAAGGGCCGTCTGATTTAGCGTTTACTGATTTGGTCGAAGGTGCCGCCGTTGGAGAAGTGCTCTTTCTGCGCTTTGGTCCAGCCGCCAAACACTTCGTCAATGGTGAACAGCTTCAGTTTCGGAAACTCGCTTTCATATTTCTTCGCAACTTGCTCATCACGCGGGCGGTAGAAGTTTTTCGCGGCGATCTCCTGGCCTTCCGGCGTGTAGAGATATTTCAGATAGGCTTCGGCCACGGCCTGAGTGCCTTTTTTCTCTACCACTTTATCGACTACCGATACGGTCGGCTCAGCCAGGATAGATTCGCTCGGGGTAACGATCTCAAATTTGTCTTTGCCTAATTCGTTGGTTGCCAGCAACGCTTCGTTTTCCCAGGCAATCAGCACGTCGCCGATACCGCGCTCAACGAAGGTATTGGTTGAACCGCGTGCGCCGGAATCCAGCACTTCAACGTTTTTGAACAGCGCTTTAACGAATTCCTGTGCTTTAGCCTGATCGCCGTTGTTCTGATGGAGCGCGTAACCCCAGGCTCCCAGATAGTTCCAGCGCGCGCCGCCGGAGCTTTTTGGGTTTGGCGTGATCACGGAAACGCCCGGTTTCACCAGATCGTTCCAGTCTTTGATTTGTTTCGGGTTGCCTTTGCGCACCAGGAAAACAATGGTGGAAGTGTAAGGCGCGGAGTTGTCCGGCAGGCGTTTGATCCAGTTTTTATCAATGCGACCACGCTCGGCAATGGCGTCGACATCATAGGCCAGCGCCAGCGTCACGACGTCGGCTTCAATCCCATTGATGACTGACGTCGCCTGTTTGCCCGAACCGCCGTGTGACTGGCGGATCACCACGTTATCGCCGGTCTCTTTTTTCCAGTGCTCGCTAAAGGCTTTATTGTATTGATCGTACAGTTCACGCGTCGGGTCATAAGACACGTTCAGTAATTGAATATCCTTCGCCAGTACGCTGGTCGATGCCAGAAGCAATGTTAATCCCACGCCAAACTTATTCATCGCACGCTCTCTTCTAAATTGTGTGTATGAAAATAGCCTGCCAGAAATGCCTGAGATGATTAAAGAATAAAAAAAGATTGGCTATAACTTTAGGGAATAACATCAGGCAATAAAAAGCCGGGCGAACCCGGCTTTTTGATCAGTACAGTTTTTTGGCGCAGTCGAGCCAGTCGCCTTTGAAGGTACGCTTCATATTTTCGATAGCGTCGATGATGTCGTGGTGAACCATCTTCTCGTTCTGAATGCCCACGCAGCGACCGCCATGGCCCTGAAGCAGCAGTTCAATGGAATATGCGCCCATACGGGAAGCCAGAATACGGTCGTAAGGCACCGGAGACCCGCCACGCTGGATGTGGCCCAGTACTGTAGCGCGGGTTTCACGCTGGGTTTCAGCTTCAATGTAGCGCGCCAGTTCATCGATATCGCAGATGTGCTCGGTAATGGCCACAATGGCGTGTTTCTTGCCTTTCGCGATACCGGCTTTGATTTCCGCCACCAGGTCGTCGCGGTTGAACTCAACTTCCGGCAGAACGATAAATTCGCAACCACCGGCAATCGCTGCCGCCAGGGTCAGGTCGCCGCAGTAACGGCCCATCACTTCAACAATAGAAATACGCTGGTGAGAGGTAGAGGTATCACGCAGACGGTCGATAGCTTCAACCACGGTGCTCAGTGCGGTGAAGTAACCGATGGTGTAGTCAGTACCGGCAACGTCGTTATCAATGGTGCCCGGCAGGCCGATGCACGGAAAGCCCATTTCGGTCAGGCGCTTAGCACCCATATAGGAGCCGTCGCCGCCGATAACCACCAGCGCGTCCAGACCGCGTTTTTTCATGTTCTCGATAGCCACCGCGCGAATGTGTTCTTCGCGGAACTCAGGAAAACGAGCGGAGCCCAGGAATGTGCCGCCACGGTTAATCATGTCAGACACACTGTAACGGTCGAGCTGAACCATACGGTCTTCATACAGGCCGAGATAGCCGTCATAAATACCAAAAACTTCCAGACCTTCTGTCAGCGCGGCGCGCACCACGCCGCGAATGGCGGCGTTCATGCCTGGCGCATCACCGCCACTCGTCAATACCCCGATTTTCTTAATCATGACTACCTCTGAACGTAGAATACAATATTGAATCCTGTTGCCGGAAACGCCTGCATCACCAGGCGATGGACTAATGATGCAGATAGTATATCAATAGCTTCCAGCTGAATTGATTCAGGTCAGACCGAACGGCGGTAAATTATACAAAAAAAGCCGTTTGGCTCACTTTTCCAGCGGCTATTAAAGCTGAAAATTTCCCTGTCGCCCCTGCGGCACAACAGAGCAGGGATCCTGATGAATAATCACGTCCGATCCCGGAAAACGCCCCAGGATCGCTTGTTCCACTTGCTCAGCCACAATATGCGCCTGAACCAGCGGTAAGTTGTCGTCCATTTCCAGATGGATTTGAATAAAGCGGGTCGGCCCTGACTGCCGCGTGCGAAGATCGTGTGCGCCCCGGACACCAGGCCACGATGAAACAATGTCGATGATGACCTGATGCTCATCATCCGGTAATGCGCGGTCCAGCAGTGACTGGACGGCTTCATAGCCCATCCGTAACGCGCTATATAATATATAGATGCCAATACCCAGCGCAAACAAGGCATCAGCACGATGCCAGCCATACCAGGAAAGCGCAAGCGCCACCAGAATAGCGCCGTTCATCATAACATCAGATTGATAATGAAGCATATCTGCCCGCACCGCCTGGCTTTTGGTCTTACGCACCACCCAGCGCTGAAACGTCACCAGGATCAGGGTACTGATCAGGGCAATAACGGTAACGCTGATACCAATCTGCGGTGATTCCATCGGCGCGGGGTTCGCCAGCCGTTCGAAACCGGTCAGAAACAGAAATAGCGCCGAGCCGGAGATAAACATGCTCTGCGCCAGGGCGGCCAGCGACTCGGCTTTACCGTGGCCGAACGCATGTTCGTCATCGGCAGGCTGTAAGGAGTAGCGCACCACCAGTAGATTGGTCAGCGAGGCGGCGATATCCACCAGCGAATCCACCAGTGCAGCCAGAATACTGACCGAGCCGGTTTTCCACCAGGCAAAGATTTTGACAATCAGCAGCAGCGACGCCATGACCGTAGCGGCAATGGCGGCGCGGCTAACCAGACGCCCATAAGATTGATTCATAAAGACTCCCGCATGTCGATTCGCAAAGTATAACGAATCACGCGGTAAACTCAGACGGGTGCCAGGCGAAAGCAGGACAAAAAAAACCCCTCCGGTTAGGGAGGGGAAGACAGGGATGGTGTCTATGGCAAGGAAAACAGGGTTGTTACTGGTTACTACGGGTACTGCTACTAAACACGTTTGCCGAGGAGGACCGTTGCATTTGCGAGACTTCCCGCAACTGAAGCATGCGATACTGGTGCTTCTCGTTTAAAACCGCTTGCTGCTCCGGCGTTAACAGCCGGTACATTTGGTTGCGCACTTTCGCCATCTCGACCTGGCGCGCGACCTGCTCTTGTGCCATCTTTTCGGCCTGAGCCCGCACAGCGGTTTCATCAAAATTTTCTGCGGTGACCAGGCGATGCATGGTCTCCATTTCGCTAACATTAACAGGCGGCTGTTCATGCTTCGCCTGCTGCATGAGGTCGCGCATCTGTTGACGTTGCTTTTCGGTTAATCGAATGCCGTCAAACATATGGCTCTGCACACTGTTTCGTTGCGCCAGCCCTTCTGCGGGGTGCCAGTTATCGCCTGTAACGACTTCAGCAGCCTGGCTTGCGAACGTACTGAATGCCAGTGTTGAGGCCATGACGGCAGCGGTAACTTTGCGCATCACTGACTCCTGGAAACTTGGGTGCTGCGATTCAACGAGGACCAGTTTACGATTCAGGCTGCAAACATGCGTCAGGGGGTGTAAAACAACGTAAAGTCATGGATTACCGGGCCTTGATGACGTAATTTTTGCCTCGGAGGTATTAACAATGAATAAAATCCTGTTAGTTGATGATGATCGTGAACTCACTTCTCTTTTAAAAGAGCTTCTCGACATGGAAGGTTTTAATGTGCAGGTCGCCCACGATGGCGAGCAGGCGCTTAATCTTCTGGATGACAGCATCGACCTGCTTTTGCTCGACGTGATGATGCCGAAGAAAAACGGTATCGATACGCTTAAAGAGCTACGTCAGACTCACCAGACGCCCGTAATTATGCTGACCGCGCGCGGCAGCGAGCTGGACCGCGTGTTAGGCCTTGAACTGGGCGCGGATGACTATTTACCGAAGCCGTTCAATGACCGTGAACTGGTGGCGCGTATCCGCGCTATCCTGCGCCGTTCCCACTGGAGCGAGCAGCAGCAAAACAGCGACAACGGCTCGCCGAACCTGGAAGTTGATGCCCTGAGCCTGAACCCAGGCCGCCAGGAAGCCAGCTTCGACGGCACCGCGCTGGAACTTACCGGCACCGAATTCACCCTGCTTTATCTACTGGCCCAGCATTTAGGCCAGGTGGTGTCCAGGGAGCATCTCAGCCAGGAAGTGTTAGGAAAGCGCCTGACGCCGTTCGATCGCGCCATTGATATGCATATTTCTAATCTGCGCCGCAAACTGCCAGATCGTAAAGACGGGCATCCGTGGTTTAAAACCTTACGTGGACGGGGTTACCTGATGGTATCCGCTTCATGATTGGTAGCCTGACCGCGCGAATATTTGCGATTTTTTGGCTGACCCTGGCCCTGGTTTTGATGCTGGTATTGATGTTGCCGAAGCTCGATTCACGTCAAATGACCGAGCTGCTGGAAAGCGAGCAACGCCAGGGCGTGATGATTGAACAGCATGTCGAAGCTGAACTGGCTAACGACCCGCCCAATGATTTGATGTGGTGGCGCAGGCTGTTCCGCGCCATTGACAAGTGGGCACCGCCGGGTCAACGCCTGGTACTGGTCACCAGCGAAGGGCGCGTGATAGGCGCAGAACGCAGCGAAATGCAGATCATTCGCAACTTTATCGGCCAGGCAGACAACTCCGATCATCCGCAAAAGAAAAAGTACGGTCGCCAGGAAATGGTCGGCCCCTTTTCCGTGCGTGACGGTGAAGACAACTATCAGCTTTACCTGATCCGCCCGGCCAGCAACTCGCAATCTGACTTTATCAACCTGTTGTTCGACCGCCCGCTATTGCTGCTCATCGTTACCATGCTGGTCAGCTCGCCATTGTTGTTATGGCTGGCCTGGAGCCTGGCGAAACCGGCGCGTAAGCTGAAAAATGCCGCCGATGAAGTGGCGCAGGGTAATTTACGCCAGCACCCGGAACTGGAAGCCGGACCGCAGGAGTTTCTCGCGGCGGGAGCCAGCTTTAACCAGATGGTGACGGCGCTGGAACGCATGATGACCACCCAGCAGCGGTTGCTGTCTGATATCTCCCATGAGCTACGCACGCCGCTCACGCGCCTGCAACTGGGCACCGCGCTGCTGCGCCGCCGGGCTGGCGAAAGCAAAGAGCTGGAGCGCATTGAAACGGAAGCCCACCGGCTGGACAGCATGATCAACGACCTGCTGGTGATGTCGCGCAATCAGCAAAAAAATGCGCTGGTCAGCGAGACCATGAAGGCCAACCAACTGTGGCGCGAAGTGCTGGATAACGCCGCGTTTGAAGCCGAGCAGATGGGCAAATCGTTCGAAGTGGCTTACCCGCCAGGTCCATGGCTGCTGTATGGCAACCCAAATGCGTTGGAAAGCGCGCTGGAAAACATTGTGCGTAATGCCCTGCGCTATTCGCACACCCAAATTTGCGTCAGCTTCTCGGTGGATAAAGAGGGCATTACCGTCACGGTGGACGACGACGGCCCCGGCGTCAGCCCGGAAGACAGGGAGCAGATTTTCCGGCCGTTCTACCGTACCGATGAGGCGCGCGACCGGGAATCCGGCGGCACCGGGCTTGGCCTGGCGATTGTCGAAACCGCTATTCAGCAGCATCGTGGCTGGGTCAAAGCCGAAGACAGCCCGCTCGGCGGTCTGCGTCTGGTGATCTGGCTACCGCTGTATCGCCGCACCTGATAACCGCGTCTCTCTGCATAACGGAGAGACGCGTTTTTCTCCCCGCTCACTTCTGCTATTCTGCGCCCCTTGTTGATGGGGGCCTTATGCTTAATATCGTACTTTTCGAACCTGAAATTCCGCCGAACACAGGCAACATCATCCGCCTGTGCGCCAACACCGGTTTTAAACTGCATATCATCGAGCCGATGGGATTCACCTGGGATGACAAGCGCCTGCGCCGGGCGGGTCTGGATTATCATGAGTTTGCCGCCGTAACCCGTCATGCCAGCTACGAGACTTTCCTGGACGCGCAAAAACCGGAGCGCCTGTTCGCATTAACCACCAAAGGCACGCCCGCCCACAGCGCAGTGCGCTATGCCGCTGGCGATTATTTCGTGTTTGGCCCGGAGACGCGTGGGTTACCGGCGAGCGTGCTGGATGCCCTGCCCGCGCAGCAAAAAATTCGTATTCCGATGATGCCGGACAGCCGCAGCATGAACTTATCTAACGCGGTGTCGGTGGTGGTGTATGAAGCGTGGCGCCAGCTCGATTACGCAGGCGCCGTACTGCGCAGTTAAATACCGTCGCCGTATTCGAAGCCGTTATTCACGCCGTTGAAATGCTGATCCATATCCATGGCGGGCTTATCGCTTTCCGGCTTGCCGACAATACGCGCCGGTACGCCTGCGGCGGTGGTATGTGGGGGAACCGGTTGCAACACCACCGAGCCCGCGCCGATTTTCGCGCCGCGCCCGACCTCGATATTGCCGAGAATTTTCGCCCCGGCGCCAATCATCACTCCTTCACGGATTTTCGGATGGCGATCGCCACTGGTTTTACCGGTACCGCCAAGGGTTACTGATTGCAGGATGGAGACATCGTTTTCCACCACGGCGGTTTCACCAATCACAATGCCGGTGGCGTGGTCGAGCATAATACCGCGGCCAATTTTCGCCGCCGGGTGAATATCCACCTGGAAAGAAACCGACACCTGGTTTTGCAGGAAAATCGCCAGCGCGCGACGGCCCTGATTCCATAGCCAGTGACCGATACGGTACGCCTGCAACGCATGGAAGCCTTTCAGATACAGCAGCGGCGTGGAGTATTTATCTACCGCCGGGTCGCGGGTACGCACGGCCTGAATATCACAGGCGGCGGATTCAATCATCTGCGGGTCGGCGTCATACGCCTCTTCCACCACTTCACGGATCGCGATGGCGGGCATAATCGGCGACGCCAGTTTGTTCGCCAGCATGTAGCTCAGCGCGCTGCCGAGATTTTCATGTTTTAGCAACGTAGCATGGTAAAAACTGGCAAGCATTGGCTCGCAGTCGGCGAGCGCCCTCGCTTCGGCTTTTATGTTATTCCATACCAAATCCAGTTCTTCACACGGCATTGCTCTCTCCAGAAAAACAAGCAGCGCCCGGTAAAAGAACTTACCGGTGCGCGATAAAGGTAACAGTGGGCTCCATTAATGACTGCTTTTCTCGTCCTTGCGTGCTCGCCCGAGCAACGTTAATGCTGCCTCGCGCGCATTTTTTCCGCAATACAATACTTGATAAATTTCCTCGGTTATTGGCATCTCCACCCCAAAGCGCGCTGCTAACTCACGCACTTCTTTGGTGTTGCGATAACCTTCCACCACCTGGCCAATGGTCTGCTGGGCAGTGGTGACGTCCATGCCTTGTCCAAGCATCATGCCGAAACGGCGGTTACGGGACTGATTGTCAGTACAGGTCAGCACCAGGTCGCCCAGGCCCGCCATCCCCATAAAGGTAGTGGGATCGGCACCCAATGCGGCACCAAGACGCGTCATCTCGGTGAGCCCGCGGGTAATTAACGCGGTGCGCGCGTTCGCGCCAAAGCCGATACCGTCAGACATCCCGGCGCCAATCGCGATAACGTTTTTCACCGCGCCGCCCAACTGCACGCCGATGAAGTCCGGGTTGCTGTAAACGCGGAAGCTTTTCCCACAGTGCAGCAGCTGTTGAAGATCCTCAGTGAAGGTTTCATCGGTAGACGCCAGCGAAATCGCCGTCGGCAGGCCTGCCGCCAGCTCTTTGGCAAACGTCGGCCCGGAGATCACCGCCAGCGGGATATCCTCGCCCAGCGCTTCACGGGCAACGTCCTGCAACAGACGCCCGGTTTCCGCTTCCAGCCCTTTGGTGGCCCAGACCACGCGCGCATCACTGCGCATCAGCGGTTTAATCTGGCGCAGCACTTCGCCGAACACATGGCTTGGCACCACCACCAGAATATTGCGGCTGGCCGCCAGCGCGGTAGCGAGATCGCTTTCAAGATGGAGAGAGTCGGGGAAAGGCACATCCGGGAGAAACGCGGCGTTGCAGCGGTCAGCCTGTAACGTCGCGATATGTTTAGGATCGTGGCCCCAGAGCACAACCTGGTGGCCGTTTCTCGACAGGGTAATGGCAAGAGCGGTGCCGTAAGAGCCGGCACCGATGACTGTCATTGAAGCAGTAGTGTTATTCATCAGGCATCCTGATGGTCTTGCGCACCTTCGCCGGACTGCTGTTGCAGATAGTTCATGAACAACGCGTCGAAGTTAACCGGCGCAAGGTTCAGTTGCGGGAACGTGCCGCGGGAAACCAGGCTAGTAATACATTCACGTGCATACGGGAACAGAATGTTCGGGCAGTATGCACCCAGGCAATGCGCCAGCTGCGTGCCTTCGATGCCGCCAACGGAGAAGATGCCCGCCTGCTGTACTTCGCACAGGAACGCGGTGTCGTTTTCCAGCGTAGCGGTGACAGTTACGCGCAGAACCACTTCATAAACGTCGTCTGCTAACTGGTTGGATGCGGTATCCAGGTCCAGTTTGACTTCCGGCTGCCAGTCTTTCTGAAACACATGCGGCGCATTCGGTGCTTCAAAAGAAATATCCTTGGTGTAAACGCGTTGGATCTGAAAGGTCATTTCAGTGTTGTTTTGTTCTGACATGTGTAAACCCTTTATTGTTTGTCCTTCAAAGTGCCTTACGGCGAAGCAGCGCTAGCGCAACAGGGGATCGAGTCCACCACGCGCATCCAGCGCATACAAGTCGTCACAACCGCCAATGTGCTGTGCATCAATAAAAATTTGCGGCACCGTGGTGCGGCCACTGCGCTTAATCATCTCTTCCCGTTTAGCAGCGTCCCCGTCAATGGGTAGCTCTTCAAACGCGACGCCTTTGCTCGCCAGCAATGCTTTTGCACGATGGCAGTAAGGGCAAGTCACTTTGGTATAGATTTCGATATTGGCCATGGCGATACCTTAGCGTGAGTTATTTTCCGCGCACCAGTGGAAGGTTTTCACCACTCCAGCCTGCTACACCGTCTTTCAGCACGAATACACGCTCGAAACCGGCTTTCATCAGCGCGTTAGCGGATTCCTGGGCTGACATGCCGTTGCCATCAACCACAATAATCGGCTGCGCTTTATGCTTATCCAGCTCGCCCGTGTTATTGGCTTTGATTTCATTGGGCAGCATGTTGAGGGCGCTGGCGATATGGCCTTTGCGGAAATCGTCGCGCTGACGAATATCCACCACCACTGCGTCTTCTTTGTTGATTAAACGCGTCGCTTCACCACGCGAGATCACCTTCACTTTAGAAGTAAGGCTTTTGAACGTGGTAAAGAGCACCGCCCCCAGTAACGCGACCCAGGCGATACTAAGTATGGGGTGACGGCCAACGAATTGCATAATTTCTTGCATGGGGGGTAAAGGCTCCCGACTAAGTGAAAAAAACCAGGTGAGGAGTATACCTTTGCATTGGTCCAATTACAGCCAGCGCGCGACAGGTAATGCATATTCTGCGGGCTGTTACGGAAAAAATGACCAAAAGCGCCAAAAGGGACAGACTACCCGCCCGCTTTTTTTGATCTTCTGCGGCTATTCGTGCCAATAAGTTGTAGTAAAATTACGCAAATTTTTTATCTTTAAGCAATGAGGTTATCGCAATGTCGGTTTCTAAAAAACCAATGGTCCTGATGATTCTGGACGGCTACGGCTACCGTGAAGATCAGCAGGATAACGCTATTTTCAGCGCTAAAACGCCAGTAATGGACAGCCTGTGGGCAAAACGTCCGCATACCCTGATTGACGCATCAGGTCTGGAAGTGGGTCTGCCGGATCGTCAGATGGGCAACTCCGAAGTGGGCCACGTGAACCTGGGCGCGGGCCGCATCGTGTATCAGGATTTGACCCGTCTGGACGTTGAAATTAAAGAACGTACTTTCTTCTCTAATCCGGTACTGACCAGCGCGGTAGATACCGCAGTTGCTTCCGGCAAAGCTGTGCACATCATGGGGCTGCTCTCCGCAGGCGGCGTACACAGCCACGAAGACCACATCCTGGCGATGGTGGAACTGGCAGCAGAACGCGGCGCGGAAAAAATCTACCTACACGCTTTCCTGGACGGACGCGACACCCCGCCGCGCAGCGCCGAATCCAGCCTGAAACGCTTTGAAGAAACCTTCGCCGCCCTGGGCAAAGGTCGTATCGCCACTATTATTGGCCGTTACTACGCCATGGACCGCGACAACCGTTGGGACCGCGTAGAGCTGGCTTACGATCTGATGACCCTGGCACAGGGCGAATACCAGGCAGACAGCGCCGTTGCCGCTCTGGAAGCTGCGTATGCGCGTGACGAAAACGACGAATTCGTTAAACCAACCGTGATCCGCGCCGAAGACCAGCCAGACGCCGCGATGGAAGACGGCGATGCGCTGATTTTCATGAACTTCCGTGCTGACCGCGCCCGTCAAATCACCCGCGCGTTTGTTAACGCCGATTTCGACGGTTTCGCCCGTAAGAAAGTCGTGAAGTTCTCTAACTTCGTGATGCTGACCGAATACGCCGCCAACATCGACACCGCCTGCGCTTACCCGCCGAGCTCGTTGGTTAACACCCTCGGCGAATGGATGGCGAAAAACGACAAAACTCAACTGCGTATTTCTGAAACCGAAAAATACGCCCACGTTACGTTCTTCTTTAACGGCGGCGTGGAAGATTCCTTCGCGGGCGAAGATCGCATCCTTATCAATTCTCCGAAAGTGGCGACATACGACCTGCAACCGGAAATGAGCTCTGCAGAATTAACTGAAAAATTAACCGCCGCGATCCGCAGCGGTAAATATGACGCCATTATCTGCAACTACCCGAACGGCGATATGGTTGGTCACACCGGCGTGTTTGACGCAGCGGTGAAAGCGGTGGAAGCGCTGGATAACTGCATCGCTCAAGTGACTGAAGTTGTTGAGTCTGTTGGCGGCCAGCTGCTGATTACCGCTGACCACGGCAACGCCGAGCAGATGCGTGACCCGTCTACCGGCCAGGCGCATACCGCGCATACCAACCTGCCAGTTCCGCTGATTTATGTGGGCGGAAAATCGGTTAAAGCGGTAGAAGGCGGCAAATTGTCTGATATCGCGCCGACAATGCTGTCCCTGATGGGCATGGACATCCCGCAAGAGATGACTGGTAAGCCGCTGTTCATCGTGGAATAATCCCTCCCCATGAGGGGAAAGGTGCACTTTTCAATTCGGGGCATGAAACCACAGCGGTTTTGTTTAATGACCCTGCTATACGCCAGCGTGCTTAGCGCTGGCGTATTGTTATACCCATTTTCCGCCACGGCGGATGAGCGCGATCAGCTCAAATCCATTCAACAGGATATCGCCGCCAAAGAGCGCGCGGTACGCCAACAGCAACAGCAACGCAGCACGCTTCTGGCGCAGCTAAAAGCCCAGGAACAGGCTATCGCCGCCGCCACCCGTGCCTTGCGTGAAACCGAAAACAGCCTTGCGCAGCTGAATCGCCAGATCAGCGCAATGAACACCTCTATCGCCAAACTGGAAAAACAGAAAGCCTCGCAGGAGCGTAACCTCGCCGCCCAGCTCGACGCCTCGTTCCGCCAGGGCCAGCACACCGGCATCCAGCTCATTCTGAGCGGCGAAGAGAGCCAGCGCGGCCAGCGTTTGCAGGCCTATTTCGGCTACCTGAACCAGGCGCGTCAGGAAACTATCGCGCAGCTGCGCCAGACCCGTGAAGAAGTGGCGTCGCAGAAAGCCGAGCTTGAAGAGAAGCAGAGCGAGCAGCAAACCCTGCTGTATGAACAGCAGGCGCAGCAGGCGAAGCTTGAACAGGCGCGTAACGAGCGTAAGAAGACGATTAGCGGTCTGGAATCTTCTATCCAGCAGGGGCAGAACCAGCTTAGCGAGATGCGCCAGAACGAATCGCGCTTGCGCAACAGCATCGCCCGTGCGGAAGCAGCGGCTAAGGCTCGCGCCGAACGGGAAGCCCGCGAAGCCGAGCAGGTGCGTAGCAAACAGCAGGAAGCCAGCCGTAAAGGCACCACCTACAAGCCGACCGAAAGCGAACAGTCACTGATGTCGCGCACCGGTGGGCTGGGCTCGCCGCGCGGCCAGGCTTACTGGCCGGTACGCGGTTCTTTACTGCATCGCTATGGCGAACAGCTACAAGGTGAACTACGTTGGAAGGGGATTGTTATCGGCGCGTCGGAAGGCACGGAAGTTAAAGCCATTGCCGATGGCCGCGTGATCCTCGCCGACTGGCTGCAAGGCTACGGCCTTGTGGTGGTGGTTGAACACGGTAAAGGCGATATGAGCCTGTACGGTTACAACCAAAGCGCGCTGGTTAGCGTCGGGACCCAGGTTCGCGCCGGTCAGCCTATCGCGCTGGTAGGCAACAGCGGCGGTCAGGGCCGCCCTTCACTCTATTTCGAAATTCGTCGGCAGGGACAAGCCGTTAACCCACAACCGTGGTTGGGAAGATAAGTTTTGCTTCAATTTCGACGATTACTGCTTTCACTTGCCGCCAGTCTGGCGGTATTCACTCCGGCCATGGCGGGCAAACTGGCGATAGTGATTGATGACTTTGGTTATCGCCCACAAACCGAAAACCAGATCCTGGCTATGCCGCCCGCGATTTCCGTCGCCGTTCTGCCTAATGCGCCGCACGCCCGGGAAATGGCCACCAAAGCCCACAACAGCGGCCATGAGGTCTTGATCCACTTGCCTATGGCGCCGCTCAGCAAACAGCCGCTGGAAAAAGACACGCTGCGACCAGAAATGAGCAGTGATGAAATCGAGCGCATTATCCGCGATGCGGTTGGCAACGTGCCGCATGCCGTGGGTCTGAACAACCATATGGGCAGCGCTATGACCTCCAGCCTGTTCGGTATGCAAAAAGTGATGCAGGCGCTGGGGCGTTATAACCTCTATTTCCTCGACAGTATGACCATCGGCAACAGCCAGGCAATGCGCGCGGCGGCAGGCACCAGCGTGAAAGTCATTAAGCGCAAAGTGTTTCTCGACGACACCCAAAACGAAGCCGATATCCGCACCCAGTTTAATCGTGCTGTGGCGCTGGCGCGGCGCAACGGCTCTGCCATCGCCATCGGGCATCCCCACCCTTCCACCGTGCGCGTCTTGCAGCAGATGGTCTACAGCTTGCCTGCGGATATCACGCTGGTACGGCCGAGCAGCCTGTTGAATGAGCCGCAAACCGATACCTCGACGCCGAACCTGACGCCGCCGCCCTCTACTACGCCGCGTAATCCGTTCCGGGGCGTGAAGATCTGCAACAGCAAACAGCCGCCTGAGCCGGTGTACGCCACGCGCTATTTCTCCGTGATGGGTGAAAGCATCAGTCAGAGCGGGATGGCGAAGTACATCGTGAACCAGTGGCAGGGCTGGAAAACGCCGGCCATAAAATAACCCGCCGTGACGGGTTATTTTTGCAAAGAGGCGGAGTCTGTTTCATGCCCGGTTACGGGCGCTTTGCTATCGGCATGGGCATACCAGGCTTTAAAATATTTGAGAAAGCTGTAAAGCGTGGCGTAAAACCCCGTCACTGCGCCAACGCGCCCCTGGCGCCATGCGCCGCTAAATAAATACCATTTGAAGAATGCGCCAATGGCGCTAATAAAGCCGCGCGTAATCGACGGCCTGACGGCGGTATATTTCACCAGCCGCGTGGTATAGCCATTCAGTTTATTGATCACTTCGTGAAGCGTATAAAACGTATCATGGCGCACACGCCCCGGCATTTTTTCGCTGCAGGTATGCCCTTCAACCTGGTCATCCACCGGACGCAGATTAAATCGCGCATGCTGGCGATTAAACAAGCGGACCGGGAAGTCTGGAGAAGAGATGGGATACAGGGTTCTGACCTGCTCGCCTAATACATACCAGTAACGCGGCAAACGCCAGGCTTTATCTTTGGCAGGCTCATCGCCCGCTTTCAGAGCCAGAATGAAATTGACGGTTTGTTCATCCATAATTTCATCGCTGTCCATGCATAACACCCAATCATGGCTGGCGCGCTCAATCGCCACATTCATCTGCATACCGTGCATTGAATAAGGGTGATGAAAAGGCGTAATACCGAATTCGCGGCAGATTTCCAGCGTCTCATCGGTGCTGCCGGAATCTACCACAACCATTTCATCTGCCACACGAATAAGGGGCGGTAAAACTTCACGTAATAAGCGCGCGGAGTTATGCGTTAATAAACATACCGAAAGTGTAAACATCATCCTGACTCTGTCTTGTGGGATCCTATTAACCATAGAGGATCAATCAGAAAAAAAAGGCGAGTTTAGTGTGATTTTAGATAAGGTTTTTCGCAGGAAATGATATTACAGAATTTAGCATAAGAAAAAGCGCCCGAAGGCGCTTTCATTGTTAATCCCAGCGTTAATCCCAACTGAGAATAACTTTGCCGGACTGGCCTGAGCGCATAGCGTCAAAGCCTTTCTGGAAATCATCGATAGTGAAGCGATGAGTGATGATAGGCGTGAGGTCGAGCCCTGACTGGAGCAGTGCAGCCATTTTGTACCAGGTCTCGAACATTTCGCGGCCATAGATGCCCTTAATGAACAGGCCCTTGAAGATGACCTTGTTCCAGTCGATGGACATATCCGACGGCGGAATACCCAGCATGGCAATACGCCCGCCGTGGTTCATGGTATCCAGCATGGCGCGGAACGCCGGCGGCGCGCCGGACATTTCCAGACCGACGTCAAACCCTTCGGTCATTCCCAGGTCTTTCATCACATCGTGCAGGTTCTCTTTGGATACGTTCACCGCGCGGGTGACGCCCATTTTGCGAGCCAGCTCGAGGCGGTATTCGTTCACGTCGGTGATCACCACGTGGCGCGCGCCAACGTGTTTCGCGACTGCCGCCGCCATAATACCGATAGGGCCTGCGCCGGATACCAGCACGTCTTCGCCCACCAGGTCGAATGACAGCGCCGTGTGCACCGCATTGCCGAACGGGTCGAAGATAGAGGCTAAGTCATCAGAAATATTATCCGGGATTTTAAACGCGTTAAACGCGGGTAATACCAGATACTCGGCAAAGCAGCCCTGACGGTTGACGCCCACGCCGATGGTGTTGCGGCACAGGTGGGTACGGCCACCACGGCAGTTACGGCAATGACCGCAGGTGATATGCCCTTCGCCGGAAACGCGATCGCCAATCTTGAAGCCTTTTACTTCCTGGCCGATACCGACCACTTCGCCCACGTATTCGTGGCCGACAATCATCGGTACTGGAATGGTTTTTTGTGACCATTCGTCCCAGTTATAAATATGCACATCGGTACCGCAGATAGCCGTTTTGCGGATTTTGATTAACAGATCGTTATGTCCCACTTCCGGCTCGGGGGCATCATTCACCATCCAGATGCCTTCTTCTGCTTTCAGCTTCGATAATGCTTTCATGTCTTATCCTCAGGCAATCACGCCTAACTGTTTACCGATACGAATAAAGGCGTCGATCGCACGCTCAATCTGCTCGGTGCTGTGCGCCGCAGACATTTGGGTACGGATACGCGCCTGCCCTTTCGGCACCACCGGATAGAAGAAACCGGTGACGTAAATCCCTTCTTTTTGCAGTTCACGGGCAAAATTCTGCGCCACAACCGCATCGCCCAGCATCACCGGAATGATGGCGTGGTCTGCGCCCGCCAGGGTAAAACCGGCAGCGGTCATTTTTTCGCGGAACAGGCGCGCGTTGGCCCACAGCTTGTCGCGCAGCGCGTCGCCTTCGGCCAGCATTTCCAGCACTTTGATAGAGGCAGAAACAATTGCCGGTGCCAGCGAGTTAGAGAACAGATACGGGCGGGAACGCTGACGCAGCCACTCCACCACTTCTTTACGCGCTGCGGTGTAGCCACCAGACGCGCCGCCCAGCGCTTTACCGAGCGTACCGGTGATGATGTCAACGCGACCCATCACTTCACAGTATTCATGCGTGCCGCGACCATTTGCGCCGACAAAGCCCACCGCGTGGGAGTCGTCGACCATCACCAGCGCATCGTATTTATCCGCCAGGTCGCACACGCCTTTCAGGTTGGCGATAACGCCATCCATAGAGAACACGCCGTCGGTCGCGATCAGTACGTGACGGGCACCCGCTTCACGCGCCTCTTTCAGGCATGCTTCCAGCTCCTGCATATCGTTATTGGCATAGCGGAAGCGCTTCGCTTTACACAGACGCACGCCGTCAATGATCGAGGCATGGTTCAGGGCATCGGAAATGATCGCGTCTTCCGCACCCAGCAGGGTTTCAAATAACCCGCCGTTGGCATCGAAGCAGGAAGAATAGAGAATGGCATCTTCCATGCCGAGGAATTCAGCCAGCTTTTGCTCCAGCTGCTTGTGCGTGTCCTGGGTGCCGCAGATAAAGCGCACCGAAGCCATGCCGAAACCGTGGCTGTCCATGCCCTGTTTGGCGGCAGCGATCAGTTCAGGATGGTTAGCGAGACCGAGGTAGTTATTGGCGCAGAAGTTGATAACGTGGCTACCGTCCGCGACGGTGATATCGGCTTGCTGGGCCGACGTGATAATACGTTCTTCTTTATACAACCCTTCCGCACGTGCGGTTTCCAGGTCGGCATTCAACTGTTGGTAAAAATCCCCTCGCATTGCAATTCTCCAGGCTGGGCAAATTTCGGCACATATTACCCAAACTAATCATTTGATACGAGATGACGATTGGCGGAATGCGCGTTTTGCAGCATAAATCACGTCTGTGAAACAAACTTCGTAGACGGCGAAGAGGTCTAAAGCTGAAGGAGAGACGATGTGGTGATATGATTATCACCATTAGTGCCTGAGATAGTCTCATGGCCCCACTTTTTTAAAGGTTATACGTATGATCATTGTTACCGGCGGCGCTGGGTTTATCGGCAGCAACATTGTTAAGGCGTTGAACGACAAGGGCATCACCGACATTCTGGTGGTCGATAACCTTAAGGACGGCACCAAATTCGTTAACCTGGTTGACCTGACCATCGCAGATTATATGGATAAAGAAGACTTCCTTATCCAGATTATGGCGGGCGAAGAGTTTGGCGATATCGAGGCCATTTTCCATGAAGGTGCCTGCTCTTCCACCACCGAGTGGGATGGCAAGTACATGATGGATAACAACTATCAGTACTCCAAAGAAGTGCTGCACTACTGCCTCGAGCGTGAAATTCCGTTCCTGTACGCCTCGTCTGCCGCCACCTACGGCGGGCGCACTTCTGACTTTATCGAGTCCCGCGAATACGAAAAACCACTTAACGTCTACGGTTACTCCAAATTCCTGTTCGACGAATATGTGCGCCAGATCCTGCCGGAAGCCAATTCACAAATCGTCGGGTTCCGCTACTTTAACGTTTACGGGCCGCGTGAAGGCCACAAAGGCAGCATGGCGAGCGTGGCGTTCCATTTGAACACCCAACTGAACAACGGCGAAAGCCCGAAACTGTTTGAAGGTAGCGATGGTTTCAAACGCGACTTCGTTTACGTGGGCGATGTGGCGGCGGTTAACCTGTGGTTCTGGGAAAACGGCGTATCTGGCATTTTCAACCTCGGCACCGGGCGTGCGGAATCCTTCCAGGCCGTGGCCGATGCCGCGCTGGCTTACCATCAGAAAGGCAGCCTCGAATACATCCCGTTCCCGGACAAACTGAAAGGCCGCTACCAGGCATTTACGCAGGCCGACCTGACCAACCTGCGCGCCGCTGGCTACGATAAGCCGTTTAAGACCGTCGCCGAAGGTGTGGCGGAATATATGGCCTGGCTGAACCGCGACGCGTAAGTATCCCGTATGAAAATATTGGTGATCGGTCCGTCCTGGGTGGGCGACATGATGATGTCGCAAAGTCTCTATCGCACGCTCAAGGCGCGCTATCCCGAGGCGATTATCGATGTGATGGCGCCCGCGTGGTGCCGTCCGCTGTTATCGCGTATGCCGGAAGTCAACGAGGCGATCCCCATGCCGCTTGGCCATGGGGCGCTGGAAATGGGTGAACGTCGCAAACTGGGCCTCAGCCTGCGCGATCGTCGCTACGACCGCGCCTACGTGCTGCCAAACTCGTTTAAATCCGCGTTAGTACCCTTCTTCGCTAATATCCCTCAGCGCACCGGCTGGCGCGGTGAGATGCGTTACGGCCTGCTGAACGATGCGCGGGTGCTGGATAAAGCCGCCTGGCCGCTGATGGTTGAGCGCTATGTGGCGCTGGCCTATGACAAAGGCGTGATGCAGTCGGCGCGTGATTTACCGCAACCGCTGCTGTGGCCGCGTTTGCAGGTGAGCGAAGCAGAAAAACAGCAAATGCGCGCCACGTTCAATCTCTCCGGTGAACGACCGATTATCGGCTTTTGCCCCGGCGCGGAATTCGGCCCGGCGAAGCGCTGGCCGCATTATCACTACGCTGCGCTGGCAGAAAAACTGATCGCCCAGGGCTATCAAATCGCGCTGTTTGGCTCGGCGAAAGACAACGAGGCGGGTAACCAAATCATCGCCGCGCTGCCGAATGAGCAGCAGCCGTGGTGTCGCAATCTGGCCGGGGAAACCGCGCTGGAGCAAGCGGTCGTGCTGATTGCCACCTGCCAGGCCGTGGTGTCCAACGACTCGGGTTTGATGCACATCGCCGCTGCGCTGGATCGCCCGCTGGTGGCGCTGTATGGCCCGAGCAGCCCCGACTTCACGCCGCCGCTGTCCCATAAAGCGCGCGTGATCCGCCTGATAACCGGCTACCACAAAGTGCGTAAAGGCGAAGGCGAGCAAGGCTATCATCAAAGTCTCATCGACATTACGCCTGACCAGGTTAACGATGAGTTATCACGCCTGTTGGCCAATCAGGAAAATTAACCATGCGGGTATTGATAGTCAAAACCTCTTCCATGGGGGATGTGCTACATACCCTCCCGGCCCTGACGGACGCCATGCAGGCGTTCCCCGGGATCCGCTTCGACTGGGTCGTTGAAGAAGGATTCGTCCAGATCCCTGGCTGGCACCCCGCCGTCGATCGCGTTATCCCTGTGGCGATCCGCCGCTGGCGCAAAGCCTGGTTTTCATCTGATATCCGGGCAGAAAGAGAGACGTTTCGGAAATTGTTAAGATCCGTGCGTTACGATGTGGTTATTGATGCGCAGGGGCTGGTTAAGAGCGCGGCGCTGGTTACCCGACTGGCACAGGGCGAAAAGCACGGGATGGACTGGCACAGCGCTCGCGAGCCGCTGGCATCACTGTTTTATAAACACCGCCATGCCATTGCCAAACAGCAACACGCCGTCGAGCGCACCCGTGAACTGTTCGCAAAAAGTCTGGGGTATTCGCGCCCTGTACAGACAGGCGACTATGCCATCGCACAACATTTTCTCGGCGAGGCGCAGAACACACTGGAACCCTATCTGGTGTTTTTACACGCCACTACCCGGGATGATAAACACTGGCCGGAAGCGCGCTGGCGCGAGCTGATTACGCTGGTGGCGGATAGCGGGTTAAAGATTAAATTACCCTGGGGCGCACCGCATGAAGAAGCGCGCGCCCGGCGTCTGGCTGAAGGGTTTAACCATGTCGAGGTGCTGTCGCGGCTGAGCCTGGAACAAGTGGCTTACGTTCTGGCGGGCGCGAAAGGCGTTGTCTCTGTGGATACCGGTTTGAGTCATCTGACCGCTGCGCTGGATCGGCCTAATATCACGTTATACGGGCCAACCGACCCGGGGTTAATCGGTGGATACGGCAAGAACCAGCACAGTGTCATTTCTCATGACAACGGTAGCATGGCGGCGAATCAGGCCGACGACGTATTCAGGCTGATTAAGAGGCTAATGGATGTCTGATGGGTTCACTATTTAAGCAAATTTACCGCTACACGCGCCCGCGAGCTTTTCGCCACAATGAAAATCTTTGGCCTTATGCAAAAATTTCCCGCGCTGAGACAGGGGAAATTCGTTCCTTAAGTTACAAAGGCGTTTCCATTCCTCTGGCTGGGCTTAGCGAACTGAAAAATCACTATCAGGGTGATGTGCTGCTTACTGCTACGGGCCCTTCTACCAAAGAGATGGATTTTACCGTCGTACCGGAAACACTGCCGGTCATGGGTGTTAACGGCGCTTATGTCCTGCAAGGTCAGTTGCAGTACAGTTTGTATATCGTCGTGGATATGGAATTTTACGATCGCAAACCGGAAATGATAACGGCGATTGTCAGCAATCCCGATATTCTTTTTTTTACAACGCTCCACGGCGTGGCAAAAATTTACGATCGCCATCCCCGTGAAGCGATTAAATGCAAAATCGCGTTGATTGAAGATGCTTGCTATAAAATTTATCAGGGAAAAATCGCTGATGACGCGAAGTGGCATACCTACCAGGGAAGCAATACGGCGATTTTTGATGAGCAAAACAAAAAAATAGGCTTCTCAACCGATATCCGTAACGGTATTTTTGACGCAGGGACCGTGGTTTACTGGGCATTACAGGTACTTTTTTTCTTAGGTTTTAAACGTATCATCATCAGCGGGCTGGATATGAATAATTTTCATCAGCCACGCTTTTATGAAAACGACCAAACTCAACTTCCCTCTTATCTTGAAAACAAAGTGGAAAATATAGTATTTCCTGCGTTCTCACTGGCTTCACGAGTCCTTGAGCAGCATGGTGTATATGTTTTTAACCTTTCTCAAGAAAGCGCGGTTCCAGAATTGATTTTTAAAAAGGTTAAGTTGCATGTACTTTTCAAGCAATAAAATCACTTTAGAGCGATGCTATTTGTTTTTCTTTACGCTATTTTTATTCTTTAGCGCTATTTTTTGCATTTCGACAAGAGTGAACAATCTTTTTCATATTTCAGGAATTTTGTTTCTTATCACCCTGGTCATTTCTTCTGACGTTCGAAAAAAAACGCTACAAAAGAAAAACATTAGAACAGGCGTCTTTGCTATAGGTGTCTTCGTCATCTATTTTGGTATCTCAAACTTCTGGGGCGGCAACGATGAAACCCTGAGATCGGCGTTTACTCACGGCTTATACATCACGATATATACCATTATGCTGGTCAGCATGCTGGAAGATGCTCGTTACCGCCACAGAGCGATGACGGCTATTGTCTCAGGGCTTACCGTCCTGGCCGTTTATACATTATTCACCGATTTTAATTTGGTGCTGCATCTTCGCCAGGTTTCCGAAACCAACCCCGGCCCCACCAACGTCATCGACCTGGCGGGATACTGCGCAATCGGCTGTTTATTAAGCTTTATATTGTATAAAGAGAAAACCCAGCTACTGTATCTTTTGCCCGTAATCCCGTTATTCACTCTGCTGCTTTTGACCCAAAGCCGTGGGCCATTTATTGCATTAATTGTGTCTCTCGTTATTTTTTTCCACGTTCGGACAATGGTGCGTAAGCATTTAATTATTACCGCCGCGGCGATTATCGGACTGCTTTTAATTCTGTTTTATACCCAAGTCGGGGAACAATTCCTCTCACGTTTTGAGGCGCTACGCCAGCAAAGTGGTTTACGTTTTAGCATCTGGGCTCATACGCTTGAACTCATAAAATCAAACATCTGGTTCGGTAAAGGCTTTAACTATAATCTCGATTTTATCAATTACAGCGGCGAGCACATCACCACTACGCATAGCATCTATATCGGCGCTTTCCTTAAGGGTGGTATTATTGGCCTGGCGCTGTTCCTGGTTATCATTAACTATGGATTATTATGCGCCTGGTTTAAATTCATCAATAACCGTCGACTGGAAGCCTCAATTTTCTTGTTTTCGATCATTTTCATGATGTCCCAGGGAATGTTCATTATTAATAACCCCCGGGAATCGTGGATATTATTTTGGTTGCCTCTTGCGGTGGTCATCAGTAACACTACGTTTAAACGGGAAAACATCCCCGCTAAATAATAAATAAGCCGTCGCAAGACGGCTTTTTTATCAGGCTAGCGTTTATTTACCGCTTGTTGATAATACTCCGCTAACGTGAGTCCCGTCGCTTTTGGCTGCAGCCACGCGAAAAAGGCCTCAAGATTATCGTATAACCGCTCGATATCACTCTGCGTTTTAAAGGTGGGGCTCCCGCCGGGCATGTATTCTGACGAGTGAAGCATATACTCCACGTAATCACTGCCCTGCGCGAGCGTTTGCTCCACGACGCTTTTCATCGTATCCACATTGCCACCCATCGGGCGTAGCCAGTGAACAGAAGGCGAACGCACTTTTCCCCGTAAACGATCGTAACCCTGCTTAATGCTATTCATCATCGCAGAGTGCTTATACTGGATACTCATGGGTACTTCGAGTAACGGTGAGTTGCCCGGTTTACGAATATCATTTTCATCCAGAAAGTAGGCTGTCATCGGGAAATCGCGGTAATCCGTTCCCCCGGTCCCTGCCGGGTTTCCTTTGGCGGTTTTCCAGTTCACTTTTGGAGTCACGGAACAATCGACAAGATAGCCCTGTTCTACCAGCAGCCGGGCGTAGCGCTCATCAAATGCCCAGCGGCCAGCACGGTGGCTGACCATTTTCGTCTGGAACGTATCCTCCAGAAGGCGCGTCATATATTCCACTTTCTGACGCATCATCTCGGTGGCGTATTCGATTAAATAAGGCTTGTAGCGCCAGTCATCATCGGTTAACGGCTCCAGCGGCGGGCTGTTCCATGCATGAAGATGCATCCCGACCTCGCCGGTACCTCTGGCTATCACATCCCGGGCAAACTCGATATAAAACGGATCGATTGCCATTTCGTAGTTGGTTAAATAGACCGGCTTGAATCCATATTTCTCGCATAGCGTCTGAAAACGCGGCAAATAGCGCGCATTCTCCGTGGTGATGCTGTCGTGATTTTGCCAGAGGTTATCGCCCTCTGTATCAATCGTTATGAGAAATGCAGGATTGTGCATGGATAATTCCTTAAACACCGGTTATCGCGTCATGGTAGTGCAATCCAGGGCTTCTCTCAATGCGTGTGATAACCTAGAATCAACAACTTGTTATCTGATGAAGAATACATCATGACCGCAAGCGACCTCTCCGGTAAGCACTCTGTTCCCGCACGCATTTTAGTCATCAAGCTCCGCCATCACGGCGATATGTTATTGATTACGCCCCTTATCCACGTTCTTAAACAGCGCTATCCCGCCGCCGAGGTGGACGTATTACTGTATGAAGAAACGCGGGAAATGCTTTCCGCGAACAGCGATATTCATCAGATCTACGGTATCGACCGAAAATGGAAAAAGCAGGGCACCGCTTACCAGCTTAAACAGGAGTGGGCACTGCTTCAGGCGCTACGTCAGCGTCGGTACGATCTGGTGCTGAACCTGGCGGACCAGTGGCGAAGCGCCATCATTACCGCATTAACCGGTGCGCAAACCCGGGTGGGATTCGCCTTTGCTAAACGCGGCAGCCTGATATGGCGCAAAAGCCACACGCTGTTGGCCTCTACCGCGATGCATAACCGCCAGCATACCGTTGAGCAAAACGTGTCTATCCTTCAACCATTAGGCATGGATAGTCATGACGCCCCGGCAAAAATGGGGTATACCGACGCCGACTGGCAGCACTGTGAAGCGCTGCTTCCGGGTGATTTTCGTGAGCGCTACGTGGTGATTCAACCGACATCGCGCTGGTTCTTTAAATGCTGGAGCGAAGCAAAAATGAGCGAGCTGATTAACTCGCTATCGGCGCAGGGCCACGCCATTGTGCTGACCTCCGGGCCGGACGCGAAAGAATTAAAGATGGTTGAAACTATTCTTGCGGGTTGCCCTGACGCCCGCGTGCACTCGCTGGCAGGCAAATTAACCTTGCGCCAGCTAGCGGCGTTAATTGACCATGCGCGACTGTTTATCGGCGTGGATTCCGTTCCCATGCATATGGCTGCGGCGTTACATACGCCGCTGGTCGCACTGTTTGGCCCGTCGAAACTCACTTTCTGGCGACCCTGGCAGGCACAGGGGGACGTGATTTGGGCAGGCGACTATGGTTCACTTCCCGATCCTGACGCCATCGATACCGGCACCTCACAACGTTATCTCGATATGATCCCTACCCAGGCCGTGATTGACGCCGCCCGGAGATTACTGGCATGAAAAAATTCCGCCTGGCGTTAGTCAGACAAAAATACCGCCCGGACGGCGGCGCTGAACGCTTTGTGTCGCTGGCGCTCGAAGCGCTGGACGACCAGGATATCGACCTGAACGTCATCACCCGTGAATGGCAGGGGCCGGTAAACCCTGGCTGGCACATCCATATCTGCAACCCGCGTAAATGGGGGCGGATTAGCCGGGAGCGCGGCTTCGCTAACGCGGCGCGGGCGCTATGGGAAACCAAACAGTTCGATATTGTGCAAAGCCATGAGCGGATACCGGGATGCGATTTGTATCGCGCCGGAGATGGCGTGCATCGCCGCTGGCTTGAGCAGCGCGCCCGCATCCTGCCAGGCTGGAAAAGCCGTTTGCTGTTCAGCGATCGCTATCATCGTTACGTGATGAATGCAGAGCGGGAAATGTATACCGATTCCGCCTTACGCGGCGTTATCTGCAACGCCGAAATGATTAAACGGGAAATCATCGAAGACTTCGGCGTGCCGGAAAGCAAAATCCGGGTCATCTATAACGCCATTGATAACACCCGCTTTACACCGCCGGACGCGGCCACGTTTATCGCCCTGCGTGAACAGTGGCAATTGCCCGTTCAGGCCACCTGCCTGATTTATATCGGCTCCGGCTTTGAGCGTAAAGGGCTGGACGCCGCAATTCGGGCTATCGCACCTACCGATCGCCACCTGCTCGTGGTGGGCAAAGATAAAGATCAAAAACGCTACCAGTCGCTGGCGAAAACGCTGCGCTGCGATAATCGCGTCCACTTTTTCGGCGTGCAGCAGGAAACGCTGCCGTTTTATCAGATGGCGGACGGCCTGCTGCTGCCCACGCTCTACGATCCGTTCCCGAACGTTATTCTTGAAGCGATGGCCTGCGGGTTGCCGGTGATTACCAGCACTGGCTGCGGCGGCGCTGAATTTATCGAAAACGGGCGTAACGGCTACGTGTGCGATGCGCTGGATATCGGTGCGCTGCAACAGGCGGTGATGGCGCTACCCGCGCGTGCGCTGGACTCACAGCAAGGGGCCCGTGCCCGGGAGCGTATTATGGGCTGCACCGCGCAACATCTTTCTGCGCAGCTCATCGCCTTTTATCAGGAGTTATTAAGATAACCATGCGGATTTTGTTTGTTATCGATGGTTTACCCGGCGGCGGTGCGGAGAAAGTCGTGATTACGCTTGCGGAGCAGTTTCTGCGCGAGGGTGAGCGCGTGTCGTTGTTTTCACTGCGCGACGTCTGCGAGTACGCCTTGCCGGAGACTCTCGACTATCGGGTGATTGCCGATCGGTGCCGTAAGCCCTGGCGTAAAATGACTGAGTTATCGCGCCGCGCCCGGCAACTGGATGACGCCATTAAAGAAGCGGAAAAAGAGGGTCAGTTCGACCTGGTGGTGTCTAATCTCCATAAAACCGATCGCATCGTGTCCCGCAGCGCCGTTCTGGCTCATCGCAATCTGTGGTTTTGCCTGCACGGCGTTTTTTCCGCCTCTTATCTGGGGCATCGTACCGGGTTCAGCCGCTGGCAGAAGCAGCAGAAGATTAAACGGGTTTACCAGCATCGCAACGTGATTACCGTGTCTGACGCGGTTGGGCGTGACCTGGTTGAACAATGCGGGGTTACGCCTGCGCAGCTTAAAACGATCTATAACCCGTTTGATATCGCCGCCATTCGCGCCAGCGCACAAGCGCCCTGCGAGATGGCCGGGCAGGATTATCTGATCCACGTTGGACGTTTTCATCTGGCAAAACGCCATGACCGTTTAATCGAGGCCTACGCGAAGAGCGGAATTACTGCGCCATTGCTGCTGCTCGGCCAGGGTAAACCCGAGCAGGAAGCGAAGCTGCGGGAGCTGGCCACGCGCCTGGGCGTCGGTGAGCGGGTGATCTTCAAAGGCTTCCAGCCTAATCCCTGGACATGGATGAAACATGCGCGAGTGCTCGTGGTCAGCTCGGATAGCGAAGGGTTTGGCAACGTGCTTGTGGAGGCGCTGTTGCTGGGTACGCCCGTGGTCAGCACCCGCTGCCCTGGCGGAGTGACGGAAATCCTCACCGATGAATTCGCGCGCGGTCTCTCTGACCTGAACAGCGATGCACTGGCCCGGACTCTGCAAAGCATTTATGATAACCCGCCGCTAATCGACCCACAGCGGCTGGAAAAATTCAGCGTAGAAACTATCTGCAATCAGTATCGTCAGCTGTCATCATCCTGACGGGAAATACGTCCTCTTGATTTTACTGGATCGTTTATGAGTCAAACACCTTTACTCAGTATTGTGGTCGCCGTGTACAACGGTGAACAATTCCTTTCACAGTTCTTTGAATGTATTGAACAACAGGCGCTTGAAAGCTACGAGCTGATTTTGGTTAACGATGGCTCAACCGATGCCAGCCAGAGCATAATGGAAGCGTGGCAACCCCGCTTGCAGAACGTGAAAATCATCCAGCAGGCGAACCAGGGCGTGTCGGTCGCGCGAAATAGCGGCCTCGAACTGGCAACCGGTAAATACCTGACGTTCCCGGACATCGATGACAAGCTTTACCCGGAAATGTACCGCACTCTGCTGGAGATGGCGGAAAAAGGCGCGCTTGACGTCGCCACCTGCAATGGCCGTTACGTGTACGAAAAAAACCGCGAAAGCCATCCTATTTTCCCGCTCAACCGCCTTGCGTCCACCGATGTGCTGCCCGGCCACGTGTGGCTTAAACAGGCGCTGGACTCGCGCAAGTTTCTGCACGTCACCTGGCTTAATATCTACCGCCGTGAATTTATCAACCAGAATGGCTTCCGTTTCGAGCCGGGGCTGCGTCATCAGGATATTCCCTGGACCACGGAAGTGCTGCTGGCGGCGCAACGCGTGCAATATACCGACCAGCAGTTCTACGATTACTACATTCATTCCGCCTCGGTTTCGCATAAGCCCGATACCGATGACACCCTGATCCGCTCCGCGCATCACTACATGAAGATCCTCGAGATGCTGGATGCGATTAACGAGCGTTATCACGACAAAACCCAGCATATCGCGGCCTGCCGCTGGCAAATTGCCAAAGAAGGCCTGGGGATAATCCATACCATTGATTGCATGAAAGATGACGCTAAAAAGAAAGGACTCATCAAAGAGTTTTTCGATCGCGGCATCTGGGGATTGATCTGGAAAAACGCCCACGATCTTCGCCTGCGCTGGCGTCTGGGCCGCCGCTATTTCCGCCTTAAAAAAGCGTTAAAGGCGTAAGGCGCATCCTCATACATTTATCCTGGTGCCATACAGACAGAGCGCCTTAAGCTAAATGGGTAACCTGAGTCATGGGCAAGTTAATGGCGCGGGCCTGAAAGGCGCCAAAATAATAGCTTTAACCGGCTTAAATGCTTAGAATTTGCCCGCCGATTAAGAAAATTACGGATATTCGCTTGGAATCGTTGTATACCGCTTTACTCTATCTTATTCAGCCCTTCATCTGGGTACGGTTGCTGCTTCGCAGCCGTAAGGCTCCGGCGTACCGTAAACGCTGGGGTGAACGCTATGGTTATTGCCGGAATAAGGTGGCGCCTGACGGTATATTGCTGCACTCCGTTTCCGTGGGTGAGACGCTGGCGGCTATCCCGCTGGTGCGCGCCCTGCGCCATCGCTACCCGACGCTGCCGATCACCGTGACGACCATGACGCCAACCGGTTCCGAGCGCGTGCAGTCTGCCTTCGGTAAAGATGTTCATCACGTCTATCTGCCCTACGATTTACCCTGCGCCATGAATCGCTTCCTGGACAACGTTCGCCCCAAGCTGGTGATCGTAATGGAAACCGAGCTGTGGCCGAACATGATTGCCGCGCTGCACCAGCGCAAAATCCCGCTGGTGATCGCCAACGCACGTTTGTCTGAGCGTTCCGCAAACGGCTATAAAAAGCTGCGCGGTTTTATGCGCCGCTTGTTGAATAAAATCACGCTGATCGCTGCGCAAAATGAAGAGGACGGCAATCGCTTTCTGGAGCTGGGCCTGAAGCGCAACCAGCTCGCCATTACCGGCAGCCTGAAATTCGACATTTCCGTGACGCCAGAGCTGGCGGCCCGGGCCGTCACGCTGCGCCGCCAGTGGGCACCGCGCCGTAAGGTGTGGATCGCCACCAGCACCCACGATGGCGAAGAAGCGATTATCCTTGAGGCGCACAAAGCGCTGCTCAAAACCTTCCCGGACTTATTGCTGATCCTGGTGCCGCGCCATCCGGAGCGGTTTAAAGATGCCCGCGATCTGGTACACAAAGCCGGATTCAGCTTCACCCTGCGCAGTACCGGCGAAATTCCGTCCGGCAGCACCCAGGTGGTGATTGGCGATACCATGGGCGAGCTGATGCTGCTTTACGGCATTGCCGATCTCGCCTTTGTCGGCGGCAGCCTGGTAGAGCGCGGCGGCCATAATCCGCTGGAACCTGCCGCACATGCCATCCCGGTGCTGATGGGCCCGCATATTTTCAACTTCAAAGATATTTGCGGACGCCTGCTGGAAGCGGGAGGATTAATTATCGTCAACGATGCGCCAGCGCTGGTAAAAGAGATTTCTACTCTGCTGACCGATGAAGACTACCGTTTGTGGTATGGCCGTCACGCGGTAGAAGTTCTGCATCAGAACCAGGGCGCGCTGACGCGTTTGTTGCAGCTTCTCCAACCCTATCTGCCGCAGCGGAGCCATTGATGCCTGCGCGCCTGTCGGTCGTGATGATCGCGAAGAACGCCGGAGATGTTCTAGCGGAATGCCTGGCATCGGTGGCGTTTGCCGATGAAATTATCCTGCTTGATTCCGGCAGCACCGATAACACGCTGGATATCGCCCGTGACGCAGGCGTTACCGTTGTCTCATCAACTGACTGGCCGGGCTACGGCATTCAGCGCCAGCGTGCACAAGCGCTGGCGACCAGTGATTATGTTTTGATGATCGATACCGATGAGCGCGTAACGCCCGAGCTAAAGCAAACCATTCTTGCTGTCCTGGAAAACCCACAGCAAGGCACGGTATACAGCATGGCGCGCCGCAATTATTTCCTTGGCCGCTTTATGCGTCACAGCGGCTGGTATCCTGACCGTGTCACCCGCCTCTATCAGCGTGAACGTTACCGCTATAATGACAATCTGGTGCACGAATCGCTGGATGCGCCCGGCGCTAACGTTATCGCGTTAAAGGGCGATTTATTGCATCTGACCTGTCGCGATTTCGCCAGCTTCCAGCAAAAGCAGCTTAACTATGCCACCGCATGGGCTCAGGAACGCCATCAGAAAGGCAAACGCAGCTCTATCGCCGGGATTATGGGCCATACGCTGGGTGCGTTTATCAAAACCCTGATTATTCGCGGCGGCGTGCTGGACGGCAAACAAGGGTGGTTACTGGCGGTGGTGAATGCCCAGTACACATTTAACAAATACACCGAGCTGTGGGCGCTGAATCACGGCTATACACAAAAGACCGCTATATGAGCACAAAAGCGATTTACCCCGGTACCTTTGACCCGATCACCAATGGTCACATCGATATTATTACCCGCGCCGCAGGCATGTTCGATAAGCTGATTATCGCTATCGCCGCCAGCCCAAGTAAAAAACCGATGTTCACGCTTGATGAGCGTGTGGCGCTGGCGAAAGACGCGACGGCACATTTAACCAATATTGAAGTGGTGGGGTTCAGCGATTTAATGGCTAACTTTGCCCGGGCGCAGCAGGCCAACGTATTGGTTCGCGGGTTACGCGCCGTGGCAGATTTTGAGTATGAAATGCAGCTCGCGCATATGAATCGTCATTTAATGCCCGAGCTGGAGAGCGTGTTTTTGATGCCCTCAAAAGAGTGGTCGTTTATTTCGTCCACGCTGGTAAAAGAAGTGGCGCGCCATCATGGCGATGTCACGCACTTTTTACCGGAGAAAGTGTGTCAGGCGCTGCTCAGTAAACTGGCGGCCGGGCACTAATCGGCATTACTTCTGGCAATGTCGGCACCAGTACGTGCGGCGTTGCCCGTGTTTTCCGGCCTGAATCGGCGTTCCGCATACCCGGCACGGCTCACCTTCCCTTCCGTAAACCTGTAGCTCCTGAGCAAAATAACCCGGCTTTCCGTCACTTTGTAAAAAGTCACGTAGCGTGGTGCCGCCCTGCTCAATGGAACGCAACAGCACGGCTTTTATCGCAGCCGCCAGCAGTTCGCACTCTTCTTTTGAGAGCGCCTGTGCCAGCTTATCGGGATGGATCCCGGCGGCAAACAGCGACTCACTGGCGTAAATATTACCGACGCCAACCACCAGTTTGTTATCCATCAGCCAGGACTTAATCGCGACTTTTTTACGGGCGCATTTTTGATGCAGGTATTCGCCGTTAAATTCGTCGCTCAGCGGTTCCGGGCCGAGGTGCGCTAAGACGTTGTGCCCTTCCAGCGATGCCGTCCAGAGCCATGCGCCGAAGCGACGCGGGTCGGTATAACGCAGCACTTTACCGTTGCTCATCAACAGGTCAACGTGGTCATGCTTTTCCGCGGGCATTTCATGGGGCAACACACGCAGACTACCAGACATGCCCAGGTGAACGATGATCCAGCCATCAGGTAATTCGATGAGCAGATATTTGGCGCGCCGCTGCACGCTGATAACCGGCTTATCGCTGAGCGCATGGATTTCATCAGAAACCGGCCAGCGCAGGCGGCCATTACGCACAACGGCGTGAACAATAGTTTCACCGACCAGATGCGGTTCAATACCGCGACGGCTGGTTTCCACCTCAGGTAATTCAGGCATCGTTTCCCCTTTTCACGGTCACAGAAAGCAAAAAACCCGGCATAAGCCGGGTTTTCATACAAAGCACTAAAATTATTTAATTTTAGCTTCTTTGTAAAGCACGTGCTGACGGACAACTGGATCGAACTTTTTCAGTTCCAGTTTTTCCGGCTTAGTACGTTTGTTCTTCGTAGTGGTATAGAAGTGACCAGTACCAGCAGAAGAAACCAGCTTGATTTTCTCACGAATACCTTTAGCCATGATTTATTTCCTCTAAGTACTTAGTACTTTTCGCCACGGGCACGCAGTTCAGACAGAACTGTATCGATGCCTTTTTTATCGATTACACGCATACCTTTAGCAGATACGCGCAGGGTGACAAAACGCTTCTCGCTCTCAACCCAAAAACGGTGAGAGTGCAGGTTCGGCAGGAAACGGCGTTTAGTCGCGTTCAGTGCGTGGGAACGGTTGTTACCGGTCACCGGACGCTTGCCAGTAACTTGGCAGACTCGGGACATGTCTATTCTCCAAAAATCAAATTAGCTCGAGCTTCGTATGGGGTATTGGCGCCTCGTCAGGCTTTACAGCCCGGTTATCGCAGTTCTAAGCGAACCCACGATTGCCAGGCCCAAATGCCAAACCCGAGATTCTCAAAGGTGGCGTAGTATACGCTGTGTAAGCCGGGTGCTCAAGTCCCGAACAGACAAAGATCCCATTGGATCGCCGAAACTTACCTAAACCCAGCCCCGTTCCGCAAACGAAACGTACTCTCCACGGCCAATAACCAGATGATCAAGCACACGAATATCCATGTAATTGCAACATTTTATGATGCGTTCGGTTATCGATTTATCTGCCTGGCTGGGCTCGGAATGCCCAGACGGATGGTTATGGGCAAGGATCACCGCTGCGGCGTTCATCTTCATGGCTTCCCGCACAATTTCACGCGGATGCACCTCAACATGGCTGAGCGTGCCGGAAAACATCCGGCTATGTTTGATCACACGATTCTGATTATCCATAAAGATCACCATAAATATTTCGCGCTCTTCATCCGTCAGTTGGCTTTGCAGGAACTCGCGCGTCATATTTGGGCTAAGCAACGGTTTCTCTTCTTCTATCCTTGATTCGGCATAACGCCGCGCCAGCTCAGCAATAGCGCGCAGTTGCGCATAGGTCGCCTCGCCGACCCCGCCAATTGGTCGAAAGCTTTCCAGTGGGGCGGACAGCAATCTCCGCAACGAACCAAAGTGGTCGTACAGTTTTTCAGCCAGTTCCATCACTGTCATCCCTCGTTTGCCGGTACGCAGGAAAATCGCCAGCAACTCAACGTCAGTCAAAGATTTCACGCCGGAGCGTTGTAACTTCTCGCGTGGGCCATCCCAGGGTTGTTTCTTTCTTTTGCTCATCATCACTCCTTGCCGTACCAGGGGATCATGGCACAGTTTTTATACGCTCTCGACGCGACGATGATGAGGTTGCGCGACATCTCGCAAACTCATTTTCGCGCATTGCCCGCCATTTTGGGGATTGTGATAAAATAGCCACTTTCCGATACGGCTACAGGAACATGTCATGACGAGTATTGCCGGTAAAAAAATCGTTCTCGGGGTAAGCGGCGGCATCGCAGCTTATAAAACACCAGACCTGGTGCGGCGTCTTCGCGAGCGTGGTGCAGACGTCCGGGTTGCAATGACGGAGGCGGCTAAAGCCTTTATCACCCCCATGAGCCTGCAAGCCGTATCGGGTTACCCTGTGTCAGACAGTTTGCTGGACCCGGCGGCAGAAGCAGCGATGGGCCATATTGAGCTGGGGAAATGGGCTGATTTGGTAATGCTCGTCCCGGCAACGGCAGATTTAATCGCTCGCGTCGCTGCGGGTATGGCAAATGATTTAGTCACCACGATTTGCCTCGCCACGCCTGCGCCTGTGGCTGTCGTCCCGGCAATGAACCAGCAGATGTATCGCAATCTCGCTACCCAGCATAATCTCAACGTGCTCGCCGAGCGCGGAATGATGATTTGGGGGCCGGATAGCGGCAGTCAGGCGTGCGGCGACGTTGGACCGGGGCGTATGCTCGATCCGCTGGTGCTGGTGGATATGGCGGTTGCCCATTTTTCACCTGTCAAAGATCTGCAACATTTGAACATCATGATAACCGCCGGTCCGACCCGAGAACCGCTCGACCCGGTGCGTTACATCACCAACCACAGTTCCGGCAAGATGGGCTTCGCCATTGCAGCCGCAGCGGCGGCGCGTGGCGCCCACGTCACGCTGGTGAGCGGCCCGGTGTCCCTGCCGACGCCGGCGGGCGTTGAGCGCATTGATGTTACCACCGCCCTGGAAATGGAAGCCGCCGTGCAGGCGCGCGCGCAGCAGCAGCAGATTTTTATTGGCTGCGCCGCCGTGGCGGACTACCGCGCCGCCGCCGTTGCCGATGAAAAAATCAAAAAACAGGGTGATGAGCTGGTCATCAAAATGGTGAAGAACCCGGATATCGTTGCTGGTGTCGCCGCGCTGAAAAACCAACGGCCTTATGTCGTCGGGTTTGCCGCCGAAACGAATAATGTGGAAGAATATGCGCGGCAAAAACGCGTTCGTAAAAACCTCGATTTGATTTGCGCGAATGATGTCTCGCAAAGCGGTCAAGGGTTTAACAGCGACAGCAACGCCTTGCACCTTTTCTGGCAGGATGGCGAAATTACGTTACCACTTGAGCAGAAATCGCTGCTTGGTCACCGTTTACTGAACGAGATAGTTACCCGTTATGATGAAAAAAATCGACGTTAAGATCCTGGACCCGCGTGTGGGCAAAGAGTTCCCGTTGCCGACCTATGCCACTTCCGGCTCTGCGGGTCTTGATCTGCGCGCCTGCCTTGATGCCGCCGTTGAACTGGCGCCAGGCGCGACCACGCTGCTGCCGACCGGGCTGGCTATCCATATCGCTGACCCTTCACTGGCGGCGGTGATCCTGCCTCGTTCCGGTCTCGGGCATAAGCACGGCGTAGTATTAGGCAACCTGGTGGGATTGATTGATTCCGATTATCAGGGTCAGTTGATGATTTCTGTCTGGAACCGCGGGCAGGATAGTTTTACCATCGCGCCGGGCGAACGTATTGCACAAATGATCTTCGTCCCCGTCGTTCAGGCGGAATTTAATTTGGTGGAAGATTTTGACGCCACCCTTCGTGGAGAAGGCGGCTTCGGTCATTCCGGGCGGAGCTAATTCGCCCCTATCGTTACGCGTCCCATTAATAACAAACAAAACCGCGAGCAATAGCTTGCGGTAATAATGTGGATGCTCGCCTGACAATTGCGTTTTTTCAGGGGTATTTGAGATCATGGCAGAAAAACAAACCGCGAAACGGAATCGTCGCGAAGAAATACTTCAATCTCTGGCACAAATGCTTGAATCAAGCGATGGCAGTCAGCGCATTACCACAGCAAAGCTGGCCGCCTCGGTTGGCGTTTCGGAAGCGGCGCTTTATCGTCACTTTCCCAGCAAAACGCGTATGTTCGATAGCCTTATTGAGTTTATCGAAGATAGCCTGATTACCCGCATTAACCTGATCCTCAAAGATGAGAAAGACACGACGTCGCGCTTGCGTCTTATCATGCTGTTGATTCTGGGTTTCGGCGAAAAAAATCCCGGGCTCACCCGTATTCTGACCGGCCATGCGTTAATGTTTGAACAGGATCGCCTGCAAGGGCGTATTAACCAGTTGTTCGAGCGTATTGAAGCACAGTTGCGTCAGGTTTTGCGTGAGCGGAAAATGCGTGAAGGCGAAGGGTATGAAAACGACGAGACACTGCTGGCTGGTCAACTACTGGCGTTTTGCGAAGGTATGCTGTCACGCTTTGTGCGCAGCGAGTTTCGCTATAGTCCAACTGCGGATTTCGATGCGCGCTGGCCGTTGTTGGCTTCACAGCTTCAGTAAATAAGGCCGGGTTTCCGGCCTTTTTAACTTCATTAAATTCCATATTCCTCGCGATACGCCTGCACCGCTGCCAGATGGTCGGCCATTTCCGGGCGCTCCTCCAGGTACGCAATCAGCTCTTTCAGCGTGATGATGGAGATAACCTGGCAACCGTAGTCGCGCTCTACTTCCTGAATCGCAGAAATATCCGCGCGTCCACGTTCCTGGCGATCGAGGGAAATCAGCACGCCCGCAAGCGTAGCGCCATGCGCCTGAATAATTTCCATGGATTCGCGGATCGCCGTACCCGCAGTAATCACGTCGTCAACCAGCATGATACGACCTTCCAGCGGGCTTCCCACCAGAGTTCCGCCCTCACCGTGATCTTTGGCTTCTTTACGGTTGAAGCAGTACGGCACGTCCCGGTCATGGTGCTCGGCGAGCGCCACCGCCGTAGTGGTGGCAATCGGAATGCCTTTATAAGCCGGTCCAAACAGCAAATCAAAATCGATGCCGGAATCTACCAGCGCCTCAGCGTAAAAGCGCCCTAACAACGCCAAATCACGGCCAGTATTGAACAGCCCGGCATTGAAGAAATAAGGGCTTTTACGGCCAGACTTCAGCGTAAACTCGCCAAACTTCAATACCTGTTTGTTGAGTGCAAATTCAATAAACTGGCGTTGATACGGTTTCATGGATTTGCTCCTTCTAAAGCTTGCATATGAGTTGTACGAATAAATGGCAAAAAAAAGGCGACTCACCGGTCGCCTAACGATTAATTTTCTAACGCCGCCTTCTGCGACGCGACAATCGATTCGATTCCCCCACGGGCTAACGCCAGCAGCTCAAGCAGCTCTTCGTGGGTGAAGGGTTCGCCTTCAGCGGTACCCTGAACTTCAATGATGCGACCATCTTCAGTCATCACCACGTTCATGTCGGTTTCTGCGGCGGAGTCTTCCACGTATTCCAGATCGCAGACCGCTTCACCGGCGACAATCCCAACGGATACCGCAGCCACCATGCCTTTCAGCGGGTTGCTTTTCAGCTTGCCGTTCGCCACCAGCGCATTGAGTGCATCCGCCAGCGCCACGCAGGCACCGGTGATCGACGCGGTACGGGTACCGCCATCGGCCTGGATGACATCGCAGTCGAGAGTAATGGTGAATTCGCCCAACGCCTTGAGATCGACAGCAGCACGCAGAGAACGGGCAATCAGCCGCTGGATTTCCAGCGTCCTTCCGCCCTGCTTGCCTTTGGCCGCTTCGCGCGCGTTACGGGTATGGGTGGAACGCGGCAACATGCCGTATTCCGCAGTGATCCATCCCTGGCCCTGGCCTTTCAAAAAGCGCGGTACACCTTCATCAATAGAGGCCGTACACAGAACTTTGGTATCACCAAACTCGACCAGCACGGAACCTTCAGCGTGTTTAGTATAATGACGTGTCAGAGTGACAGGACGCACCTGATTGGCGCTACGACCAGCTGGACGCATGGGTTTTCTCCGGCTTAGAACGAATGTGGCTGCGCATTATACGGACTTCACGTGCTTATTCCTATCCTGCCAGGCTATGGGTGGCTATAATCCCCTCATCATTCTCATCAAACGGGAACATCTATGATCCGCAGTATGACCGCCTACGCCCGGCGTGAAACCAAGGGTGAATGGGGCAGCGCCGCCTGGGAATTGCGCTCCGTCAATCAGCGCTACCTGGAAACCTATATTCGTCTGCCGGAGCAATTTCGTAGCCTTGAGCCCGTTGTTCGCGAGCGTATTCGCAGCCGCCTGACCCGTGGCAAAATCGAATGTAATCTGCGTTACGAACCCGACTCCAGCGCCCAGGGCGAACTGATCCTCAATGAAAAGCTGGCAAAACAGCTGGTCGTTGCGGCGAACTGGGTGAAAATGCAAAGCGATGAAGGCGAAATCAACCCGGTTGATATTCTGCGCTGGCCTGGCGTGATGGCAGCCCAGGAGCAGGATCTGGATGCGATTGCCGCTGAAATCCTCGCGACTCTGGACGCCACGCTGGATGATTTCATCGTCGCCCGTGAAACTGAAGGCCAGGCGTTAAAAGCCCTGATTGAGCAGCGCCTTGAAGGTGTAAGCACTGAAGTGAAAAATGTGCGCGCCCACATGCCGGAAATTATGCAGTGGCAGCGCGACAAGCTGGTCGCCAAACTCGAAGACGCTCAGGTGCAGTTAGAAAATAACCGCCTTGAACAGGAACTGGTGTTGCTGGCGCAGCGCGTTGATGTGGCGGAAGAGCTGGATCGCCTTGAAGCGCACGTCAAAGAGACCTACAACATCCTCAAGAAAAAAGAGGCCGTGGGCCGCCGCCTTGATTTCATGATGCAGGAGTTCAATCGCGAATCGAACACACTGGCATCAAAATCGATTAATGCCGATGTCACTAATTCCGCAATTGAATTGAAAGTGCTGATCGAGCAGATGCGCGAGCAGATACAGAATATCGAGTAATCGTCCCCTTAAAGCCTGCAGATATGCAGGCTTTACTCGTTCCTTCCCACCCCGTACTTAGCCTGCCCGCTGCCTTGCTGCGGCAGGGCGTCTTTGTTATCTTGAACACCAATATTTTTATATCCCCCTGGTTTATCCAACTCTATGCAGGCATTAAGACAATTCAACCGCGCAAAAAACGATGCGTTGCGCACTGTGAAGTTAAAACTGCTTAATGCCTGGCTGAACGCCACATTCCGACCACAGCCGTGGGAGCCTGAAAAGGTAAAACGCGTTCTGCTGTTGCGTCTGGACGATAAAATCGGCGATATGATTGTGACCACCGGGACGGCTAAACGCCTGGCCGATCAGGGTTATGAAGTCTCGGTGCTGACCGGTAACATCTGTGCCAGCCTGCTACAGCATTGCGATGCGGTAAAACAGGTCTATCGCTATGAAAGACGCATGTCTTTACAGCCGCTGCGCCAGCAACGCTTTGATGTCGTCATCGATTTTGATGATGTGTTTAGCCATGAAAGGCTTAATTTGCTTTATCGTCTGGCGCCTCGCCATGTGATTGGTTTTAACAAGCCCGGCTGCGCGCAATATACCCAGCAAATTGAATTGCTGAATAGCGAAAAGCACATCACGGAACGGCACCGTAAGGTCCTGTCTTTATTTAATCTGCCCGATGCGCCCTTCCAGTATTATCTGGGCAGCGATCCAAAAGCCCTGGTCGGGATTAATGATTATTTAACTCGCCCTGCCGATGGCTTGCTTATTGCGATTAACCCTTTTACCGGTTCGGAAGACAAAGATTTTTCCCGGGAACAGGTGCAGGGGTTAATTAACTGGTTGAAACAGCATCATGCTGCGGTACGCATTCTGCTTATTGGCCGTAGCGATAAACTGCAAAGCCTGGGGATTGCAAATGCCGAGTTTGTACCTGACAGCACGATTAATACCGCTGTAGAAATTGTCAGGCATGCCGATCTGGTGATCAGCCCGGATACCTCTATCGTGCATATGGCCTGTACGTTTAATACACCGCTAGTGGCGGTTTATAACACCCGCCGCCTTAAAGACACGGGGCTGGTGGGCTATAAGATTTGGGCTCCAAACTATCCGGGCGCGGTGCAATTAGTCACCGAGACGCCAACAATAAGCGACATGCCCCTGAGTATTTTATGCGACGCTATCGATAAAAAGCTTATCGAACTAAAGCTTCAGCGTCAGAAATCATAAATTAAACTAATCCGAAAGCGTTCAGTTTAGAAAATCTCAATCGTGACACAGAGCACAAAACGCTACTCTTTTACCCTCATTTTCGGGGGTGATCATGCTGCTTCATATTCTGTATTTAATTGGTATAACCGCTGAGGCCATGACCGGCGCGCTGGCAGCGGGGCGTCGTCGTATGGATACGTTTGGCGTCATTATCATCGCAACGGCTACCGCGCTTGGGGGCGGTTCAGTAAGAGACATTTTACTGGGCCATTATCCTTTAGGCTGGGTAAAAAACCCGGAATATGTGGTTATTGTTGCCGTCGCTGCCGTACTGACCACGATTGTGGCCCCCGTGATGCCGCATTTACGCCGCCTGTTTCTGATCCTTGATGCGTTGGGCTTAATCGTCTTTTCCATTATTGGCGCGCAAATCGCGCTCGATATGGGCGAAGGGCCAGTTATCGCATCAATCGCCGCCGTGGTAACCGGCGTGTTTGGCGGCGTCCTACGGGATATGTTCTGCAAGCGTATCCCTTTAGTTTTCCAGAAGGAGCTTTATGCAGGCGTCTCGTTCGCCGCCGCGGTGCTCTATATTGGGTTGCAGCATTACCTCTCTAACCAGGACGTCATTATTATCAGCACCCTACTGTTTGGTTTTACGGCACGGTTACTGGCTCTGCGATTCAGACTCGGCTTACCGGTATTCCATTACAAGCATTCAGCGCACTAGCGGTACTGCGTAAGAACCAGCGAGAGCCGTCACGCCAGCGGCTCGCTATCCGCAACGGCCTTTATCCAGCGCACTAAATCGTGAATACGGGTACTGTGCGATCCTTTAAACAGGATGACGTCCCCCTCCTTGATTTCGCGAATCAGCAGGGGCCTTAACTCCAGATGGGCAGTCACAAACGCGCTCTTTTTCTCAGGCACCAGAGCATCCCAGCATTGCCGATAAGCCTCTCCTACCATGAAAACACAATCGATATGCGATCGGTTTATGAGGGCAGCCAGCTCGGTATGATAGCGCTCAGAATGAGTGCCTAACTCAGCCATTTCCCCCAACACGGCAATGCGCCGTCCGGCGGGTTTTATTTCGCTTAATCGTTCTAATGCGGCGCTCATCGAACCGGGGTTGGCATTGTAAGCATCGTCAATAATGGTGACCTGACGCCCTTTCAGGTTCAGCGCTTTTTCTTCGCCCCTGCCCGCCAGCGCTCTAAACTGATGGAGCCTGTCCAGCACTGGCTCCAGCAGAAGATTGAGCGCATCTACCGTTGCCAGAACCGCGAGGCTGTTGAGGGCGATATGTTTACCGCCTGCGCTGAGGGTATATTCCAGTATCGAATCGTTGGCGCGTACCTTAACGCTCTGCTGCTGTGCTTGATAATCAAGCAGTTGAAAGTCGCAATCCGGGTGAGCGCCATAGGTAACAATTGTGAGTTTGCGCTTTTTAGCGGCCTGATAAACCGTATCCCACTCCTGCATATCGCGATTGAGTACAGCGATACTTCCTTCTGCCATGCCCAGAAAAATGGCGCTCTTGGTCACCGCAATATCATGCAGCGTATCCTTTTCGCCTAAATGCGCGGGCTGAATATTGGTAAACACAGCAACATGCGGACGCGCCATACGGGAACTGACCGCCATACGCCCGATGGCCATTTCCAGTACGACATAAGGCGTGTCCCAGGGCATTGACGCCAGATTCCAGGCCACACCGCGCGGAAGGTTGGCGTTATGAGCGCTCTGACGCACCGGCCCCCAGGGCATCAGCGCTTCAGCCAGCATTGCCACGCAGGTGGTTTTCCCGGCGCTGCCCGTCACGCCAATAATCTGGCCTTGCATACGATCGCGGGCGTAACGCCCCATGCCCAGCACCGCCTCTGTGCTGTCGGCAATCTGGAGTACAGGGACGCGGTGTTTACCCAGCAATTCCGGCGCGGTGGTCATAATACAGGCGGGCAAAGGATGCATTTGCATCGCGGCCTCTTCAGGCATTCCGCACTTATCAAGTTCGGTACGCACCACGGCAATGTTCCCCGGCTGCATTGCTGGTGCGTAAATCGATACCCCTGTTGCTGCCCAATGTTCTACGGGAGATCGAATCCACGTTCCTGATGCCGCCAGCGCGACTTCATCAGCGGTCCAGAAGCCATGCTCATGGGAATGAGGGGAGAGAGCAACATCGTCTGACATTTTATCTTCTTCGCGCATGATTTAACCGTTGGTGTGAAGCCCCTGAAATTATTCTGATAACTACTCTGTTGAGATGTATTTACCGGGTTTATTCTTTGCCTGCAATGTAAAACCCCGTTGCATCCGGTAGATAGACATTATTCCTGGCTAAATCCCGTTATCCCCTGGTGCGCCAGCACATCGACAAGCGCGGCAATGTACGGGTGCCGTATAAACTGCATTATTTTACGCGCTCTTTCCGCCCCTACGCCTGGTAATTGCTGCCAGCTCAACTCATCCCGGTTCACAACTTCATCCCAGTGACGATCGGGCAAAAGAGTAAACGCGGCGGCAGGCAAAGGTAGACCAAGCGATTTCAACCACAGCCGAAAAGGTTGTTGGCGAGCCAGGTTAAACCGATGCCACGTCTCCAGAGCACGCTTTGCTGAAAAACCAGGTGTGCCCTGCAACTGCTGTTGGGTCAATTGAAGCCATGAATAAACATGCTCAAAGTGAAAGGCATCGACCAACTGTTGCCAGCCCGCCTGATTCACACCGGATATTGCCAGTGCCGAAGAGGAACTTATCCAGACCAGCCGCGATATAAACTGCTCGTGGCAGTCCGGCGTGTCATAAAAGCAGCTTAACGAGTGGTAATGGTTCTGTTCTGGCGGTTGTGGTTTATGCCGCTCAACACCGCGCCATACAATGCTTTTAACTTGCGGGATCCCCCGGCCTGCCAGGCTCACAAGTACCCGATCGCCTGGCGCAATATCCCATTCCTGCCAGCGGCGGACGGAGCCAATATTGACCCGTTGTATCTTTTTATCATCTACCGTTACCGGTTCAAGAAGCGCCACCACAGAAATTTTACCGCTGCGCCCGACGGTAAATTGAACATCCCGAACCCGTGTCGTCTGGGCTTCAGGATCGTATTTCCACGCGATAAGCCAGTCGCCCTGGCCCGGCTGCCAGTTTTGCGCCTGCGGTTCCCGGCTCTGCCGGACCACCACGCCATCGGTCACAAACGGCAACGGGCTGGTAAACCAGCGTTTACGCCAGTTCTCGATATCACTGATGGTTTCCACAGGCCAGGACCATTGCTGAGCTAACTGAAACCCACCTTCTGCCAGACGCTGTAGCCGCTCAGGCATCGTGTTCGGACCGCCAGGCCATCCCCAGATGAAAATATCCAGCTCGCTCAACAGCGGTGATGTTCCATGCCGTAGCATTGCGCCAGCAACTTTAGCACGCGCGTTAACGCCGCCCGATCGTTGTTGAATGTGCTCTGGCTGGCGAAGGAAAATTTCGCCCTGCAAAATGCTGTCTGCCAGCGGACCCGTGGTTGATTTTGGGATAGCCGGAATCGCGTTGACTTTCTCAAGCCATGACTGCCCTTTTAGCCCATCGCCCCGGCTAATGGCCTGAACCAGTTTGCCTTTGCGGTAGACCAGCGTCACCGCCACGCCATCGACTTTCGGCTGGACCCAGAGCGCCTCGCGCCTCTGCATCCAGTCGGCAAGCGCGTTTTTGTCTGCCGCTTTGCGTACCCCGGTATGCGCCACAGGATGAAGGGTGTTCCCGCCTTTAGCCGTTATCGCTTTTTCCTGATCCAACACGTGCGGAAAACACCCCTCCCATTGCAGCAGCTGCGCGCGCAAAGCATCATACGTTTCATCGCTTACTTTGCTCTCGCCCTGCTGCCAATATGCGTCATCCCAGTCTTTTATCTGTTTTTTCAGCGCCGTCATGTCCTGAGATGCGCGTCCTTCTGACCACGCAGGACAATCGCAATAGCCCATCGTCGAAAACAACACCAGCATAATAATTAGGTATCCCTTCATAGCGCCTCCCCTGAGTAATGCCATTGATATAAAGCAGCCGGAGCGCGGCGTCATACTGCAAAAATTACCTTTGCGAGAAAGCCTCCAGGACATTTCACGGATATGGCAAACCGACATGGGAAAGCGCGAGATTTCGCGCAAAAAGCAACGAAACCGTGGGAAAAGTGTGACGGGGGCTACGTCGTTGCGTATCGGCGTGTATAATAAGCCGGTATACACTCTTCCTTTTGCATACCGAATCGTTAAGACACCCATGGCTCAAGGCACGCTTTATATTGTTTCCGCACCCAGCGGCGCGGGAAAATCCAGCCTTATTCAGGCTTTATTGAAAACGCAACCGCTGTACGACACACAAGTTTCTGTTTCACATACCACCCGCAATCCACGTCCGGGTGAAGTGCATGGCGAACACTACTTTTTTGTGAACCATGAAGAATTCAGAACAATGATTGCCCGGGAAGCATTTCTGGAGCATGCCGAAGTTTTCGGAAATTACTACGGCACCTCTCGCGAAACCATCAAGCAGGTCTTATCAACAGGCGTAAATGTGTTTCTGGATATCGACTGGCAAGGCGCACAGCAAATCCGCCAGAAGATGCCACAGGCGCGCAGCATTTTTATTCTGCCGCCGTCAAAGGATGAGTTGGACAGACGCCTGCGTGGCCGTGGACAGGATAGCGAAGAGGTTATCGCAAAACGGATGGCTCAGGCCGTTGCTGAGATGAGCCATTACGCAGAGTATGATTACTTAATCATCAATGATGATTTCGATACGGCGCTGGCGGATTTAAAAACTATCCTGCGCGCCGAACGTCTGCGTATGAGCCGCCAGAAGCAGCGACATGACGCTTTAATCACCAAACTATTGGCAGACTGAAGATAGTTTCAGTATCATGCCCAGTCATTTCTTCATCTGTGGAGCTTTTTATATATGGCACGCGTAACTGTTCAGGACGCTGTAGAGAAAATTGGTAACCGTTTTGACCTGGTACTTGTCGCTGCGCGTCGCGCTCGTCAGATGCAGGTTGGCGGCAAAGATCCGCTGGTACCGGAAGAAAACGATAAGACGACCGTGATTGCACTGCGCGAAATCGAAGAAGGCCTGATCACCAATCAGATCCTTGATGTTCGCGATCGTCAGGAGCAGCAGGAGCAGGAAGCCGCCGAACTGCAGGCTGTGACCGCTATTGCTGAAGGCCGTCGTTAATTAACCTGTCGGGTCGCCCTTGTATCTGTTTGAAAGCCTGAATCAACTGATTCAACACTACCTGCCGCCAGACCAAATCAAACGTCTGCAGCAGGCATACCTTGTTGCGCGTGATGCCCACGAGGGTCAAACACGCTCAAGCGGTGAACCCTATATCACCCATCCAGTCGCCGTCGCCTGTATTCTGGCCGAGATGAAACTCGACTACGAAACACTGATGGCCGCGCTTCTGCATGATGTGATTGAAGATACCCCTGCGACTTACCAGGACATGGAGCAACTGTTTGGCAAAAGCGTTGCTGAACTGGTCGAAGGGGTGTCAAAGCTTGATAAGCTGAAGTTCCGCGATAAGAAAGAAGCGCAGGCCGAAAACTTTCGCAAGATGATTATGGCGATGGTGCAGGATATTCGCGTCATTCTCATCAAACTCGCTGACCGTACCCACAATATGCGCACGCTGGGCTCATTGCGCCCGGATAAACGCCGCCGCATCGCCCGTGAAACCCTGGAAATCTATAGCCCGCTGGCTCACCGTCTTGGTATTCATCATTTGAAAACCGAGTTGGAAGAACTGGGTTTTGAGGCACTCTATCCGAACCGTTACCGCGTGATTAAAGAAGTGGTGAAAGCCGCACGCGGTAACCGTAAGGAGATGATCCAGAAAATCCTCGCGGAAATAGACGGGCGTTTACAGGAAGCAGGTATCCCCTGCCGCGTGAGTGGTCGCGAAAAACACCTGTATTCCATTTACTGCAAAATGGTGTTGAAAGAGCAGCGTTTCCACTCCATCATGGATATCTACGCCTTCCGCGTGATTGTTCATGATATGGACACCTGTTATCGCGTGCTGGGCCAGATGCACAGTCTGTATAAACCGCGCCCGGGCCGCGTCAAAGATTATATCGCCATTCCTAAAGCGAATGGCTATCAGTCGCTTCATACCTCAATGATTGGTCCGCACGGCGTGCCGGTCGAAGTGCAGATTCGCACCGAGGATATGGATCAGATGGCGGAAATGGGGGTCGCGGCGCACTGGGCTTATAAAGAGCACGGCGAAAGCAGTACCACCGCGCAAATCCGCGCCCAGCGCTGGATGCAAAGCCTACTGGAACTCCAGCAGAGCGCGGGCAGTTCGTTTGAATTTATCGAGAGCGTAAAATCCGATCTGTTCCCTGATGAGATTTACGTTTTCACCCCGGAAGGGCGCATTGTCGAATTACCGGCTGGCGCTACGCCGGTGGATTTCGCCTATGCGGTGCATACCGACATCGGCCATGCCTGCGTCGGCGCACGTGTCGACCGCCAGCCTTATCCGCTGTCGCAGTCACTGTCCAGCGGCCAAACCGTAGAAATCATTACCGCGCCGGGTGCCCGTCCTAACGCCGCCTGGCTGAACTTCGTGGTGAGCTCTAAAGCACGCGCCAAAATTCGCCAGATGTTGAAAAACCTCAAGCGCGACGACTCTGTCAGCCTGGGTCGCCGACTGTTAAATCACGCCCTGGGTGGAAGTAAGAAACTGGCGGAAATCCCGCCGGAAAATATTCAGCGTGAGCTTGAACGTATGAAGCTGGCAACGCTCGACGATCTGCTGGCGGAAATCGGTCTTGGCAATGCGATGAGCGTTGTTGTCGCTAAAAACCTGTTCCAGGGCGATGCGTCATCCGCGCCGCAGCCTGCCGCATCCGGCCATAGCACACTGCCTATCAAAGGCGCGGACGGCGTTCTGATTACCTTTGCTAAGTGCTGCCGCCCAATTCCAGGCGACCCGATTGTCGCTCACGTCAGTCCTGGCAAGGGCCTGGTTATTCATCACGAATCCTGCCGTAATATCCGTGGCTATCAAAAAGAGCCCGAGAAGTTTATGGCGGTGGAATGGGATAAAGAGACCGAGCAGGAATTTATCACCGAAATTAAGGTCGATATGTTCAATCACCAGGGCGCACTGGCGAATCTCACTGCGGCAATTAACACCGCCGGTTCAAATATTCAAAGTTTGAACACTGAAGAGAAAGACGGGCGCGTTTACAGCGCATTTATCCGCCTGACGGCGCGTGACCGCGTCCAGCTGGCGAATATTATGCGTAAGATCCGCGTCATGCCCGATGTGATAAAAGTCACCCGTAACCGAAACTAACCTTATGAATCCACAGCGTTATGCGCGTATCCGAGAGATGCTCGCCAGGCGCCAGCCTGACCTGACGGTCTGCATGGAGCAGGTCCATAAGCCCCATAACGTTTCTGCGATTATTCGTACCGCCGATGCCGTCGGCGTGCATGAAGTCCATGCGGTATGGCCGGGTAGCCGTATGAGCACCATGGCTTCTTCCGCAGCGGGCAGCAATAGCTGGGTCGAGGTGAAAACGCATCGCACCATTCAGGATGCCGTTAGCCAGTTAAAAGGCCGCGGCATGCAAATTCTTGCTACCCATCTGTCTGACAAAGCAGTCGATTTCCGCGAAATTGACTATACCCGGCCAACCTGCATTCTGATGGGCCAGGAAAAAACCGGCATCACAAAGCAGGCGCTGGAACTGGCGGATCAGGACATCATCATTCCGATGATCGGGATGGTGCAATCTCTGAACGTATCGGTCGCCAGCGCGTTAATCCTCTACGAAGCCCAGCGCCAGCGTCAGAACGCCGGGATGTACCAGCGTAAAAACAGTATGCTTGCCGATGAAGAGCAACAGCGATTGCTGTTTGAAGGCGGTTACCCTGTGCTGGCGAGAGTCGCTAAACGCAAGGGGCTGCCTTATCCGCGCGTGAATGCGCTCGGTGAGATTGAGGCCGATGTGGCATGGTGGACCACCATGCAGGCAGGTAATAAACCCGCCCATCGCGCTATCAAGGATCTGGCGTAAATGAAAGGCCGCTTGCTCGACGCCGTGCCGCTTAGCGCTCTGACGGGCGTAGGGGCAAGCCAAAGCAGCAAGCTGGCGAAGATCGGCTTGCATACTGTGCAAGACCTGCTGCTTCATCTCCCCCTGCGCTATGAAGATCGCACCCAGCTTTACCCTATCGGCGAGCTTCTGCCAGGTATTTACGCCACGGTGGAAGGCGAAGTCCTGAACAGCAATATCACTTTTGGCGGGCGTCGCATGATGACCTGTCAGATTAGTGATGGTACTGGCATCCTGACGATGCGGTTTTTCAACTTTAACGCCGCGATGAAAAACAGCCTGGCGACCGGACGCCGCGTGCTGGCCTATGGAGAAGCGAAGCGCGGGAAATACGGCGCAGAGATGATCCACCCGGAGTACCGCACTCAGGGCGACCAGAGCGCGCCGGCGTTACAGGAAACGCTCACTCCGGTTTATCCCACGACCGAAGGCGTGAAACAGGCAACGCTGCGCAAACTTACCGATCAGGCACTGGCGTTGCTGGATACCTGTGCAATCGCTGAACTCCTTCCTCCAGAACTTGCTCAGGGCATGATGAGCCTGCCAGAAGCGTTGCGTACGCTGCATCGCCCACCGCCCTCAATGCAGTTAGCCGATCTGGAAAGCGGTAAACATCCCGCACAGCACCGTCTGATCCTGGAAGAATTGTTGTCTCATAACCTGAGTATGTTGGCATTGCGGGCTGGCGCGCAGCGTTATCATGCGCAGCCGCTAACCGCCAACGATAAACTGAAACAGCAGTTACTCGCCGCCCTGCCCTTTAGCCCGACTGGCGCGCAGCAGCGCGTGGTCGCGGAAATCGAGCATGATATGGCGCTGGATTTCCCAATGATGCGCCTGGTACAAGGGGATGTGGGATCCGGTAAAACGCTGGTTGCCGCGCTTGCCGCGTTACGCGCTATCGCTAACGGCAAACAGGTGGCGATGATGGCCCCGACAGAATTGCTTGCCGAACAGCACGCCAACAATTTTACCGCCTGGTTTGAGCCGCTGGGAATCAAGGTCGGCTGGCTGGCGGGCAAACAAAAAGGCAAAGCGCGGATTGCGCAACAGGAAGCAATCGCCAGCGGCCAGGTGCAAATGGTGGTTGGCACCCATGCGATTTTCCAGGAGCACGTACAGTTTAACGGCCTGGCGCTGGTAATTATCGACGAACAACATCGCTTTGGCGTCCATCAACGTTTAGCGCTGTGGGAAAAGGGTGAACAACAGGGCTTTCATCCTCACCAGTTGATTATGACCGCCACGCCGATCCCGCGAACCCTGGCGATGACTGCCTACGCCGATCTGGATACGTCCGTCATTGACGAACTCCCTCCAGGTCGTACGCCGGTAACTACCGTGGCGATTGCCGACACACGACGCGCCGACATTATTGAACGGGTGCGTAACGCCTGTATTAACGAAGGACGCCAGGCCTACTGGGTTTGTACGCTGATTGAAGAGTCCGATCTGCTTGAAGCGCAGGCTGCCGAAGCCACATGGGAAGAGCTGAAAATCGCGCTGCCGGAATTAAAGGTTGGCCTGGTGCACGGTCGCATGAAGTCGCAGGAAAAACAAAGTGTCATGCAGACATTTAAGCAGGGTGAACTTCATCTGCTGGTGGCGACGACGGTGATTGAAGTCGGCGTTGATGTCCCTAATGCCAGCCTGATGATTATCGAAAACCCTGAACGCCTCGGCCTTGCGCAGCTTCACCAGCTTCGGGGCCGCGTCGGGCGTGGTGCAGTTGCCTCTCATTGCGTGCTGCTCTATAAATCTCCGCTCTCAAAAACAGCGCAGCTGCGATTGCAAGTGTTGCGCGACAGCAATGACGGTTTTGTCATTGCGCAAAAAGATTTAGAAATTCGTGGCCCGGGCGAATTGTTAGGTACGCGGCAAACCGGCAACGCGGAGTTCAGAGTCGCGGATCTGTTGCGCGACCAGGCACTGATCCCAGAAGTTCAGCGTATCGCGCGCCATATTCACGACCGTTACCCTGAACAAGCAACAGCGCTAATTGAACGCTGGATGCCAGAAACTGAAAAATACTCTAATGCTTAATAATCAATTACACTTTTAAGCGATATTAAATCTATTTCCTTCACTCATAAAACCTCCCCTCATTAACGTCATCATCCATATAACCATATAATATCAATCCAATAAAAATTCACCTGAACAATTAAATCTGTTCTTATGCGAACTGTTTTTTGCATCGCTACGCAATGAGTTCTTTTAAAAACAGAAGAAGTAAAGCATATGAATTTTAATTTATGGGCCTGGTCAATTAATTACACAGATAAAGCGTCTTCTCTATACGCCGGGTGATTGACAGCATTTTCACCAGCACCTGATAATCACGCATCATTTAAACCTCTGCTAAAAAAATAAAACTGACAATCGTCGGGGGTTAAAAATTATTAATTTCTGCACGCAGGGATTAATAATAGCTGTAACCTGTACAGCACAATTTAACTAAGGGATAGTGTAATGAAAAAAATAGGATTAGTTATCGCTGCAAGCGGATTATTTCTGTCCGGTGCCGCCCTCGCGACGGATAATGATTTATCTGCAACCCTTGCGATTACTGGAGATGTACATAGTAATGCCAACTGCACTGTTGAACTCGACAGAAGCACGATGAATTTAGGCCGCCATGATATTAGCACTCTGCCCACGCAGGGCCATTATGAGGCTGATATTGCGACAACCAATGTCGCAAGACTGGTTGGTGATGGTTGCCTGAGCAAAACGGGCTCCGATCTGGCGCTTAAATTTATCGGTATGGCCGATGCCGAGCAGGGTAACGCCTTTACCAACTCGGTAACCGGTAGTGCAGCGGCACAAGGTATCGGCATTGGTGTATACGGCGCTAATGGTGCGGTTATTTCACCGAACACCAGCACGGTAATCGCATTGAATAAACAATATTTATTTTCCGCTGGCATGGTGAAAATGAACAACAGTACGCCTGCACCAGGGCTTGTACATTCATCGATTACGGTACAGATCGAGCGTCTTTAATCTTCTTTTATTTGTTGTCGCTTTGCCCGTTGCTTTTAAAGCAACGGGTTTTCCTCCGGTGTTTATTGGATTTAAAAAATGAAAAAGTTACTTTTATCAACGCTCTTCACTACCACTTTTCTATCAGGGATGTCACATGCAGCACTAATGCTGAATGCCGATCGTTTAATTTATAACGAGAAAGACGGAGATGCGTCAGTAACTGTACACAGCGATGAAGAACGCGCTTATCTTATTCAGTCATGGCTTGATGACGGCGACAGCACCGTTAAAAAAAATCTGCCGTTTGTCGTAACGCCGCCGTTATTTCGCCTGGCCCCGAAGAGTGACAACGTTATCCGTGTCGTTTATTTAGGAAAAGGACTCCCGGCCGATCGTGAAAGTTTATTTTGGCTGGATGTTAAGGGCGTGCCGGGTCTGAACGATGAAGAATCAAAAGTTGAAAGCCGCATGGTGCTGGCAATCAATAACCGTATCAAATTTTTCTATCGCCCAACGGGCTTAAAAGGCGAGCCCGGTGAGGCAATTAAAAACCTTCACTGGACACGCACTGGCAATACCCTAACGGCAAAAAACGATTCACCGTTTTATCTGGTGTTGAGCAGCATCGTTTCTGATAAAGAATCGGTTCCTGTTTCCGTGGTGGATAACAACACGGTTATCCCCCCTTTCGGTAACAAGTCATACCGGTTTAAACATACGCCAACAAGCGGAGCAAACGTTGAATGGAATGCCATTAATGATTTTGGCACGACGTCCAACACGTTTACCCAACGCCTTGATTAATTAACAGGGCGCTATGCGTAGTCCAACAAAAACGTGGCTAACGTCTTTGGCCGTGACGGCGGCATGCGTCCAAACCGCGCTGGCGGGCGAATACTTTGACCCAGGCCTTTTGCAAGCGGTTAACGGTAATGCGGCGATCGCTGACACCCGCGCGCTCAGTCAGGGATTTCAGCCAGCAGGGATCTATCGCGTTCATGTCAATGTAAATGACCAGAGCGTGATGGTGAGTGATGTCCGATTTGAGGCAGACAACAAGAAGCAATTAGTCGCCTGCCTTTCTTATCAGGACTATCAGAAACTGGGGGTGGATATGAGCAAACTTAATGCAAAAGCAGAAGACAATGCGCTCAAAAATACCTGCTTGCCCATCGAAGAACAGGTGCCCGGTTCAAAGAGCAACTTTGATTTCTCAAAGCTGCAACTGGATATCTCGCTACCCCAAACCGTATTGCGCGACGAAACCCTGACCGGTGTTCCTGTTGAAGAGTGGGATGACGGTATCCCGGCGTTAATCAGCATGTATCAGCTCTCCGGACAGCAGTACATCACGCACCATGGCGACACAGCAGACTCGATTTACGCCAACTTAACCAATGGGTTCAATCTGGGGCGTTGGCGTTACCGCAACAACTCGACGATGAGTAAAGAAGATGGCTGGAAAAATATCACCAACTACGTCGAAACCGCCGTTCGCAGCCTGAAAGGCGAGCTTACCTTCGGCGATGCCAGCACGCCCAGCGATGTTTTTGATAGCGTGATGGTACGTGGTGCTCAGCTCAGTTCCGATGATGACATGATCCCGGATCAGTTAACGGGTTTTGCCCCGTTGATTCGCGGTATCGCCAAAAGTAACGCCCGGGTCACCGTGAGAGAAAACGGCAACGTTATTTATCAGCGCTCCGTTCCGCCGGGCCCGTTCGTGATAAGCGATCTGTCTTCGGTTTCTAACGGCGGAAAACTGGATGTAACCATCACCGAAGCTGACGGTTCAGAGTCACACAGCACAATCTCTTACTCCAATGTGCCGCAGCTCCTGCGTACCGGGCAGATTAAGTACAGCCTTGTGGCCGGGCGCTATCTCTCTGGCGACAACGCCGTGGAAAAAGATCCCGACATCGTACAGGCCACATTATCCTGGGGCTTACCGCTGAATACCACGCTTTATGGCGGCAGCCAGTACCACGAACGCTATCAGGCATACAGTCTGGGCCTCGGATTTGATTTGCAACGCGCCGGGGGGATTGCGCTGGATGTCACGCGCAGTAATAGTCGCCGTCGCGCATCCCAGGAAAACAGCGGTGAAATGCTGCGCCTGACCTACCGCAACAGCATTCCGGAAACCGACACGCAAATCCAAATCGATAGCCGCTATTACCTGAATGACTATTTGTCGTTCAATGACTGGGCAGAATCCCACGAGCTGTTTGATGACTCCACCAAACGGCGTGAATACAACATGACCATCAACCAGTCGATCACCAGCGAGCACAGTTTTTTCGCCACGGTAAGCCGAAGCGAAAATGCCGACAGTTCGGTATCACGGATGTGGCAACTGGGCTGGAATGGCGCATGGCGATCGGCCAGTTTCTCACTGGCTTACAGTATGACGCGCGATAATGGCGCGGCGGAATGGGATAAACAGCTTGCCCTGACCTTATCTATCCCGTTCAGCGAAATGTTCCCGAACGCACAACCGATGGTGAATATGACCACCATGTCAGGGCTGAAGGACGACGTTTCCCAGCAGGTCGGGATCACGGGACGAGTCGGCGATCGTCAGGATCTCACCTGGAATACTCAGGTCTCTTATGCCCATCAGAATGGGCAAGATGATACGAAAAGCGGCTCCGCCGGGCTGAACTACCAGGGCCGCTACGGTGATATGGATGCGACCTGGTACACCGGGGACAACCAATATCTCTCCTGGAATGCGTCGGGCAACATTATTGCCCATCGTCATGGCATTACTGCGGGTCGCTATTCGAGCGGCAGCCAGGCGCTGGTTGCTATTCCCGGCGCGCCGGATGTGGTGCTGGACTCGGGTCAACACACCATCACGGATTCACGCGGATATGCCATTGCACCGGATTTACGCGCCTATCACCGCAACCCTCTACGTGTTGACACGCAAACCAGTAAACAGGTCGATTTCACCAGTACCGCGACACAGGTCGTGCCAACCAAAGACGCCGTCGTGCTGGCGCAATTTACCGCGATCACCGGCCATAAAATGGTCCTGACCGTTAAACACAACGGTGAGTACCTGCCATTTGGTGCCCGCGCCCGCATCGAAGGCAACGACGCCACTTATTACGTTGGCGACCAGGGTCAGGTTTACCTCAATGCAGCCCCGGAAAAAGGAACGGTGACATTTGACTGGGGTGAAAAGCAGCAGTGCGCTGCGCCCTTTATTATCCCGGCGAGCGATACCACGCTACCCCTCGCGTTGCTTTCAGTGAATTGCCAGTGATGATGCCATGAACAAATTCTTTATTCTGATCACAGCTCTACTTTTGGCGCTCGCGCTTAACGCCGCCGCTTTTGCCGCGGAGCCAGGCGACTGCAAAGCGCGTCATTCTGATGCCCAAAACCTTACCGTGCCCCTTACCGTACAGTTGCCGTTACGCACCGCCACCGCGGCGGCGGGCACCGTGCTGTATAAAAAAGAGGCATCGCTGGCGCAACTGACGGGTTCTCACCGTAACCTCACCGGCACCTGTCTTGAACAAATCCAAAAAATGCTCAGCGGGCGAATCTCCGCCTCGCAACAGGGAGCTGGCGTGTTTGCTACCGCATTGCCCGGCCTGGGTCTGCGGATAACGGTGATTTTTGATAAACCCGGCCAGCCCAGAAAAGAGTGGGTGCTGCCGTTTAGTTCGCCTATGACGGATTTATCGAAAGCCGTGGTCTCGACGGACGATATCAAGCTCCGCTTTGAAGCCATCAAGACCGGCATTATCCAAAGCGGTACGGTCAATGTCCGTTTACCGTCGCTGCTGGCGCTCAACGATAATTCCCTTGTCGTGAACCTGGCGATGACGATATTAACGGCAAAAGCCCACTGCACGATTCAGGTGGCGAGTCCTCAGATCGATCTACCGCCGATAGATTCATCACTTCTTGAAAAGAGCGGCAGTATTGCTGCGCGTCCAGTCAACGTCAATTTGTTATGCCTGAATACCCAGAAAGCCAGCATTAATATTGAAGGTGCCAACGATTCACAAAGCCCATCAATATTTAAAAATGTGTCTGAAGATAATCCTGCCAGCGGTGTGGGGATAGAAATGCTCTATAACCAAAATGTGATGATTCCTGGTCGCCCTATGGATATTTCATTACCGCAACAAAGCGGATATAGCCTGCCGCTTAGCGTTCGCTATGCCAGAACACAGGGGGCGGTTTCCACAGGAAAGGTTAAAGCGCAGATCACCTTACGCATTAATTATCTTTAAACAGGAAATAGGGAAGAATGTTCACCTTGGTGAATGTTTTTCACCTATTTCATTCATAAAACATTAGGGATTAGATTATGAAAAAGTCATTTTTGGGATTAGCGATTTCTACACTGTTTATGGTTGGTGTCGCTCAGGCAGAAGTCAGCCCTAACGATGTATCTGCAACACTGACTGTGACAGGTTCCGTCACCCATCAATATGCCTGCATGGTTAACCTGAGCAAGCCGACTATCAATGTGAGTGATAACGTTGACAGCCTGACTGCACAAGGTTCCAATGGCCTGAGCAATGCCAGTATCCAGTCTGTAGAAATTAGCCTGTCTGGCGATCAGGAATGTTCTGACAGCGCGCGTGAGCAGAAAATTGCCTATAAATTCCTGGGCACCGCTGACAGCGGAGATGGGACCTCACTGGCAAACAATGCAGGCGTTGATGGCGCAACCGGCGTAGGCATCGCGCTTTATGATATAAGCGGCAATATCGTTAAGGTTAACCAGGACACCATGCTTGCTAAACCTGACGAAAATGTTTCACAGCTTCTGCTTGGCGTGGTGAAACTGAATAATCAGACCGCGAAAGCCGGTTCTATTAACGGCTCTCTGACCGTACAGATTGAACGTCTGTAATTTCACGCATTCGTATTCTACGAATAAACAAAAGGATATTGAAAATGAAAAAAACATTACTTGGTTTAGCGCTGTCTGGCTTGTTTTCCATTGGTGCCGCGCAGGCAAATGACCACTCCGCAACGCTGGATATTTCCGGTACGGTAACTGCCGATGTAGTTGAATGTACTATTTATACCCAGGCTTCTGTCTCTCTGACGGGTAAAGTCGGTGAGATGATCGCCCCGGGATTGACGGCAACCAACCCAATCAATGTGCCTTTCTCAATTGGTAGCAGCAATACAGAGGGTAACAATACTTGCGCAGGTAAAGTTGCTATCCAGTTACATGGTACAGCAGACAGCACTTATAACGACGTACTGGCTAATACCGATATAAGCGAAGCAGGCGCGAAAGGCGTTGCTATTGGGATTTATGATGGCACGACAAATTCGCCGCTTCCGGTGAATGTGGCTGAAATTATCCCATCAACGGCTGGAGGCTCCTTTGGCTTACAGCTGGTCGCACTGGGTGGAGAAACTGTGGTTGCAGGTAATGTCCACAGCTCATTAACTCTGGATGTTGTGCGTCTGTAATTGAATTCATAATTCTAAGTTATTAATTACCAAAATCAATTAACCCTGCAATGACTTATTGCGGGTCACTCATTGGCATGCCCTGTGAAAATAGGGCGTGCTTTTTGGTAACAGAAATCAATGAATTATCTATCAAGAGAAAACGCAATGAAAAAATTAGCAATAGCGTTTATGGTCAGTAGCGCATTAATGACCATCACGAATACAGCAATGGCAGAAGAGGTCATCAGCCACGGGCATGGTATGACGATTTATGCGCGTCTGGAAAACGCAAAGAGCGGTTGTACCGTTCTGATGAGCAAATATCTGCTTAATCTGAATCATGACGATAAATCGTTACCGGCCCAAGGTTCAAACATCAATACCTATAGCGCAGACGACCATATTTACGTTCAACTCGGCGGTGAAAATTGCGACGCCAATGAGGGGTATAAAAATATAGGTCTGAAATTCCTGGGCACGACGGATGACAGTAAAGGAACGACTCTGGCGAATACGGATACCAGCAGCACTGCCGCTCAGGGGATCGGTGTGCAGCTTTCAGATATGTTTAACAATATCATCGAGCCGAATGTCACTATTGGGCATTTCCCGAGTGCCAGCCCAGATGGCAAATCAACCACGTCGACGGCCTCTTTCCCGCTCTATTTTTCACTGGTTCAGCTAAATAACCAGTTAGCGACGGCAGGGAATATCCAGACAAACCTCACGGTGCAAATCGAACGCCTGTAACAGGGCGTTGATTTTATCCGGAATCTGAAAGGATTTAGCGTTATGAAAAACACAGTTTTAGGCCTGGCCATTTCTGCCCTGTTTATTACAGGTTCGGCCATGGCGCAGGATAATTCAGCAACCGTGGTGATTGATGGCATCGTCAAACCTGCGGATACCGTCTGTGCAGTGCAAGCCAGTGAGGCTTCTGTCTCTTTACTGGAATTGCCAGAAAGTTTGATTAATCAGGGCGACAATGCGACAGCGCCTTATATTGTTCACCTCGCAGTAGACGGCGATACCAAATGCGCAACTCTGGTTGACGAAGGGAAACTGGCCTTCAGATTTTCTGGCGTTGCGGATGAAGGCGACGGAACGGCTCTGGCAAACCTGTTAACTGACGATAGCGCAGCGAAAGGCGTCGCAATTGGCATGTTTGATGGCGACAACAAACCGGTGCCAGTAAACACTGGCTTACTGCCCGCCAAAAAAGACACCACTTTTGGCCTGCAGATGGTGCGCCTGACGGGTAGCCAGGCAGTGAGCGGTAACATCAACTCCTACGTTACTATCGATATCGAACGTCTGTAATCTCCACGCCCATCTTTCGATGGGCGTTTCGCCAAAGACTTTTCGTTAGCAACCGTTTGCTTTTACCTTTCAGTCCGATAAAATGCCCGCTTTTCCACCGTGGGATTGCCTCTGATGTCTGTTAACGCCGTAGAGTCACACGATGCGCAACCGATTGCGCAGACTCAAAACAGTGAATTGATTTACCGCCTTGAAGATCGCCCGCCGCTACCGCAAACTCTGTTCGCCGCTGGCCAGCATTTGTTGGCGATGTTTGTTGCGGTCATCACGCCTGCGCTGTTAATTTGCCAGGCGCTCGGCCTACCGGCGCAGGACACCCAGCACATCATCAGCATGTCGCTGTTCGCTTCCGGCGTGGCATCCCTTATCCAGATTAAAGCCTGGGGCCCGGTGGGCTCTGGCCTGCTGTCTATTCAGGGCACCAGCTTTAACTTCGTTTCCCCGCTGATTATGGGTGGCCTGGCGCTGAAAAATGGCGGCGCGGATATCCCGACTATGATGGCGGCGCTGTTCGGCACATTAATGCTGGCCAGTTGCACCGAAATGCTGCTCTCACGCGTATTGCACCTGGCTCGCCGCATTATTACTCCGCTGGTCTCCGGCGTGGTGGTGATGATTATCGGCCTGTCGCTGATTCAGGTTGGTTTAACCTCTATTGGCGGCGGTTATGCCGCGATGAGCGACAAAACCTTCGGTGCACCGATGAACCTGTTCCTGGCAGGCGTCGTGCTGGCGGTAATTATCCTGCTTAACCGCCAGCGTAACCCCTATCTGCGCGTTGCTTCGCTGGTCATCGCCATGGCCGTGGGGTACGTAGTAGCCTGGGCGCTGGATATGCTGCCGCAAAACACCGCACCGTCCAACGACGCGCTGATTATGGTTCCGACGCCGCTCTATTACGGCCTGAGCATCGACTGGAACCTGCTGATCCCGCTGATGCTGATCTTTATGGTGACCTCTCTGGAAACCATCGGCGATATCACCGCGACCTCTGACGTTTCTGAACAGCCGGTTTCTGGCCCGCTGTATATGAAGCGCCTGAAAGGCGGCGTGCTGGCGAATGGCCTGAACTCCTTTGTTTCCGCCGTGTTCAATACCTTCCCGAATTCCTGCTTTGGCCAGAATAACGGCGTGATCCAACTGACCGGTGTAGCCAGCCGCTACGTGGGTTTTGTGGTGGCGATGATGCTGATTGCGCTGGGCCTGTTCCCGGCGGTGAGTGGTTTTGTACAGCATATCCCTGAGCCGGTACTGGGCGGCGCAACCATCGTGATGTTCGGCACCATTGCGGCATCCGGCGTACGTATCGTGTCCCGCGAGCCGCTCAACCGCCGCGCAATCATGATTATCGCGCTGTCGTTAGCGGTAGGTATGGGCGTATCCCAACAGCCGCTGATCCTGCAATTTGCCCCCGACTGGCTGAAAAACCTGCTCTCCTCCGGCATTGCCGCAGGCGGCATCACGGCGATTATCCTTAATCTGATTTTCCCACCGGAAAAAGCGTAATTTTCCACGGCGATGGCATCGAATTGCCATCGCCGCCTCCCGTCACTGTCTCTGCCCTGAGCCATCCCCATAAAATAAATCAGTATGTGTTACACAATAGTAATGACTCATAAAGCTGACGAGTTGTATTTTTGAGATAAAAATTCCGGGCCATTAAAACACAATCCAATCAAAGTCTAATTTTTATAGCGTATCCCCTGAGATAAAACGCATCACCATATTATATAGCAACCAATGCTATCACATTGAAAACTTTACGTATCGAGCCGTGTAAATAGTAAAACTCCATATTCACAAGTACATTAAAGCACAATTAATCGGAACAAATTAATATTTATCGAATCATGACAAATATTAAAAATTATTTTAAAATTAGCATCCTGTAATTATTTATAAATAACTTAAAAATATCACCAGAAAATATATAAGAACAATAACCCATTTAATAATGGTGAATATTCTTCGCCTATTTCAATTTCAGGGAAAATTAAAGGGAAATTTGATATGAAAAAAACACTATTTAGCCTTGCTGTCTCTACACTTTTCGTCGTATGCGCAGCGCAGGCAGAAGATCAATCCGCTGTAATTAATATTAATGGGGTGGTCACTGCAGGCACAGAAAGCTCATGTACCGTATTTCCTTCTACCAATTCAATAACCCTGTCAGGAAAAGCCGATACTCTGCCGCTACAAAATGAGCCTGTCTCCAGTGCGACAACTTTCACCGTTCAGGTAAGTGGCGACAAAGAATGCATGGACAAAATTGATACCAATCAAATTGGCGTTCAATTAAAAGGCACCGCAGATGCCAACGGCACAGTGCTGGCCAATACACATACCGGAAGCGATGCGGCACAAGGTGTCGGCATTGGGATTTATAATGCGAATGGTGACGTAATAAACGTTAACGACAACCATAACGTCATGCTTCCTGAAGGCATTGGCTTTGGCCTCAGCATGGTTCAACTCAATGGCCAAACCCCTGTAGCGGGTTTAGTCCATGGTTCACTGACTATTGATATCGAGCGTCTTTAACAAAGCTATGCCCATCATGTTAATGGGCATTTTTAATGCAAAATATAAATAAGGAAATTGAACATGAAAAAAATGCTCCCGATGTTTTTTTCAGCATTATCTTTAATAGCTGGTGCTCAGGGTAACGCGCAAGCAGAAGATGTAGGCGCTACACTCTCCATTACTGGATCTGTAACGCAAAGCATTGCGCAGTCATGCTCTATGTACCTCAGTAAAAATGCAGTCGCGCTACTTGGTGATGTTTCAAACCTGGTCAAGCAGGGCGAAGATTTTAAAGCAGGCGCCAGCATTGATGTTTCAATCGGTGCTAATTCAAGCACGGCGGCCTGTAAGCAGATGGCCGATGAAGGCAAACTGGCTTATAAATTTATGGGCATTGCAGATGATGCAGACGGTACTGTGTTGTCAAATAGTGAGATTTCTACTGGCGCTGCCAAAGGCATTGGTATCGGCGTTTTTGACTCGGAAACTAAAAAGCTCCTGAAGATTAATGAAGATACGATACTGGCTAAATCATGGGCAAATACCTTTAACGTAGCCATGGTCAAACTTAATGGCCAGACTGCGACCGCCGGCGCAGTAAAAAGCGCACTGACAATTCAGTTTGAGCGTTTGTAATACAATAAGTAAGGCCCATCCTACGATGGGCTTTTATTCCTCTGCATCCATTCTGCCTTGAGCAATCGCCATAAATCGTGCATAACTCCTTCATTGGCTATTCATCGGATGGAAGACAATGAAATTTCTTGGAAAGCTCATCGTTGCGCTGCTTGTCGCCGTTCTGGTCGCGATCCTGGGGCTGTACATTTTGCTTCAGACCCGTTGGGGCGCGGGCTGGATCACCGACTGGGTCAACGCGCACAGCGACTACCACATCACTTTTGATGAGATGGATCACCGCTTTTCATCGCCTTCACATGTGTTGCTGAAAAACGTGACCTTTGGACGTAACGGCCAGCCCGCGACGTTAGTGGCCCAAAGCGTAGATATTGGCCTGAGCAGCCGCCAAATCACCGATCCTTTCCATGTTGATGCCATTATCCTCAGAGAAGGCACGTTAAATATTTCCCCGGATACCGCCTCGATCCCTTTCCAGGCCGACCGTTTACAGCTCAGCGACATGGCATTCAACAGCCCGAACAGCGCGTGGAATCTCAGCGCCCAGCGGGTCAACGGTGGCCTGACGCCCTGGCTGCCGGAAGCCGGACGCATTCTGGGCAGCAAAGCCAGAATCGAACTCAGCGCCGGTTCGCTGACGTTGAACGGCATTCCGGCCAGCAATGTGCTGATCCAGGGCGATATCGATAATGACGAAGTGAATTTCACTACCCTCGGCGCGGACGTGGCGCGCGGCTCACTCACCGGCAATGCACGCCGTAATGCCGATGGCGGCTGGCAGGTGGATAACCTGCGCCTGAGCGATATCCGCCTGCAAAGCGATAAAAGCCTTGTCGATTTGCTCTACCCCGTCACCAGCCTGCCGTTGCTTAAACTGGGCCGGGTAGACGTCACCAATGCGCGCCTGGAAGGACCAAACTGGGCAGTGACCGATCTGGATATGACACTGCGGGACATCACCTTCAGCAATAACGACTGGCAGAGTGAAGAAGGGAGAGTGTCCCTTGATGCCACTGAATTTATCTACGGCTCCCTGCATTTCTTCGACCCTATCGCCAATGCGAATTTATCCAGCAAAGGTGTGGAAATCAGCCAACTGACGTCACGCTGGGAAGGCGGCATGATCCGCGCCCGTGGTGAGTGGACGCGCAATGATAAAGGGCTAACGCTGGCGGATGTAGCGATTGCCGGGCTGGAATATACCCTGCCAGAGGACTGGAGAAAGCAGTGGATGACGCCGCTGCCGGAATGGCTGAACCGCGTGACGGTGACCAAATTCTCCGCCAGCCGCAACCTGATTATTGATATCGATCCCGCTTTCCCGTTCCAGCTTACGGCGCTGGACGGCTACGGCAATTTACTGGAGCTGGTGCGCAACCGCCAGTGGGGGATCTGGAGCGGTAACGCCACGCTGAACGCCGCCGCCGCTACTTTTAACCGGGTGGATGTGCGCAGGCCATCTATCGCGCTTAACGCCAATAGCAATAACATTACCATCAGCGAACTGAGCGCCTTTGCCGGTAAAGGAATGCTGGAAGCCACTGCCTCGATTGCGCAACAACCAGAGCGGCAAATCGCCTTAAGCCTGAATGGCCGGGCAGTACCGGCCAACGTGCTGGAAAACTGGGGATGGCCGCAGGTGCCGTTACAAGGGGACGCCAATATGCGGCTCAGCGCCCGGGGCCAGCTTAACGCGGATCGACCGCTAAAACCCACGGTGAACGCAACCCTGACTATCAATGCCGCCAACGGTCAGCAAATTCAGCAAACCATGCAAGCGGGCGTGGTAGCGGGTACGCCGTCAACGCCAGAAGCGCCTTCGACAACAGAACAGCCCCAGGCGAACCCCTTTCAGTAGCGCAGCACCTTCACCGTCCAGGGCGGTGAAGGGTTTACTCCTCTTCGTTGCCACCCTCTTCCAGCGGCCCGAACGGTTTAGCAGGTAACACGATGTAAGTCCCTTCAAACACCGCGCCCAGCGTCTCGTCGCCAATCAGTTCCACCTGCAACTGCACCCGCGCTTTACGCCCGCGCGCCAGCCGATCCAGATCGCCGCTTAGCGAGCCCAGATCGGCAATCGCACTGGGGCGGCCTGTGATCGGCGCGCTATAACGAATGTGCGCATCGGCAAGAATGATGGTGCCGCCGAGATGGCGCTCACGCAGCATCAGCCAAATCAGTCCCCAGCCGGTCAGCGTGGCAAGGGAAAACAGACTTCCCGCGAACAGCGTATGGTGCGGATTTTGGTTACCCGCCTCCGGCATGGTGGTAACAAATTTCTGCCCGGTATATTGCAGAATACGCACGCCCATCTTCTCGCTGAGCGGAATATGCTGATACCACGCCTGCTGCAACTGCCCGCACCAGTCGGCGCGATGCAAAATATCATCCAGCGGCACGATGGGTTTGATCATCAAAAAGTGGCGCAGCGGCGTGGTTTGCGGCGTGGTGATCTCGCCCTGATTCACAAAGCCCAGCTTGGCGAAAAACTCCACGGCGTCTTCACGGGCGCTACAGGTCACGCGCTTCACCCCTTCCTGACGGGCGACGGATTCCAGCGTCATCGCCACCAGCGTGCCGAGGCCTTTGTCCTGCACGTTCGGGTCGACCGCCATAAAGCGAATAGAGGCTTCATTATCGGCATTGATATACAGCCTGCCCACGGCCACCGGTTTGCCGCTTTCATCCACCACCATTTGGTGATGCGCCAGCGCATCCCAGCCGTCGCGCTCGGAGCCTTTCGGTTGATGCAGGGGTTTACGCAACATTTCCCAGCGAAATTGATAGTAGCTTTCCAGCTCTTCTTCCGTTTGGGGTACGCGAAGATGATACATAGATGGACTCTCTCTTGTTGCCAGGGGCCGCGCCGTTAACGGGCTCATACTTGCAGCCAGAACGTGACGGGGCCGTCGTTCACCAGGGACACCTGCATATCTGCGGCAAAGCGCCCGGTTTGTGTCTCTGTGCCAAGGTTGCGGCAACACTCGACGAAATACTCGTACAGTTCTTCCGCCAGGGCAGGTGCCGCGCCGTTGGAAAAGCTCGGGCGCATACCGCTGTTGGTATCCGCCGCCAGGGTAAACTGCGACACCACCAGAACGCTGCCGCCCGCCTGTTGAACGTTGAGGTTCATTTTGCCGTTTTCATCGCTGAAAATGCGGTAACCCAGCACCCGTTCGCACAGCCGGTTCGCCTTCTGGGCGTTGTCTTCCTTTTCGACACCTAATAACACCAAAAGTCCTGGGCCGATTTCACCCGTCACGTCACCGTTAACGGCGACGCTGGCACACGTTACGCGTTGAATTAATGCAATCATGGTTCTTCTTCGGATTCTTGTTCTGCCGCTAATTTTAGCGCTCGGTAGTCCCCGAGAGTGACAGTAATTTCCGCGCCAAGCAAGACGATACACCACGTCCAGTACACCCAAACGAACAAAATGGGGATCACCGCAAGCACGCCGTAAATCAGCTGATAGGAGGGGAACATGGTGATATACAGCGCGAAACCTTTCTTACCCAGCTCAAAAAGCAGCGCCGCCACCAGCGAACCCACCAGCGCATCCCGGGCAGGCACACGAGTGGTCGGTACAATGCTGTACAGCAGCCAGAATGACAGCCAGGAGAGCAGCAACGGGAAAATGCGCAACACGTTGTCGATCAGCGAATCAAACCCGCTAACCCAGCGCAACGACAGCAGATACGAGCTGATCGCCAGGCTGGCCCCCGCCAGTAATGGCCCGAGGGTTAAAATCATCCAGTAAACCGCGAACGAATAAATTTTTGGCCGGACCCGCTTGCTGCGCCAGATGGTATTCAGGGCACTGTCCACCGCGTACATCAATAGCAGCGCCGTGACGATCAGCCCACAGGCACCTACCGCCGTCATCTTGCTGGAGTTGGCAACGAACTGCTCGATATAGCGCTGGATAATATCACCCGTGGCGGGCATAAAATTGGCGAAGATAAAGTGGCGCAACTGAATACTGACGTCGGAAAACATCGGAAACGCAGCAAACAACGCAAACACCACCGCGACGAACGGCACCAGCGAGAGCAACGACACATAGGCCAGGTTGCCCGCCAGGGTGGTCATGTTGTCCTGATCGATTCGCTCCCACAGCAACTTACACCATGCCCAGAAAGGCGCGGTGTGTTTGGTTGCATGATGGCGAACGCGTCTTAACATGGCTGTTTCGCAAAATAGTCCGGCAGCGTGGATTTATCGGTCACATGAATGCTGGTGATCCCCACGGCCTGCGCCCCTTTAATATTATCGGCGTTATCGTCGAAAAAGACCGCGTCACTGGCCGGATATCCTTCCGCTTCGAGGACTTTTTGATAAATCGCCGGTTCGGGCTTGCGTGACCCCAATTCCTGCGACAGATAGACATGGTCGGCAGCGGCCTGCACTTCCGGGTAGTTGGTCGGCCAGAAGGTGGTGTGCAGGCGATTGGTATTCGACAGCACCACCACGCGATGCCCCTGCTCGCGCAGCTTATGCATGATATCGATGACTTCCGGGCGCAGACCGACAAACACTGCCTGCCATCCCGCCGCGAACTGTTCGTAACTCAACGACAATTCCATGGATTCGCACAATAATTTTGCGAATTCCTCATCGCTGATTTCACCGCGCTCATGCTTCTCGAACGGTTCGCCCATAGTGAAACTTTGCTGAAGCGTAGCCAGCGGCACGCGGCTGTAATCACTCCATACGCCCAGCACGCGGTTAAAGTCGATATCGACGATGACGTTACCTAAATCAAACATATAAAGCATGACGCTCTCCTTTTTGGGCCATGGAGAGTTAACTGTAGCGGGAATATGGGGGGTTGAATAGTAACGGCTTCAAAACGAAAGCAAAGAAGTCTGACCACGGTTACACAATATAACCGTGGCGACAATAACGTTAAAAATCAGCGTACAGGCGCGGGCCGCGGTAACCAATGCGCTGCGACAGATCCAGCGCCGCATCGGCGATCATTTTGCCCAGCGCGGCGATTTTCTCCGGCTGGTTCTTGATTTTGGTATACAGGCTGGCAACGCTGATCGCCGCATACACTTTGCCCTGGAGGTTATACACCGGGGCCGCCAGGCAAAATACTTCTGCGTTATGCTCGCGATCGTCGATGGCGTACCCCTGCTGGCGCGCCTGGTTGAGGATGGCGAAAAACTTTGCCTCATCGGTACAGGTATACGGCGTGATCGGTTTTAATCCGCCGGTACGCGCCAGAATCGTTTTAACTTCCTCATCCGGCAGGGTGGCGAGGATCGCCTTGCCAAGCCCGGTGCAATACAGCGGGTTGTTGGAGCCGATACGCGCCGAGGTGCGCACCGAGTTCGGGCTCTCGACTTTATCGAAGTAAACCAGCTCGTCGTTATTGAGCAGCGCCAGGAAGGCAGTTTCCCCGGCCACGTCGGCCAGTTTTTCCAGCACCGAGTGCGCCACGTTCTGGAAGGGAGTCTGTTCGAGGTAACACGCGCCGGTCTGAAACAGCTTCACGCCCAGTTTGAACGATTTCTGTTTTTCGTTGGCCTGTTCCAGATAGCCTTTATCAAGCAGGGTATAGAGGATATCAAAGGTGGTGCTCTTCGGGATGCCAAGCTGCTTGCTGATTTCAGTGATTGTGAGTTCATCTTTACTTGCCGCAACCAATTCCAGCATCTCTAACGCCCGGGCTACCGAGCGATTAATCTTTTCCGACACGGGCTTACCTCACTGTCATTGTTATAGCGGGCAGTATAGCGAGGTAACGAGAGTGAAAACAGCCGCCGAACAGGGGCAACGTGCAATAAAAAAGCCACAAATTTGTGGCTTTTTCACAGTCAGGTCAGGCCTTTTTGCCTTCATGGAACGTCTGGATAAACCTCCTGGCCTGTTGGGTGATAGCGTCCCAGTCACCGCGCGCTATCCACTCTTTGTTGGTCAGCGCGCTGCCCACGCCCACCGCGAACGCACCGGCTTTGGCAAACTCGCGGGTGTTTTCCAGCGTGATGCCGCCCACCGGGATCAGAGACAGGTTATCCAGCGGTCCCTGCACTTCTTTCATATAGTTCACGCCCAGGCTGTTAGCCGGGAACAGCTTCAGCAAATCCACGCCCAAACGGCAGGCCTGGAGGATTTCTGATGGCGTCATTACCGCCGGGATCATCAGGCGCTGCTTCTCATGCACCATGGTGACCACGTCCGGGTTAAAATCAGGCGACAGGACAAAATCCGCGCCTGCATCCAGTACCAGTTGCGCCATCACCGGGTTAATGACCGTACCGGCGCCGACAAACATTTTGTCGCTCATTTCCTGTTTCAGGGCGCTGATGCTTTCCAGATGACGGGTGGAGTTACAGGTCACTTCAATGACCCGGATACCACCGTCATACAGGGCGCGGGCCAGCGGCAAAATCCCTTCAGGCGCGACGCCGCGTACAATGGCAATCATGCCGGTTTCTTCAATAGCGCGAATCACGCGATGTTTAATCATGGATAACCTCTTGGGGAAATATCAGGGAGTCGCCTCCCTGATTACATCAATCCTTTACGGTCACCGGCTCTCTGACGATGAACCAGTAACACAGCGCCGCACAGGCCGCGATAATCCCGCCGCTGGTGAATGCCAGGGCGTATGAACCCGTGACATCGGCGATAAGCCCGGTGACCAGCGGTGATAACGAACCGGCAAAGTAGCCGCCGAAGTTCTGAATACTGCCTACCGAGGCCACCATCGATGCAGGTGCCACATCGCCCGGCAATGCCCAACCGGTCGCGGACAGCGCGGACAGCAGCGCCATGGCGATAACCAGCAGCGTCAGGGTAGCGGCCAGGCTCTCTACCATCGGTATCGCGATAACGGCGACGCCAGCTAACAGCGCGGAAATACTGATGGTGACGCGCTTGGCTTTTAATGACTCTTTGATGATGCTTTTGTCCACCAGCCATTTCGATACATAGCCACCGACAATTGCGCCGACGATGCCGCCGAAATAAGGAATACTGGCGTAGATACCTAATTCTTTAAACTGAATGTTCTGGGTCTTCATTAAATAGAGCGGCAGGAAGGTGGTGAAAATATTCATCATCCACACATAGCAGAACCAGCCTAAAATCATTCCCCAGATGCAGCGGTATTTAAATAAACCGCCCCAGCTAATTTTCTCCGCTTCGCCGGTTAATTTCTCCGCCGTACCGCCGCCGCCTTCCTTAATATAATCCAGCTCTTCTTTGGTAATAGTCGGGTGCTTTTCCGGTTGATGGTAAGCAAAGATAAAGAACACCACGAACACCAAACCAATGGCACCGGCAATGTAGAACAGGGAACGCCAGCCGAACGGCACAATAATCGCCACCAGGATTGGCGGAGCGATTGCCGGGCCCCATTTGGATGCGGCATCCCAGAAACCGGTCGCCAGCGCGCGCTCGCTTTTCGGGAACCACGAGGCGGTGATCTTCGCTGCGCCCGGCCAGCACGGGGCTTCCGTTATGCCGAGGATGCCGCGGGCAAAAATCAGCGTCATCATGTTACTGCACGCGCCGGTCAGCATAGTCGCGCCGCTCCACAGCGCTACCGCCCAACCGTAGACCTTTTTCGGCCCGAAGCGGTCAACCAGGAAACCCGCAGGCAACTGGCACAGGGCGTAAATCAGCGCAAATACCGATCCTAATAAACCGATATCGGTATTCGATAAATTAAGATCTTTCATCATGTCCGGGGCAGCAATAGATAAGCTGGCACGGTCGAGGTAGTTAATAATACCGCCAATTAATAACAGGAAAACAACGAACCAGCGCTTATTTCCTCGTTTTTTAGTTACTGCTCTTTCATTAACGATGGTGTTCATAAAGCAGACCTTTTAATTATGTGTAGGGTACAAAGGAATTAAATAATCTGTCGACGGCGCGCCATGGCAAATAATCCAGCACTGGAGAGGGAACGGCTGGACGGCGCGACGGTAATTTTCCCGGTAAACCACGAATCGTTATCAATTAAGGTGGCGAAGGCAAACTTCAGGGTATCTTTACCGCACACCACCACGTGGGTATCCGGCGTCACGGTAAAGGCTTCGCTGTTTTTGACCGCCTGCAAATCATCCTGTAATACCGCGCCGAGCAGCACGTTGGCTTTCTGGTTTAGCGTTAAGTCGCTGAACATATCCAGCACACGAACCGAGAAGCAGGTGCGCGACAGGCCGGTTTGCAGACACTGATTCGCGCCCTGTAACAGCGCCGGCGCGTCGATTTCCTGGGCAAATTGCAGATTGAGCGAACTGGCGAGAATGGTGTGACGGGTAATCACATCCAGTAACTCGCCGCCGATAGTGGTTACGCAACCTTCAATACGGTTATCGGCATCGATTTTAACGAACTTCGAGTGTGAACCCGGCAGGATAATTAACGCCGGGCCAGTAATGCCCAGGCTTGCCAGTACGCCAATTGCCTCGGTTTCTTCGCCGCGCATCATGTCCATCTGCTCGGCGTTTTCCAGCGTAACGGTGGATTTGTGATTGCGAATGCCCGGCACAAACCAAATCGGCTCGTCGGTAATCGCCGGTAGACTGGCGCTAACCATGCCTTTCGCCAGTTCATTTAGCCCGGCGGGTGCCAGCAGATGTGGGATTTCACACAGACCCACGTTGGATGTGATCATGCCCGCAGAGAGGTAAACCACTTTCTCCCCTGCCGGAATGTTTGCCTGGCTACGTGCTTCGTGAACGGCGTCGCTGACGCCTTTCATTAATATTTCAGTGCTGCCGGAAATCGCGGTATCACGCACGCCCACAGGACGGGCGGCTTCGGCAAGCAGGCGCTCGTCCTGCCAGGCACACACGCGGGTATTGGTGGTGCCGGTATCGATGGTAATGATGTACATATCTTTCTCGCTCTTCTTATCACTGTAGGGTGCGAAGAATATTGGCAATCGCGCTGGCACCGGTAATGGCTAGCCTGTCTATTTGCTCTTCGTCGGAAATAATGCGTAATGGGTTATCAATATTTAACTGCTGCTGGATCACGTGCTGATAAATTTCACAGCGCTTAGCGTTACCGATTAAGAAAATATCGCCGTCGAAATTAAACCCTTGCTCCCTGGCGTCGGCGAATAATTTGATATCGTCGCCTGCCATGGCGCTATCGAGGAATAATTTGCGCTGGGCAGCCGTGGTCGGGAATGAGAATTGTAAAAAGCGCGTCATTAATACCGTGCGCAGTAATCCGCTTTCCGCTACAGAACGGCAGGCGGCGTCAATAATTAGCGGATCGACTTCGCTTTCCGCCTCTTCTGGCGATGTCGCGACGCTGGAAGAGACAAATGTCTGCTTCAGGATCGCCGCATATACCTGGCCGCTGAGCGAGGTAATACTGCCGGCGATTTGCCCCTGCTCATTGATCGAAATAAGCTTGGTGGTGGAGCCTAATTCAATCAGCGTGCAGGGCAAGCGCGGCTGGTAACCCAGCATTACGCCTGCCGCCTGGGTTTCTTCACCGCGCATTAAATCGATGCCGCGCAGGTTTTTCCAGGATGGCGTGGTCTGGTTTTTAATCCCGGGGATCAGCATCACCGGGATATCCAGCGCCAGCAGTTCGTTTTCCGCGAACGCCACCGTGTGCCGCGCCAGTTCTTCAATACTGGCCGGGGCGACGCGGTGTGGAATTTCATGCAGGCCCAGGTTTGAGGTAATCATTCCCGAGGCGATAATAAATTGAATATCCTGTTGAGATTTTCCGTTTCTCGCCAGTAATTGTTTGACGCCTTCCGCCATGGCCTGGCGCAATACTTCATTACTGCCGTGGGTAAGGGTGGAATTTACCCCTTCGGTAATCATCTCTTTATCGACAATGGCGCTGCCTGCAAATTCCAGCAAATAAATACGCGTTGCTGACGATCCTGAATCAATAACAACAAACATATTCACTCCTTTTTAAAAATTCCGTTCGCGGTTTGCCGGGTTGATTACAGGCTGCGCTGCAAAATATCACGCAGAGTTTGGGCATCCGGTACGCGCGGGTTATTTTCCAGCACCACTTTCATGGTGGTTTGCACGTTATTGATGATCCAGTCGAAGTGCTCTTCTTTCACGCCCAGTTCGGTGAGCGATGGCAGCATGTTGACGGATTTCAGGAAGTCGGTGACCGCTTTAACGCTGCTGTACGCGGCTTCTTCGGTGTTCATATCCCGGGTATCCACGCCCATTGCTGCTGCGATAGCGGCGAATTTTTCCGGCGCGGCCGACCAGGTGTACTCCATAAAGGCCGGATACACGGCGGCGATCCCTTCAGCATGAACCACATCCAGCAGGCCGCCCATCGGGTGTTGCAGCGCATGCGGAAGCGTAGTGCCCGCACAGTCGATAGCCATACCGGCCAGGGTGCTGGCAAACGTCACCTGTTCCCAGGCGGCCAGGTCGGTCACGTCGGCATAAACGCGCGGCAGGTTTTTCGCCAGCAGCGTGATGGCGCGCAGGGACAGCATTTCGCTGAAAGGATGGGCATTGCGGGAAATATAGGATTCCAGCGCATGGAACAGCACGTCTGCGCCCGGCCCGGCAATCACGCGCTTCGGCAGAGTGAGCATCAGCTCGGGGTCGACGATAGAGGCCACCGGATAAATCAGCGGGTTAACCAGGCCTTTTTTGTCGTGGGTTTCCGGGTTAGTGAACACGGCGGTACGGTTGGCTTCACTGCCCGTGCCTGCGGTGGTCGGCACCAGGATGATCGGCAGGGCATGCTGCGCCTGTTTTTTACCGAACACGTAATCCCAGATGCTGCCTTCGTTCAGGGCGCAAAATGCGATGCCTTTCGCCATATCCATGGCGCTGCCGCCGCCGATACCGATCACCAGATCGCAGTTTTCCTGCTGCGCCATGCTTGCGCCCGCTTCAACCAGAGTGGAGAGCGGGTTCTGCATAAATTCGTCATACACCGCGTAAGCCATGCCTGCGGCGGTTAACGCTTCCTGAGCGCGCGCCAGTTGCCCGGTAGGCTTGGTGCTGTCGGACACCACCAGCAGCGCTTTCTTACCGTATTGCTGGGCAATGTTGCCGAGTTGACCAAATTTGCCAGGACCAACGTGTAGCTTAACCGGGTTATTGAAAATGAAATCGGTCATTCTGTATTCCTTTTGTTCGTATATGCGGACCATGTTCGGATATGTGATTATTATGGGATGCTTTTTGTTCGCGACACAACCTGTTTTGTCTGAACAATGAGCGGAATCACATTTTTTTCTGTAAAGAAGCGGCCCGGCGCTTTTTAGGAATAGTCCTCAGCCTTTCTGCGAGGGTTAAAAACTCCGACCCAGGGAGGCAGCAATAACAAAGTAATGGCTGACGGTAATGTATTGATGAATCAACAAGATAATATTTACGCCTCTCTATTATTTAACGTAAATAATAAATTCTTCGCGCTTCGTTAAGGTTAAAAACCCTACTGATAGTAGATGTTTATAATGTAGGAAATATAAAATTGACAAACTTACGCATGAGAACTAGTTAGCCGATAATAATCACTCACTATTGAGAGGTTATTAAATAAATGCGCTTAAATTATGCAAATTAAAACTACAACAGTATGATATTTATAGATTTAGTTATCAATCAATCATATGAGTAATATTATTCACCAGAAATATATGATACACCTTGTCACTTATTAAATATATTTTTAATAAACAATCGGCCTTTTGTCGTATTCATAAAACTTTCTTACACTGATTTATACGTCGTCCGGCGTGTAATTCAGTGGAGTATTGTTATGAAATCTAATAACACCAACCACAAAAGCATGATTGCTTTGGCGGTACTGCTTGCATTATCTCTTTCCGCCTGCAGTGGAAGCGGGGGCGGCTCTCATTCAACAGCCAAAAATAATCCAGCCACAGAATCCGGCAGTGCCGCGGGTGGAGATGGCTCAGGTAGTGGTTCCGGTAGTGGTACCGATACGGCTAATAACGGCGGTACCGGAACGGGCGGTGGAACGGGTACAGGGAGCGGTACAGGCACTGGCAGCGGCAGCGGTACAGGCGGCGGCAGCGGCAGCGGTACAGGCGGCGGCAGCGGCGGTGAGGGTTCGGGCGGCGGCTCAGGCGGTGATGGTACTGGCGGAGGCAGCAGCGGCACGACCTCTACCGCGCTCAATAACATACTCGGTGATGTAGGAAGCGCAGGTTCCGGCGTCGGCACCACGCTTTCTGATTTAGGCAGTCAAATCCCCACCAGCAACCCTGTGACGTCGACCGTCTCCACGACTGTCAGCGGCGTGGGTAGCTCGGTCAGCACCCTGAGCACCGGCATTACTACCGGCGTGGGTGATACCAGTAACCCGAATGGCGTCGGGACCACGGTACAGGGCGTAACCAGCACCGTCAGCGGGTTGGGCACGACCGTATCGGGCGTGGGCACCCAGCTCGCCAGCACCACCAGCGGAACGCCGATAAGCGGGGCCACCGGGCTGGTGGGTACGGTGGTGGATAACACCGGCCAGGTTGTGACTGGCGTCGGCAATAATCTGACCTCCACCGTGCAAAGCAAGGGTGTCACCCAACTGACGACTGGCACAACCACGGCGCTGAATAATACCGCCAGCGGCGTGCAGGGCATCACCCAGCAGGTAGGCGGCGCAACGGGATTAGGCACGCCGGTGAATAATCTGCTGACCAATGTCGGCACGGCGGTCAGCGGCGTAGGTTCGCAGGTCGGCACCTCTACGCCAGCGCTAACTGGCGTGGGTCAGATTGTCCAGAATACCGGGCAAGTGGTGACCGATGCGGGCGGCCTGGTGAAACCCACTGCGCCCACCAGCGGTGATAGCGGAACGGCAGCCGGCAGCATTACCGCCGATGCTAACGTGAATGCCGGAAACGGCGGGCTACTCGCCAACGTGGGCACCACCGTCAACGGTGTGACGTCTGGCCTGACCGCTGGCCTGAACGCCAATGTCACCACCACCTCAACAGGCAGTGAAACCACCCAGGCTACCGGGCCCATCACCAGCCTGACCAATACACTCGGCGGCATCCTGAAACCTAAGTCGCAATAAGCCAGCCCGTGCTCCCGTCAAGGGAGCACGCTTTCCAGCCGTTTCAGAAGGGATTGCATCATGAAACTGCCCTTATTTTGTGCGCTGTGGGGAATATTCGGGACGGCGATGGCGGATACCCTGCCCGCGTTAATCGACCCGGATAACCCGGCAATGCCTGCGCGAAGCGTTTCCGGCCCCGAAACGACCCAGAACCCGGCATCGCGTATTCGCGTGACCGAGCCGGTACGTAAATACACGCCGGATACGCCAATTCAGGTCCGCCATATTCAGTTTGTCGGCGGAACACGTTATCCCCTGAAATCGTTACTTGAGCCCTTTCGTCCTTACGCCGGGAAAACCGTGCCGTTAAAAACCCTTGTTAAACTGGCTAACGACATCACGGCGCGTTATCAGACGGATGGTTTTCCGCTCTCCTACGCCTGGCTGCCTGACGACAACTTTCACAACGGCACCATTAAAATCGTGCTGGTGGAAGGCTATGTCGCCCACAGCAATATCAACAGCGATAACCCAAAAACCGCCGAGCGGCTGAAGCGGTTATCGGAAATCATCATGGCGGAGAAGCCGCTCAGCGCCGAACGCTTTGAGCGTTACAGCCTGTTAATGACCCGCACGCCAGATACCAAAGTTGAAGCCAATGCCCAACTGCCTAAAAATATCTACGGCGCGGCGGTGATGCAGGTAGACGCAAAGCAGCCGCGCATCTGGGATCTCTCATCAACGCTGGATACCCGCAAAGGGCAGAATCTGGCGTTTGTGAATGGTTCGCTAAGCAACCTGACCCGTTATGGTGACCGCCTGGGTGTGGCCACATTAATTCCGCTGGACGATGAGTCAAAGAAAACCTATATCGGCCTCAACTATCAGCAGTTTCTCAACGACGACGGGCTGAGCATGCAGTTAAAAGGCAGCTACTATCGCGACGATCCAAAAGATTATACGCCGCTGCTGTCGCTGCCGCAGGACATTACCATTGATGTGCATAACACCTCGACGCAGTACAACGGCGGCGTGAATTTCAGCTACCCGCTGGTACTGGAGCGGAAAAAACAGATCGGCCTGACGGGCGGGATGGATTACACCGATAAGCGCAACGACTACAGCCTGCGGGCGCGCGGCTTCGGGCAAACGCTGGATTTGCCGTCCCAGAATCAGCATGTGCGCTACCCGGCGCTGGAATTTGGCATCAACGGCTACCGCGAGTTTGAAAAAGTGAGCGGCAGCGGCAGCATTACGATACGTCAGGGAATGGATGCGCTGGGCGCGGATGCAGCGCCGTCGCTGGGCACGGACGTGGATTTCACACTCTGGAAAGGCCGGGTAGACGGCGCATGGAGGGTAGCGGAAAACTGGCGGCTCTCCACGGCGCTGGACGGCAACTGGACCGATAACGACCTCCCGGAACCGGAGCGCGTTAACTATGGCGCACAGCGGTTTGGACGCGGCTATCAGGATGGCGAGGCGACGGGCGATTATGGCTACGGCGGCCAGCTTGAGCTGCGTTATCTGCATATGCGCCCGGAAAGTAAATGGCTCTCTACCGTTCAGCCGTATCTATTAGCGGATGCGGCGCGCACCGGGTTTAATCAGCCGGGCTATCACCATCCCAAACTGGCTTCTGTCGCGGGTGGGGTGATGTTAGGCGATATGCGGCATTACGGCTTAACGCTGGAAGCCGCCCGTCCGGTGGGCGACAAACCGTCCGACGCCAGCCGCCGCGACTGGCGCTTCAGCCTGACGGTGACGTGGAATTTTAATGATTTACGGTGAGTTATCCATTTTCGGCCAGCGAGGCGGGCGTGACCTCAATGATCTCCACCTGATGAGTGTGAGCCAGTTGGTTCATTGCCGCAGGCGGCGACTCATCGGTAAACAGCGCTGATACCTGGCTGATATTGCCGATGCTGACGGCGGCCGACGCATGGTATTTCGTATGATCGGCCGCCAGCAGGATATGGCGTGCATGGGCCATCATTCCTTTCGCCACGCTGGCTTCATTCACATCAAACTCTAACAGCGTTCCATCGGTATCAATGGCACCGATGCTGGTGATCAGATAATCCGCGCGAAATTCGGACACAAACGCCACCGCATGCGGGCCGATAATTCCGCCGTTGTGGGCGCGGATTGAGCCGCCCGGCATCATTACCTCGAAGCGTGGGTTTTTATACAGAATATGCGCCACACGCAGGCTGTTGGTAATAATGCGCAGATGGTTATGGTTCAGCAGAGCGCGCGCCACATGTTCCACGGTGGTGCCAATGGTAATAAAAATGGTGGATCCGTCAGGAATGTAGTCGGCGATGGCTTCCGCAATCGCCTGCTTTTCATCCGTCAGAGACACTTCGCGCTGTTCAAATGCCGTATTGACCACGCTGGAAGCCCGCCCCGCCCCACCGTGATGGCGGGTGATTAACCCCTGCTCGCTCAGTTTACGGATATCGCGACGCACCGTTTGCGTTGATACATCCAGCAGTTGCGCCAGTTCATCAATGTTCATGTAGCCGCGATCGGCGATCAGCGTTAATAACTGATCGTGCCGCGGGTTACCGGTTAGCTCAGTCAGGCTCATAGGTTGTCCCTGGAAAAACATCTCGCTCCGCATTTTATACATAAAGTGACAAGAAAGAGCGGGTTTGATCACAGTCAGGGATACCGGCACGTCCGCCTGGACGGGTACATTTCAGGGCTGCCACCGCGCTGGCGAAGCGGATCGCGGCTTCGGTTGTGCTGTTTTGCGCCAGGCTGACGGCCAGTGCGCCGTGGAAGACATCTCCAGCCCCGGTGGTATCGACAACCTCAACATTGAAAGCGGGCAGGTGTTGTAAGCGGGAATTTTCCAGCCAGAGGCACCCTTGCGCCCCCTGTGTGACGTAGACGTGACCATTTGTGAGCGTTTGTGCTTGTTTTAACGCCTTCGGAGCATCGCTGATTTCTGTCAGCCGCACTAAACCCGACGCAGAAAACGCCGCATGATCGCTAAGCGCCACCAGTTCAGCAATATTCTGCGGCGTCACGTCAGCATCCAGTATTGTCGGTACGCCTTTAGCACTCGCCAGAGTAAAGGCCTGTTTCGCCCCGTCATGCCAGCGCACGTCCGCAAGAACCGCGTCCCACTGACCAAAATCGATTTCTGTCAGCCAGTCGGCGCAAGAGGGTAAATCTGGGCTGGGATAATTAGCAATAATGCGCTCGCCTGCCGCATCCACCAGTACGGCGGACTGGGACGAGCGCGCGCCTTTAACGATACGCGTATAACGCGTATTGACGCCATACGCCTGTAATTCCGTGAGCAGACGGTTGCCCGTGTCGTCATCCCCCACTCGACCGATAAAGTCGACCTCAGCGCCCAGTTTCGCTGCCGCGACGGCGGCTGTTGCAGCCGGCCCGCCACCGACCTCTTTATAGTCCCCCGCCACATACTTCCCGCCTTCGTTCGGTAAATCAGTGAGATACCAGATACGGTCCAGCACGGCGATCCCCACACAAGCAATACGAGTCATGGTCATTCCTTTCACGTTTTTGATACCGCTATTTTAATTTCGCAAATTGTTTAAAAAGTGACGACTGTCAATTTTTTGACCATAAATTACAAATACGATCAAACAAAATCCACAAATGATCACTAAATGACAAAATAAGACAGGAGAGACCAATGTCAGTCATAGGATTTATCGGGCTCGGGCAGATGGGTGCGCCAATGGCCAGCAATCTATTGCGTCAGGGCCACCAGCTCAGGGTGTTTGATGTCAATCCGGACGCCGTGCAAACGCTGGTGGCTAAGGGAGCGCAATCCTCAATAACGCCAGCACAGGCTGCTGAGGGTGCTGAATTCGTGATTACCATGCTGCCCAACGGCGATCTGGTACGCGCGGTACTGTTTGGCGAGCGTGGCGTTTGCGAAGGATTAGCCCAAGACACGCTGGTGATCGACATGTCCACTATCCATCCGCTGCAAACCGACAGGTTGATTAGCGATATGGCCGGGCGCGGTTTCAGCATGATGGATGTTCCCGTAGGTCGCACCTCCGATCACGCCGTCGCCGGGACGCTGCTGCTGCTGGCAGGCGGCACGGCGCAACAGGTTGAACGCGCCAGGCCGGTGCTGATGGCAATGGGTAACGAGCTGATTAACGCAGGCGGCCCAGGCATGGGTATCCGCGTCAAACTCATCAACAACTATATGAGCATCGCCCTCAATGCGCTCTCCGCCGAAGCCGCTGTGCTGTGCGAAGCGCTGGGTCTCTCTTTCGATATCGCCCTGCAGGTGATGAGCGGCACGCCAGCCGGTAAAGGCCATTTCACCACCTCCTGGCCCAACAAAGTGCTGAAAGGGGATCTCTCTCCGGCCTTCATGATCGACCTCGCCCATAAAGATCTGGGCATTGCGCTGGATGTCGCTAATAAGCTGCACGTCCCGATGCCGCTCGGCGCGGCGTCACGCGAAGTTTACAACCAGGCGCGCGCCGCCGGACGCGGGCGTGAAGACTGGACCGCCATTCTGGAGCAGGTGCGCGCCAGCGCTGGCCTGTCTCACTGATGTTAACGTTTCAATAAGGAATCACCATGAGTCAATACACCCTTAAGGATATCGCCCGGCCTTCCGGCGGCTTCGCCATGCTGGCGGTCGATCAGCGTGAAGCGATGCGTTTAATGTTCGCCGCTGCGGGCGCTGCGCTTCCCGTTGCCGACAGCGTGTTAACGGATTTCAAAGTTAATGCCGCCAAAATCCTGTCGCCCTGGGCATCGGCGATCCTGGTCGATCAGCAGTTTTGCTACCGCCAGATCGTAGAGCAAAAGGCGGTTGCCAAAAGCTGCGCAACGATCGTCGCGGCAGATGCGTTTATCCCGGGCAATGGCATTCCGGTAGATAGCGTGACCATTGATAACCATGTCGATCCGCAAACGGTCAAACGCGACGGCGGGAAAGCGCTGAAACTGCTGGTGCTGTGGCGCAGTGATGAAGATCCGCAGCAGCGTCTGGAGAGGGTGAAAACCTTTAATCAACTGTGCCACGCCCATGGTCTGCTGAGCATTATCGAACCGGTGGTGCGCCCTCCTCGTCGCGGCGACAGCTTTAACCGCGAGCAGGCGATTATCGATGCCGCAAAAGAACTGGGCGACTGCGGTGCCGATCTCTACAAAGTGGAAATGCCGCTGTTTGGTAAAGGTCCACAGCACGCCCTGCTGAGCGCATCACAACGGCTGCACGATTGCATCAATATGCCCTGGGTCATTCTCTCTTCCGGCGTGGACGAAAAACTGTTCCCGCGTGCGGTCAGAACGGCTATGGCGGCTGGCGCATCCGGTTTCCTGGCGGGCCGTGCTGTCTGGTCATCCGTGGTCGGCTTGCCGGACAGCGAGTTGATGTTCCGGGATGTCTGCGCGCCCAAACTGCAACGCCTGGGCGAGATTGTTGACGAAATGATGGCGAAACGCTGAGAAAAGGACAGAGCAATGAAATGGTTTAACACCCTGAGCCATAACCGCTGGCTGGAACAAGAAACTGACCGCATTTTCGATTTTGGTAAAAACGCCGCCGTGCCGACCGGATTCGGCTGGCTGGGCAATAACGGCCAGGTCAAACCCGATATGGGCACCCACCTGTGGATCACCGCGCGTATGCTGCACGTCTATTCCGTTGCCGCCTCGATGGGCCGGCCAGGCGCGTATTCGCTTGTTGAACACGGGATTAACGCGCTGAACGGCGCACTGCGCGATAAGCAACACGGCGGCTGGTACGCCTGCGTGAATGACAACGGCGTGGTGGACGCCTCCAAACAGGGCTACCAGCACTTCTTCGTACTGCTGGGTGCCGCCAGCGCGGTGACGACCGGCCATCCCGCTGCGCGCCCGTTACTGGATGACGCGATTGACGTTATCGAGAAGTATTTCTGGAGCGAGAAGGAGCAAATGTGCCTCGAGTCCTGGGACGAAGCCTTCACTGAGACGGAAAACTACCGTGGCGGCAACGCCAATATGCACGCAGTCGAAGCGTTTCTGATTGTTTACGACGTGACCCACGATCGTAAATGGCTCGACCGCGCGCTGCGCGTGGCGTCGGTGATTATTCACGACGTGGCGCGCAAGGGCGAGTATCGCGTTAATGAACACTTCGACGCTAACTGGAACCCGATCCGCGATTACAACAAAGAGAATCCTGCCCACCGTTTTCGCGCCTATGGCGGCACGCCTGGCCACTGGATCGAGTGGGGCCGTTTAATGCTGCACCTGCGCGCCGCGCTGGAAGCCCGCTTTGAAACCCCGCCGGAATGGCTGCTGGAAGACGCCAAAGGACTGTTCCACGCCACGATCCGCGACGCCTGGGCACCCGACGGCGCGGAAGGCATCGTGTATACCGTCGACTGGGACGGTAAGCCAATTGTTCGCGAACGGGTACGCTGGCCGATTGTGGAAGCGATGGGCACCGCCTATGCGCTGTATACCGTGACAGGGGATGCGCAGTACGAAGCCTGGTATCAGACATGGTGGGACTACTGCATCAAATACCTGATGGATTACGAGAACGGGTCATGGTGGCAGGAGCTGGATACCCATAACGAAGTGACCACCAAAGTCTGGGACGGCAAACAGGACATTTACCATCTGCTGCACTGCCTGGTGATCCCACGTCTGCCGCTCGCGCCGGGACTGGCTCCCGCCGTCGCCGCCGGTTTGCTGGATGTGAACGCGCAATAACGCAGCGTCGTGAATGAATGAGGGAAGCCATCATGCAAAAAAGCGGGAAAACGCTGGTCCTCTGCGCAGGAGATTATCAGGCGAAGATCGTGACCGTCGGCGCGGGGATTGCCGAACTGACGCACCGGGGGCGTCATCTGGTGATCCCCCATCATCCTGACGAAATGCCGTTAGCGCATTTGGGGAAAGTGTTGGTCCCCTGGCCTAACCGCATCACCAACGGATGCTACCGGCACGACGGCGTAGAGTATCAACTGGCGATCAACGATCGCGCCTCGCAATCCGCCATTCATGGGCTGCTGGCCTGGCGCGAGTGGCAAATCGACGACTGCTCGGAAACCACCGCCACGTTGAGCGTGTTTTTACCGCCGCATTATGGCTACCCTTTCATGCTGATGACGGCGATCCGCTACCAGCTGGACGCAGAGACGGGCCTGTCAGGCAGCATTAAAACCACCAATCTCGGGGATGTCGCTGCGCCTTACGGCGCAGGGATCCACCCTTATTTAACCTGCAACCTGGCCAGCACCGATAGCTGTGAACTCACCCTTCCATTCATTGACGCCGTGCCGCCAGCGCTGGACTACCGGCGCTCACGAAAAATCGGCGATGCGCAAATCGACCACACCTTCAAAACGGTTGGCAATGAATGGGAAGTCAGGCTCACCAGCCGGGAACAGCGCATGACCGCCTGGCTGCGTTCCGATCAGCCCTGGCTGCAAATCTATACCGCCGACAAATTAAACCGCAAAGGGCTGGCCGCAGAGCCGATGAGTTGCCCACCGGATGCGTTTAATTCCGGCCAGGACGTGGTTTTGCTGGCACCGGGAGCGTCACACCGGTTTAGCTTTACCCTTGGCGGCGAATAACCGACCTACCCTACATCAGAGGCAATAATGAAATCACAACGCACCGATCTTAATGGCATTGAGCTTATTACGCTCGACGATGGCTTTACGCTCGCGTATCACTCACGGCTTATTCTTCGCCACACCTCACAGGCCCCCTGCTTATGGGTCGGCGCAGGCGAAGCGGATATCGAAATGTTTCGCGGCAACTTCAGCATCAAAGACAAGCTGAATGAAAAGGTGGCGCTGAACCAGGCGACGGTGGTCGCACAGCCGGAAGGCTGGGCGATCCGCTTTACGCGCGGCGACGCCATCAGCGCAACGCTGCATGTTCGTCTTGATAACCACCAGCGCTTGCTGCTTGAGCTAAAGAACGATGCCCCCAGCCACAACCGCATCTGGCTCCGGCTGGCGGCGCAGCCGGAGGATCATATTTACGGCTGCGGCGAACAGTTCTCTTATTTCGATCTGCGCGGTAAACCCTTCCCGCTGTGGACCAGCGAACAGGGCGTGGGACGTAATAAAGAGACGTATGTCACCTGGCTTGCCGACTGCAAAGAAAACGCGGGTGGTGACTATTACTGGACCTTCTTCCCGCAGCCGACGTTTGTCAGCACCCAGAAGTATTACTGCCACGTCGATAACAGCGGCTATATGAACTTCGACTTCAGTGCGCCGGAATTCCACGAACTGGCGTTCTGGGAAGACAACGCCACGCTGCGTTTTGAATGCGCGCCAGGTTACGTCGAGCTGCTGGAGAAACTCACCGGTCTGCTTGGCCGCCAGCCAGAACTTCCGGACTGGGTTTACGATGGTGTGACGCTTGGCATTCAGGGCGGCACCGATGTTTGCCAGCAAAAACTCGACGCCATGCGCAATGGCGGCGTCAAGGTCAACGGCATCTGGGCGCAGGACTGGTCCGGCATCCGCATGACGTCTTTTGGCAAGCGCGTGATGTGGAACTGGAAGTGGAACAGTGAGCTGTATCCCCAGCTTGATGAGCGCATCCCGCAGTGGAAGCGCGAAGGCGTGCAGTTTCTCACTTATATCAATCCGTATGTCGCCCGCGATCGTGATTTGTGCGAAGAGGCGGCAAAGCGCGGTTATCTCACTAAAGATCATCACGGCAACGATTATCACGTCGAGTTTGGCGAGTTTTACGCGGGGGTTATTGATCTCACCAACCCCGAAGCCTGGGACTGGTACAAAGGCGTGATTAAACAAAACCTGATTGCGCTCGGTTGCGGCGGCTGGATGGCGGATTTTGGCGAATATCTTCCCACCGACACGGTGCTGCATAACGGCATCAGCGCGGAGATCATGCATAACGCCTGGCCTGCCCTGTGGGCGAAATGCAATTACGAAGCGCTTGAGGAAACCGGCAAACTCGGCGAGATCCTGTTCTTTATGCGCGCTGGTTATTCCGGTAGCCAGAAATACTCCGTGATGATGTGGGCAGGCGATCAGAACGTCGACTGGAGCCTGGACGATGGCCTGGCATCGGTTATCCCGGCGGCGCTGTCACTGGGGATGAGCGGCCACGGTTTGCATCACAGCGATATTGGCGGTTACACCACGCTGTTTGAGATGAAGCGCAGTAAAGAGCTGCTGTTGCGCTGGTGTGATTTCAATGCATTTACCCCAATGATGCGCACCCACGAAGGCAACCGTTCGGGGGATAACTGGCAGTTCGACAGCGATGCAGAAACTATCGCTCACTTCGCCCGGATGACCACGGTCTTTACCACCCTGAAGCCGTATATCAAAGACGCGGTGGCGCAGAACGCGAAATCGGGACTGCCGGTGATGCGTCCGCTGTTCCTGCACTACGAAGACGATGCGCACACCTACACCCTGAAATACCAGTATCTGTTTGGCCGTGATCTGCTGGTGGCCCCGGTTTATGAAGAGGGACGCAGCGACTGGACGCTCTACCTGCCGGAAGATAATTGGATAAACGTCTGGACGGGGGAGCACCATCACGGTGGTGAAGTGACTGTTGATACCCCGCTCGGCAAACCGCCGGTGTTTTATCGCGCAGACAGCCAATGGGCGCAGTTATTCCAGACGCTGCAACGTCTCTGAGGCAAGGGCCTTCGCGCAGTAATAATAAATAGCTCAAGGAACGATTATGGATTTTTTTACCCTGTTTACACCTGACGGCCTCCAGTTAGATACCACCGCCATGTTGATCGTCATTGCGATCATGTTTTTATATACCTTTGTTGGCATATGCGCCGGTTTTGGCGGCGCATTAACCACCATGCCGTTAATTACCTTATTATTGCCATTAAAAATGGCGGCACCGATGTCGGTTATTGTGGGTACGGCAACGGCATTATATGCGACCTGGCTTTCGCGCAAAGAAACCGACTGGAAATCTGCACTCGTTTTAATTCTTTTTTCTTTTGCTGGCATTCCCGTCGGACTCTACGCGCTGGCCTATTTGCCGGATCATATTATGAAAACAGGACTCGGCGCGTTTCTTATCCTGTATTCCTTTTACAGTCTGTTTATTCCCCGGTTACCGGTTTATGACAAAGCCTGGATCGCCATGCCGATGGGCGCTATCGCAGGAGCGCTGGGCTCTGCATTTTCCACCAACGGGCCGCCAGTGGTGATCTACGGCATGCTGAGAAACCTTGGACCGGCGGCATTCCGCGGCACGCTGAATGCGTTCTTTACCGCCAATAACGTCGCGATTATCGGCGGCCTCGCCACCAGCGGCATTCTGACTATTTCAACCGTTAAGCTGGTGATGTTCTGCATCCCCACCATGATTCTCGGTTCATTGGTGGGGCAGTACGTCCATAAGCGTATATCAGTAAAAGTCTTTCGCATTATCGTCTTTTTATTATTAATCGCCTCCGGTGCGATGTTGATTAAAGGCGCAACAGGAATATCGCCAGCCGCCGCGTTAATACCGGTATTTGGACTGCTGATCGTATTGCAATTGTTATTCGGTAAAAAAGTCGCCGCGATCCGTGAAGCCAGTGAGGCGGAAAAAGTCACCCACTAATCTGCTTATAAAGCCAATGGAGAAGGTCTATGGGTCAGGTAAGTCCGGAAAAATTGCGCCTGTCGCTGAAAGAAAAGATCGCCTATGGCATGGGCGATTTAGGTTCGAATATCTTGCTGGATATTGGCACACTTTATTTATTGAAGTTTTACACCGATATTTTGGGGCTGCCGGGCACCTATGGCGGGATCATATTTTTAATTTCTAAATTCTTTACTGCCTTTACCGATATGGGCACGGGCATCATGCTCGACTCGAGGCGCAATATTGGCCCGAAAGGAAAATTCCGGCCCTTCGTGCTGTATGCCGCCTTCCCTGTGACCTTACTGGCTATCGCCAACTTCGTCGGCACGCCGTTTGAGGTGACCGGAAAAACCGTGATGGCGACGGCGCTGTTCATGCTGTACGGCCTGTTCTTCAGCATGATGAATTGCTCCTATGGCGCGATGGTGCCCGCCATCACCAAAAACCCCGATGAGCGGGCTTCTCTGGCGGCCTGGCGTCAGGGCGGCGCAACGCTGGGTCTGCTGCTGTGCACCGTGGGTTTTGTCCCGGTAATGAATCTGGTCGAGGGTAATCCTCAGCTCGGCTATATCTTTGCCGCTACGCTGTTTTCTGTTTGCGGGCTGTTCTGTATGTGGCGTTGCTACGCTGGCGTGCATGAGCGCTATATTGATCCGCAGCCTGCAAATCCTCAGCATAAACCCGGTTTATTGCAGTCGTTTCGCGCCATCGCCGGTAATCGTCCGCTGTTTATTCTCTGTATCGCCAATCTCTGTACCCTTGGCGCATTCAACGTCAAACTCGCCATCCAGGTTTACTACACCCAGTACGTGCTGAATGACCCCATCTTGTTGTCATATATGGGATTTTTCAGCATGGGCTGCATCTTCTTCGGCGTCATGCTGATGCCCGCCGCCGTGCGCCGCTTTGGTAAGAAAAAGGTTTATATCGGCGGTCTGCTCATTTGGGTCGCAGGCGATCTGCTCAACTATACCCTGGGCGGCGGATCGGTCAGCTTCGTGGCGTTTTCTTGCCTGGCGTTCTTTGGCTCTGCCTTCGTTAATAGCCTGAACTGGGCGCTGGTTTCCGACACGGTCGAATACGGCGAATGGCGCACCGGCGTGCGTTCTGAAGGAACGGTCTATACCGGTTTCACCTTCTTCAGAAAAGTCTCCCAGGCGCTGGCGGGTTTCTTCCCCGGCTGGATGCTGACACAAATCGGCTATGTGCCTAACGTGGCGCAATCCGCCGGTACGGTTGAGGGCTTGCGGGAACTGATATTTATCTACCCCGCCGCGCTCGCGGTGGTCACGATTGCGGCGATGGGGTGCTTCTACAACCTCAATGAGAAGCTGTATATCCGCATCGTGGAAGAGATCGAGATGCGTAAGCGTCCGGCGTGAAAACGATTTTAAGGAGGATCGACATGAACACCAGCCCTGATCCGTTAACCCTGAAACTGAGCCTGCGGGAAAAATGCGCCTACGGAATGGGTGATGTCGGCTCAAACCTGATGTTGTCCATCGGGACGTTGTACCTGTTAAAGTTTTACACTGATGAACTGGGTCTGCCCGCGTTTTACGGCGGCGTGATATTTCTGGTGGCGAAGTTCTTTACCGCGTTCACCGATATGCTAACCGGCGTATTGCTGGACTCACGCCGAACTATCGGCCCAAAAGGCAAATTCAGGCCCTTTATTCTCTACGCTTCTCTACCGGTTGCGCTGGTGGCCACAGCGCAGTTTATGGCTACCGGTTTTGATTTGCCGGTGAAAACCGCCATTGCCACGGCGCTGTTTATGCTGTTCGGGCTTTTTTATAGCCTGATGAATTGTTCTTATGGCGCGATGGTGCCTGCCATCACCAAAAACCCTAATGAGCGCGCCCAGCTCGCCGCCTGGCGGCAAGGCGGCGCAACGGTGGGTTTGTTGATTTGCACCGTTGGCTTTATGCCGATTCAGGCAATGTTTATTTCCAGTTCATCGTTAGGTTATCTGATAGCGGCCATACTGTTTGTGACTGTCGGGCTATGCTGCATCTGGTGGTGCTACAGCGGCGTAAAAGAGCGCTATGTAGAAGTGATACCCACTCACCATAAGCCGAGCATTCTTAAATCGTTTTACGCCATCTTCCGTAATCCACCGCTGTTGGTGCTGTGTATCGCTAACCTGTGCACGCTGGCGGCATTTAACATTAAGCTGGCGATTCAGGTTTATTACACCCAATACGTACTCAACGATATCCACCTGCTGTCATGGATGGGCTTTTTCAGTATGGGCTGTATCCTGGTAGGGGTGCTGTTAGTCCCTGCTGCGGTAAAGCGCTTCGGCAAGAAACAGGTTTACCTGGGAGGGTTAATCCTCTGGGCTGTGGGCGATGTGCTGAACTTTTTCTGGGGCAGCAGCTCGTTCATATTTGTGCTGTTTTCCTGCATGGCGTTTTTCGGGACCGCCTTTGTGAATAGCCTTAACTGGGCGCTGGTTCCGGACACCGTGGAATATGGCGAATGGAAAACCGGTATTCGCGCCGAAGGTTCGGTTTATACCGGCTATACCTTTTCGCGAAAAATTTCCGCCGCGCTGGCCGGATTTCTGCCAGGTATTATGTTGACTCAAATCGGCTATATCCCACATATCGCCCAAAGTGATGCAACCCTGGCGGGGTTACGGCAACTTATTTTTCTTTGGCCCAGCAGCCTGGCGATTATCGCCGCAGTAACCATGGGGCTGTTTTATAAACTCAATGAACAACGTTTCGCTTTTATTATCGAGGAGCTCGGAAAACGCAAAAAATATTTATCCCCTGAATCTGAAATCAATAAAGAAAATAAAGCGTCAGCCGTCACTTTATAACTAAAAACCTGGCCGTAATGACTTTCCTTCGTGCTTCGCATGAGGGCGGCCTTTCTGTACTTGATACATGGAAAGCATAATGAAAAAACGACTCACAGCAGCGTTGGTGTTGACCATTTCCAGCCCGGTTTTTGCCGGGGCGTATGTGGAAACCCGTGAAGCCTATAATACCGCGTCGGATCTGCATGAAGTTATCCTCAGAGCGGGTTATAACTTTGACAGGGGGGCAGGCATTATGGTGACTAACGCCTACAACCTCGGCAGATGGGATGAAATCAAACACAGCTATAACGAAATAGAAGGCTGGTATCCGCTCTTCAGGCCTACCGATAAATTAACTTTTCAGCCCGGCGGATTAATTAATGACAGTCGTGACGGCTCCGGTGGTGCCGTTTATTTAGATACCAATTATAAATTCACGCCGTGGTTTAATCTGACGTTCCGCTACCGCTATAACCACAATAATTATGATACACCCGACTTCAACGGCAATATGGATAAAAACGATACCCACGAGTTTGCCAATTACTGGAATTTTAAAGTCACCGACCTGTTCACCTGGATCTTTGAGCCTCATTTTTTTCAGCGTGTGAACGATTACCACAGCAAAAATGGCAAGGACCATCACTGGGAAATCACTAACGGTTTTCGGTATAAAGTCGATCAGCACTGGTTACCGTATCTGGAGTTGCAGTGGCTGGACCGGTGGAATGCGTATAACAAAGAGCAGTACCGTATACGCTTAGGGTTACGGTATTCGTTTTAAAAAAAAAGCCGCTGAAATCAGCGGCTTTTTTGCATCACTCAAACAATCTTAGTCTTCTTTCGAACCGCGGCTTGCGCGACGACGATCGTTCTCGGTCAGGTGACGTTTACGAATACGGATGGACGTCGGGGTCACTTCGACCAGTTCGTCATCATCAATAAACTCAAGCGCCTGCTCCAGAGACATTTTGATCGGCGGAACCAGAACCGTGGCTTCGTCGGTACCGGACGCACGCATGTTGGTCAGTTTCTTACCGGTCAGGCAGTTAACGGTCAGGTCGTTAGAACGGCTGTGAATACCGATGATCTGGCCTTCGTACACTTCTGCACCGTGCCCCAGGAACAGCTTACCGCGATCCTGCAAACCGAACAGCGCAAACGCAACCGCTTTGCCCTGGCCGTTGGAGATCAGCACGCCGTTATTACGCTGGCCGATTTCGCCCGGACGCACGTCGTCGTAGTGGCTGAAGGTGGAGTACAGCAGACCGGTACCGGAAGTCATGGTCATGAACTCGGTACGGAAACCGATCAGGCCACGCGCCGGGATCAGGTAATCCAGACGAATACGACCTTTGCCGTCAGGGATCATGTCTTTCACGTCGCCTTTACGCTCGCCCATGGCTTGCATAACCGCGCCCTGGTGCTGTTCTTCGATATCCAGGGTGACGTTTTCGAACGGTTCCTGCATACGGCCGTCAATCACGCGGTTGATAACTTTCGGACGGGACACAGCCAGTTCGAAGCCTTCACGACGCATGTTTTCGATCAGCACCGACAGGTGCAGCTCGCCACGACCGGATACGCGGAACGCATCGGAGTCTTCCGTTTCTTCAACGCGCAGCGCCACGTTGTGCACCAGCTCTTTGTTCAGACGCTCAAGGATCTGACGAGAGGTCACGAACTTACCTTCTTTACCGCAGAACGGTGAGGTGTTGACGTTGAAGAACATGGTCACGGTCGGCTCGTCAACAGACAGGGCCGGCAGCGCTTCCACGTTTTGCGGATCGCATAGCGTGTCGGAGATGTTCAGTTCGCCCAGACCGGTGATCGCGATGATATCGCCTGCTTCCGCTTCGGTGGATTCAATACGCTCCAGACCGAGGTGGGTCAGTACTTTACCGACTTTACCGTTACGGGTTTTGCCTTCGCTGTCGATCAGGGTGATCTGCTGGTTAGGCTTCACTTTACCGCGCTTGATGCGACCGATGCCGATAACGCCAACGTAGTTGTTGTAATCGAGCTGGGAGATCTGCATCTGGAACGGACCGTCGAGGTCAACGTTCGGCGCCGGTACGTGGTCAACAATCGCCTGATACAGCGGAGTCATATCTTCCGCCATGTCGGTGTGATCGTTGCCTGCGATACCCATCAGCGCAGAAGCATAAATAATTGGGAAGTCCAGCTGCTCGTCAGTCGCGTCGAGGTTTACGAACAGGTCGAATACCTGGTCAACAACCCAGTCCGGACGCGCACCAGGACGGTCAACTTTGTTGATAACAACAATAGGCTTCAAACCATGAGCAAACGCTTTTTTGGTTACGAAGCGGGTCTGCGGCATTGGGCCATCCATTGCATCCACAACCAGCAGTACTGAGTCCACCATGGACATAACACGTTCAACTTCTCCACCGAAGTCGGCGTGCCCTGGGGTATCAACGATGTTGATACGGTAGTCATTCCATTTGATAGCGGTGTTTTTAGCGAGGATGGTAATCCCACGCTCTTTCTCCAAATCGTTGGAGTCCATCACACGTTCTGTGGTCTCAGCACGTTCGCTGAACGTACCGGATTGCTGCAGCAGCTTGTCAACCAGGGTCGTTTTCCCATGGTCAACGTGCGCAATGATGGCGATGTTACGCAGATTTTCGATCACAACTTTGCCTCAGGCATTAGAAATAGCGCGTTATTGTACACGTATTAATCGAAGGACTAAACAGGATCACAAAGAACCTTTACAAACAATATAAACAGTAAGGGATTGTGATCGGTTTCACGAAGCCAAAAAGAGAGCGCCCAACGAAAATTGCACCAATATGGTGCTCAATATTCACACATGAGCACTATATTGGTGCAAGGTATCCATCCTGGTGCAGCCCTTTTGCACTATGGTGTGCATAATAGCGCCTTTTTAGGGTAATTTGAAAGTTGGCACAGATTTCGCTTTATCTAAATCAGGGTGAAAACACCAACTATTGAGCAGTGCCATTCCACGACGACGATGACCAATCCGGGAGAGTAAGTATGTCCGCCGAACACATTCTGACGATGCTGAACGAACATGAAGTGAAGTTTGTTGATCTGCGCTTCACTGATACCAAAGGTAAAGAGCAGCACGTCACAATCCCTTCCCATCAGGTAAATGCTGACTTCTTCGAAGAAGGCAAAATGTTTGATGGCTCCTCGATTGGTGGCTGGAAAGGCATCAACGAATCCGACATGGTGCTGATGCCTGACGCATCCACCGCAGTGCTGGACCCGTTCTACGAAGAACCCACGCTGATCATCCGTTGCGATATTCTTGAGCCGGGCACCATGCAGGGCTACGACCGTGACCCGCGTTCCATCGCCAAGCGCGCTGAAGAGTACCTGCGTTCTACCGGTATCGCGGATACTGTGCTGTTCGGGCCAGAGCCGGAATTCTTCCTGTTCGACGATATCCGTTTCGGCAGCACCATTTCTGGTTCTCATGTGGCTATCGACGATATCGAAGGCGCATGGAACTCCTCGACCAAATACGAAGGCGGCAACAAAGGCCACCGTCCGGGCGTGAAAGGGGGTTACTTCCCGGTTCCGCCAGTCGACTCTGCACAGGACATCCGTTCTGTTATGTGTCTGACCATGGAAGAAATGGGCCTGGTTGTTGAAGCTCACCACCACGAAGTGGCGACGGCGGGTCAGAACGAAGTGGCAACCCGCTTCAACACCATGACCAAAAAAGCAGACGAAATTCAGATCTACAAATATGTGGTGCACAACGTGGCGCACCGCTTCGGCAAAACTGCGACCTTTATGCCAAAACCGATGTTCGGTGATAACGGCTCCGGTATGCACTGCCACATGTCCCTGTCCAAGAACGGCACTAACCTGTTCTCTGGCGACAAATATGCGGGTCTGTCTGAGCAGGCGCTGTACTACATCGGCGGCGTAATTAAACACGCTAAAGCGATCAACGCCCTGTCTAACCCGACCACTAACTCATACAAGCGTCTGGTCCCGGGTTACGAAGCACCGGTCATGCTGGCTTACTCTGCCCGTAACCGTTCCGCTTCCATCCGTATTCCGGTGGTTGCTTCTCCGAAAGCGCGTCGTATTGAAGTGCGTTTCCCGGACCCGGCGGCTAACCCGTACCTGTGCTTTGCCGCACTGCTGATGGCCGGCCTTGACGGTATCAAGAACAAAATCCATCCGGGCGAAGCCATGGATAAAAACCTGTATGACCTGCCGCCGGAAGAAGCGAAAGAAATCCCGCAGGTTGCAGGCTCTCTGGAAGAAGCACTGAACGAGCTGGATCTGGACCGTGAGTTCCTGACTGCCGGTGGCGTGTTCACCGACGAAGCTATTGATGCTTACATCGCCCTGCGTCGTGAAGAAGATGACCGCGTGCGCATGACTCCGCACCCGGTAGAGTTTGAGCTGTACTACAGCGTTTAATTTTGTAGTCGTTAATGTTGCCGTGGAATTTTAGCCCATCTTCGGATGGGCTTTTTTCTCCACCAATAAGCTGATTCCAGAGGCTTTTTGCCTGTATAACGCTATAATGCACTAAATTGGTGCAATCATCCGGAGACTGCTGAATGGCTACAGGCATGCTGCCCGATGCTGGGCAGATCCTCAATTCTTTGATTAACAGCATTTTGCTGGTGGATGACGAGCTGGCGGTCCATTACGCCAACCCTGCCGCCCAGCAACTGCTTGCCCAAAGCTCGCGCAAACTGTACGGCACACCGCTGCCGGAACTGCTGAGTTATTTTTCGCTCAATATTGCGCTGATGCAGGAGAGCCTCAACGCGGGCCAGGGGTTTACTGATAACGAAGTCACGCTGGTGATCGACGGGCGCTCGCATATTCTTTCCCTGACCGCCCAACGTCTGCCGGACACGCTGATCCTGCTGGAAATGGCACCGATGGATAATCAGCGTCGCTTAAGCCAGGAACAGTTACAGCACGCCCAGCAGATCGCCGCACGTGATCTGGTGCGCGGCCTGGCGCATGAAATTAAAAATCCGCTCGGCGGTTTGCGCGGCGCTGCGCAATTGTTGAGTAAAGCGCTTCCCGATCCTTCTCTGACGGAGTACACCAAAGTCATTATCGAGCAGGCCGACCGGTTGCGTAATCTGGTCGACAGGCTGCTTGGCCCGCAACAGCCGGGGATGCACGTCACGGAAAGCATCCATAAGGTTGCGGAGCGCGTGGTGAAGCTGGTGTCGATGGAGCTGCCTGATAACGTCACGCTGATCCGTGATTACGACCCCAGCCTGCCGGAACTGGCCCACGACCCCGATCAAATCGAGCAGGTGCTGCTGAATATTGTGCGTAACGCGCTACAGGCGCTGGGTAGCGAAGGCGGAGAAATCACGTTACGTACCCGTACAGCATTCCAGTTGACGCTGCACGGCGTGCGCTATCGGCTGGCGGCCCGCATTGATGTGGAAGACAACGGCCCGGGTATCCCGGCCCATTTGCAGGACACGCTGTTTTACCCGATGGTCAGTGGCCGCGAAGGCGGCACCGGTTTGGGGCTGTCTATTGCCCGCAATCTTATCGACCAACATTCGGGAAAAATCGAATTTACCAGTTGGCCGGGTCATACCGAGTTTTCGGTGTACCTTCCCATTAGAAAATAGCCGCCGCGTCGTTCAGGTTGCCTGGACTGGGCGATAACGCGTATATCGAGGTGTTTATGCAACGAGGGATAGTCTGGATCGTTGATGACGATAGCTCCATCCGCTGGGTGCTGGAGCGAGCGCTCACCGGCGCCGGATTGCACTGCACGGCATTTGAAAGCGGGAACGAGGTGCTTGACGCGTTGACCACCAAAACCCCGGACGTGCTGTTATCGGATATCCGTATGCCGGGCATGGATGGGCTGGCGTTGCTTAAGCAGATCAAACAGCGCCATCCGATGCTCCCGGTCATCATAATGACCGCGCATTCTGACCTGGATGCCGCCGTAAGCGCCTATCAACAGGGCGCGTTCGATTATCTTCCCAAACCGTTTGATATTGACGAAGCGGTGGCGCTGGTCGAGCGCGCCATCAGCCATTATCAGGAGCAGCAGCAGCCGCGCAATGCGCCGGTCAGCGGGCCGACGACTGATATTATCGGCGAAGCGCCGGCAATGCAGGATGTGTTTCGTATTATCGGCCGTTTGTCGCGCTCGTCGATAAGCGTGCTGATCAACGGCGAATCAGGAACGGGTAAAGAGCTGGTGGCCCATGCACTGCACCGCCATAGCCCACGCGCCAAATCCCCGTTTATCGCGCTGAATATGGCGGCCATCCCTAAAGATCTGATTGAGTCTGAGCTGTTTGGCCACGAGAAAGGCGCGTTTACCGGCGCGAATCAAATCCGTCAGGGACGTTTTGAACAGGCTGACGGCGGCACGCTGTTTCTCGATGAAATCGGCGATATGCCGTTAGATGTGCAGACCCGTTTACTGCGTGTGCTGGCAGACGGGCAGTTTTACCGGGTCGGCGGCTATGCGCCGGTGAAAGTGGACGTGCGGATCATTGCCGCCACCCATCAGAATCTCGAATTACGGGTTCAGGAAGGCAAATTCCGTGAGGATTTATTCCATCGCCTGAATGTGATCCGCGTGCATTTGCCGCCGCTACGCGAACGCCGGGAAGATATACCGCGCCTGGTGCGCCACTTTTTACAGGACGCAGCGCGAGAACTGGGAGTAGAAGCCAAGCTGCTGCACCCGGAAACCGAAGCAGCGCTGACGCGTCTCGCCTGGCCGGGCAACGTGCGCCAGCTTGAAAATACCTGCCGCTGGCTGACGGTGATGGCCGCAGGCCAGGAAGTGTTGATTCAGGATCTGCCGGGCGAGCTGTTCGAAACCACGGTGCCTGACAGCCCGAGCCAGACGCTGCCAGACAGTTGGGCAACACTGCTGGCGCAGTGGGCCGATCGCGCGCTGCGTTCCGGTCATCAAAACCTGCTTTCTGAAGCGCAACCCGAAATGGAACGCACGCTGTTAACCACGGCGTTGCGCCACACTCAGGGCCATAAACAGGAAGCAGCGCGATTGTTGGGCTGGGGCCGTAACACCCTGACGCGCAAGCTGAAAGAGTTGGGTATGGAGTAGCGATTTGCCGCTGTGTAAATATGGACCGTTTAGCGCAAACTGCTGCAATTTTGTACTTTACTGTATTAACAACTTCAGTATGATCACGCGCGTTCACGCGAGGGAAAAATCATGCTGGAATCATTAATTCATTTTGTGTCGAGCAGCGCAGAAGTGGGCGCAGCGGCAAGCCAGACGCCGCACACCGCCGTCGCGGCTGTACTCTGTGCGGCACTGCTTGGGCTGTTTAGCTGAGACTATCCCCTCAACCAGACCGGTGAGGGGGTTGTTTTAGATAACACGCGAGAATTGCTGCATCCGCGCTTTCTGGCGCAGATACACATCAAAGCACATGCAGATGTTGCGGATCAGCAACCGGCCTTTCGGCGTCACCTGGATGCCTTTCTGATCAATATCCACCAGCCCATCTTTCGCCAGCGGCGCTAACAACTTCAAATCTTCGGCAAAGTAGTCAGCAAAATTCAGCTGCCATTGCTGCTCAACCGCAGAAAAATCCAGACGGAAGTTACAGATCAGCGCTTTGATCACGTCACGGCGAATGCAGTCATCGCGGGTGAGCGATAGGCCGCGCCACAGGGCGTCGCCGCGCTCGTCGACGTACTGATAATACTGCTTCAGTTCTTTGTAGTTCTGTGCATAGCTGTCGCCAGTCATGCTGATCGCCGACACGCCAAGGCCAAGCAGATCGGTGTCGCCCTGAGTGGTGTAGCCCTGGAAATTGCGGTGCAGGACACCTTCGCGCTGAGCGATGGCCAGTTCGTCATCCGGGCGGGCAAAGTGGTCCATACCGATAAACTGATAGCCAGTCTGCATCAACGACCCGATGGTTTGCTGCAAAATATCCAGCTTCTGCTGGGCGGAAGGCAAATCGGCGTCTTTGATTTTACGCTGGGCGGCAAACAGCGTCGGCAGGTGTGCATAATTAAAGACGCTCAGGCGATCCGGATTAAGTTCCGCCACGCGTTGCAGCGTATAGGCGAAGCTTTCCGGCGTCTGTTTCGGCAGGCCGTAAATCAGGTCGATATTGGTCGAGGTAAAGCCAATTTCCCGCGCGTGGTTCAGTAGCGCAAAGATAAACTCTTCATCCTGTTCGCGGTTCACCAGACGCTGCACTTCTTTATTGAAGTCCTGTACGCCCATGCTGAGGCGGTTGAAGCCTTCACTCCGCAGGTGATCGAGCACATCCAGCTCAATTTCACGCGGGTCAACTTCGATAGAAATTTCCATTTCGTCGCTGAAGTTGAATGCGCCGCGCAACAAGTTCATCAGACGGCTGATTTGCGCTTTGTTCAGATAGGTTGGCGTTCCGCCGCCCCAGTGCAATTGCTTAACGGTGCGGGCCGCGAACAGCGGTGCACGATGGAGGATTTCCTGCTCCAGCGCATCCAGATACTGATCGGCTTTATGCTGCTGGCGGGTGACGATTTTATTGCAGCCGCAGAAGTAGCAAAGCTTGTGGCAGAACGGGATATGCACATACAGCGACAGCGGGCGCTCAGGATAGCGCGCCACCGCCTGGTGGAATTCGGTTTCGCCGAACTGTTCAGAGAATTCAAGCGCGGTAGGGTAAGAGGTATATCGCGGCCCGGAATAATTATATTTCTGGATAAGGGCCAGATCCCAGTCGATCAACTGCACAGACATGCTCACTCCTTCCGATGATGTCTTTGGCGGGTACGCTTAACGGACCCACCAGCACCACGGGCGATGAGCCGGTTGCGCAACCGCTTCTGGCGGCGCGACAACCGCTGTAGTTTAACGAATAACCACACCAGATAACATACTATTGGCAGGACAACGATCAGGACGGGCAGGCCCATAGCGTGCCGATCAGTTGCCGCCCTTGAGCAGACGCATCAAATCGTCGCCGCGGTTTTCGTCTTCTTCCTCTTCATCATCATCCCAGGAGAGGCCAAGCTGCTGCATCAGCTCATCAATACGATCCAGTTTTGCATCGACCCATTCCTGATCGGCTTTGCTCAGGGTTTCCCCCTCTTCGAGACGCTCCAGCAATCCATCCAGACGCTCGTCGTTTTCCAGCATATCCAGTTCAGCCTGCGGTGAAAGCATAGGTTTCTTCTCACTCTTCGGTTTCTGCTGCTTGGTTACAGGCGTTTCTGTCACGCCCAAAGGAATGGGGGTTTTGCTGCCGATACGCGGGTCTTTTTTCTGACCGCTGCGGGCATTTTTTGCATCAGCCGCAACGCCGGATGCGCGGCTGCCTGGCGCGTGGCCGCTGTGTTTTTTCTGGCGCTTGCGTTCGCGCCCTTCCTGGTTGAGCTCTTCGCGTGTTTTGCGATGCGCTTTTGCCGGACGTTTGGAGGTTGGTTGCTTCATATCAGGGTCGTCTTAAGCCATTTACGAGAATAATGACATCATACTTCAAGCCGCTTCTTACATTATGGGTAATTAAACGATATGTGAGAGACAGTTTATTTATGATGATGAGAATTGCGGCGGAATCTATCAGAAAGGCAGAAAAGAGAAAAGGCGACAGTTTTGCTGTCGCCTTCTTTCTTAGCTCAGTTAATCATCCTTGTTTGCTCCCGACCACCCTGTCTTTCCTTTAGCAAACAACGCTCCGTGTCTGTCCTTGTCCTTTTGCGTCTTGTAACGCTGGCTCTCCAGCCCGATCCTGTTCTTCGTCAGCCTGACGTTCCTTAACCCTGCTCCTGAGCCTCCTGGCTCGCGTTGCCTACTTTACCGTTTTGGCGAAGTGACACAACCCACCGGTACGTTAATCCACCCTTTTTAAGAGTGGTCTTATAAAATATCCACATGATTTATAAAATTTTATTTAGGAAAATGCGCGAAACAATCCCTGTTTTTCTCAGGGTTTTAATGGCCGATCTCTTACAGCGTTTCGGGAATATCGCGTAAGCGAGAATTTAAGAAACCTGTCTTTGGCAGGGGTTCAGGTATAATCCCTTCATCGCTTGTCCTGATGGAGACGACCTTTGACAAACTGGAACTATCAACAGACGCACTTTGTGACCAGTGCGCCTGATATTCGCCACTTGCCTTCCGACACCGGCATTGAAGTGGCTTTCGCGGGCCGCTCGAATGCAGGAAAATCAAGTGCGCTTAATACGTTAACCAATCAAAAAAGCCTGGCCAGAACCAGTAAAACTCCTGGCCGTACGCAGCTCATCAACCTGTTCCAGGTGGCAGAAGGCAGACGCCTTGTCGACCTTCCTGGCTACGGTTATGCCGAAGTACCGGAAGAGATGAAGCTTAAATGGCAGCGCGCGTTGGGCGAATATTTGCAGGCGCGTCAGTGTTTGCAGGGTCTGGTGGTGCTGATGGATATCCGCCACCCGCTTAAGGATCTCGACCAGCAGATGATTCACTGGGCCGTTGAAAGCCAAATCCCGGTGCTGGTACTGCTGACTAAGGCCGATAAGCTGGCCAGCGGCGCGCGTAAAGCGCAGCTTAATATGGTGCGCGAAGCGGCAATTGCCTTTAACGGCGACGTGCAGGTTGAAGCGTTTTCGTCATTGAAGAAGATTGGCGTCGACAAACTGCGTCAGAAACTGGACAGCTGGTTTAGCGATCTGACACCGGTTACGGAAGATTCACAGGCTGAAGAATAATCAGGCGTACGGGGCAACCCGTACCCTCAAAAACTTTTCTTTGGGCAATAAAAAACGCCCCAGTCATTAGATGACTGGGGCGGCTAAATATTCAGCCAAATCCGATTACGTGAAGTAAAAGGTCTGAAAGATAGAACATCTTACCTCTGTACCCTACGCGTTTAACTCTACTACCTTTTTTCCATGCCACAAAGTATTTTTGTAATTTTTTTTCAATCTTTACATTCTGAATTCAAAGCGTCATCACAAAAAGTGATAACTTATGTTGCTAAGTTACAGAAAAATGACTTTGCGGCTGATTCGTTAGTGAGCTTGATCCCAGTTTTCTCCGCTACCCACTTCCACCAGCAACGGCACATCCAGTTTCATACTGTTTTCCATTAGCTCGTGGATCTTCACAGACACGGCTTCGACATCATCTTTGTGCACTTCAAACACCAGTTCATCGTGTACCTGCATGATCAGTTTGACGCGCGGCTGCTCTTTCTCAAGCCAGGCGTCTACAGCGATCATGGCGCGTTTGATGATGTCTGCGGCGGTGCCTTGCATCGGGGCATTGATCGCCGCGCGCTCTGCACCGGCACGGCGGGCCGCATTGCTGGATTTGATGTCCGGAAGATACAGACGACGGCCGGCCAGCGTTTCAACATAGCCCTGCTCTTTCGCCTGCTGGCGGGTACGCTCCATGTACTCACGCACGCCGGGGTAGCGTTCGAAGTAAAGATCCATATATTTTTGCGACTCTTTACGCGGGATATTGAGTTGGCGCGATAGCCCAAATGCGCTCATGCCGTAAATCAGCCCAAAGTTGATCGCTTTAGCGCTGCGGCGCTGTTCGCCGGAGACGCTTTCCAGCGGCAAGCCAAACACTTCCGCCGCCGTAGCGCGGTGGATATCTTTGCCTTCGGCAAACGCGCTGAGTAAGCCTTTGTCGCGGGAAAGATGCGCCATGATCCGCAGTTCGATTTGAGAGTAGTCCGCCGAGACAATCACATAATCTTCCGGGGCGATAAACGCCTGGCGGATTCGGCGCCCTTCCTCATTACGTACCGGGATGTTTTGCAGGTTCGGATCGGTGGAGGAAAGCCGCCCGGTAGCCGCAACTGCCTGATGATAAGACGTATGCACGCGCCCGGTTTTCGGGTTAATCATCAGCGGCAGTTTATCGGTATAGGTGGACTTAAGCTTGGCCAGCCCGCGATATTGCAAAATCACTTTCGGCAGCGGGTAATCCAGTGCCAGCTCTTCCAGCACTTCTTCCGACGTAGAAGGCGCGCCGCCAGGCGTTTTCTTCAGCGGCTTGATGCCCTGCTTTTCAAACAGAATGGTTTGCAGTTGTTTGGTGGAAGAGAGATTGAATGGCTCACCGGCGATGTCATGGGCTTTTTGCTCCAGCTCGGCCAGGCGTAGCGTCAATTCTTCGGAATGACGGTGCAGTACCGCCGGATCGATCTTGACGCCGTTACGTTCAACGCGCGACAGCACCGGTACCAGCGGCATCTCGATAGTTTCGAAAACGTGGCGCGGCCCTTTTTCTTTCTCCAGCTTCGGCCACATTTTGAGATGCAGTTGCAGAGTCACGTCCGCATCTTCGGCGGCATAGCGCCCGGCTTCTTCCAGCGCGATCTGGTTGAAGGTTAGCTGGTTTTTACCTTTACCCGCAATCTGTTCGAATGTGATGGTTTTATGCTTCAGCCAGCGATCGGCGAGGCTGTCCATATCATGGCGACCCGCAACGCTATCAAGAATATACGACTCCAGCATGGTGTCGAAGGCGATGCCGCGCAGTTCAATGCCGTAATTCTGCAACACGCCGCGATCGTACTTCAGGTTTTGCCCTACTTTACGGGCGCTTTCGCTTTCAAGCAGCGGCTTAAGCAGTTCCAGTACGCGTTCACAAGTAAGCTGTTCCGGCGCATCAAGATAATCATGCGCGACCGGCACATAGGCCGCGATTCCCGGTTCGGTGGCGAAGGAGAAACCCACCAGCCGCGCGCTGTGATTATCGAGACTGTCTGTTTCGGTATCAAAAGCGAATACCGGCGCTTTCTCAAGACGGGCAATCCACTCGTTGAGGGTGTCCTCATCGAGAATGGTGACGTAGTTGTCATAAGACAGGGCTACAGCCGGTTCATCAGGCTCTTCGTTGATAACGATGGTTTCCAGCGGTTTTGCCGCTGGCTTCGCACCTTTGGCCTGTAGCCATTTACCGGCTTCGACATCTACAGTCCAGCGCTTAAATTCGTATTTTTTGAACAGGTCGACCAACACATCAACGGTCGGCTGTTTCACTTCCAGCTGGTCGCAGGTCAGTTCCAGTTCAACATCGGTTTTGATGGTGGCGAGCTGATAGGAGAGGTACGCCACTTCTTTATGATCGGCAAGCTTAGCGGCCATAGTTTTGGCCCCACGGAAGCTCAGACCGGCGATTTTTTCCGGCTCGGCAAACAGCGTATCCAGCCCACCCAGACCCTGTAGCAAGCCCTGCGCAGTTTTTTCGCCCACGCCAGGCACGCCCGGAATGTTATCCGAGGAGTCGCCCATCAGCGCCAGGAAGTCGATGATTAATTCTGGTGGCACGCCGTATTTGGTGACCACTTCTTCAGGACCAAGGATGGTATTGGTCATGGTGTTGATCAGCGTGATGCCCGGAGTAACCAACTGGGCCATGTCTTTATCGCCGGTACTGATCAGCACCGGACGGCCCGCTTTTTCTGCTTCGCGCGCCAGAGTACCGATGACGTCGTCTGCTTCTACGCCAGAGACGGCCAGCAGCGGCAGACCCATGGCTTTCACCATGGCGTGCAACGGCTCGATCTGCGCGCGAAGATCGTCGGGCATCGGCGGACGGTGCGATTTGTAATGCTCAAACAGCTCATCACGAAAGGTTTTGCCTTTGGCGTCAAAAACTACCGCCGCGTGAGACGGCTGATACTGCATCAACAGGCTGCGCAGCATATTAAGTACGCCGTACATGGCCCCGGTCGGCTCTCCTGCGCTATTCGTTAGCGGCGGGAAGGCGTGATATGCCCGATACAGGTATGAAGAGCCATCAACGAGGATAAGGGGATTTTCTGGGATCTGAACCATAATGTCCGTGCCTGATGTTTAAGTTATCCCTAAAGGATGCCATAGCTGGCAAAGAAATATGAATTTTTCAGACCAATATGCATGAAAGAATTAACGATCCTCGACCTCTCTCGCAGGATCAACCTGTGGATAACTGTGTGCACAAAAATTTTTATAATAAATACATATATAAAAATAACGATCGTTGAAATTAAAAAAACGCTGAATATCAGTGCATTAAGATAAGATATTGATCTGCAATATTCCTCTCACGATCGTTTGATTATTGTGGATATAAAATATCGCAAAGTTTGTTAACTCACTGATAAATCCGAGGCTTTCCACGCATTCAAATACCGTAACGTTTCGGTTCGTCAACAAACCGGGTTTTCTGATAAAATCTCCCGCTTGTGCGCATTTTCAGCGCACCGTTTCCGATAAGCTCATGAATATAATCATTATGTCGAGATTGATTGCTGCGATAACGCTGTTTTTAAGTATCGCGCTGACTATTTTAGTGACGGTTTTTTGCTCTGTTCCGATTATCCTTGCGGGGATTATAAAGCTATTAATGCCATTTCCCGCAGCCTGGCGAACGATCTCTGCCTTCTGTAATTTCATGATGTATTGCTGGTGCGAAGGACTGGCTGCGCTGTTAAAACTGAATCCGCATTTAAAATGGGACGTGGAAGGTCTGGAAGGATTAAGCAACAAAAACTGGTATCTGCTGATTTGTAATCACTACAGCTGGGCCGATATTGTGGTGCTATGCGTTTTGTTCCGTAAACACATCCCAATGAACAAATATTTCCTCAAGCAACAGCTCGCCTGGATCCCTTTTATTGGTCTGGCTTGCTGGGCGCTGGATATGCCGTTTATGCGCCGCTATTCCCGCAGCTACTTATTGCGCCATCCTGAACGGCGCGGAAAAGACGTCGAAACAACCCGTCGTTCCTGCGAAAAATTTCGTCATCATCCTACAACTATCGTTAATTTCGTCGAAGGCTCGCGATTTACTGAAGAAAAAAGCCAGCAGGTACGCTCGCCCTTTAAACATCTGCTTCCACCAAAAGCGGCGGGTGTCGCCATGGCGCTTAATGTGCTTGGCAAGCAATTCGACAAGATGCTTAACGTCACGCTATGTTACCCACAAAATAGCGCAACGCCATTTTTCGATATGCTGAGCGGTACACTTACCCTTATTGTCGTGAGAATCGATCTTTTACCGGTGGCGGATGAATTACACGGTGATTATGTCAGCGATAAAAATTTTAAACGGCAGTTCCAACTCTGGCTGAATGCGATCTGGAGTGAGAAAGACAATCAGTTGGACGCGATAAAACAGCAATACAAAAAAGCCGGTCAGTGACCGGCTTTTTCATTTCTGGCTTATTTTTTCTCAACCAGGAATTTCACGGTATCCGCATATTGCTGAACAAATGCGTCCATGTTGCTGGTATCCATACCCTGCGGGTTCAGCTGATATTTACCGTTAACAAACATTGCCGGTACACCACGCAATTCAAGATCGGCAGCCGCTTTTTCCTGCTGGGCGACCAGAGATTTCACCACGAAGCTGTTCCAGGCGGCGTCGTATTCTTCACCTTTTACACCCGCATCGATAAAGACTTTACGGATATCCGCAACGGTCTGTACGGTTTGGGTTTTCTGAATGGCGTCAAACATCGGCGCAGTGATTTTGTCTTCCACACCCAGTGCCATCGCGACTGCCCAGGCCTGCGTTAAATCTTTACCCAACGGCCCCAAAAATTCGACGTGATACTTGGTCATTTTGGTGCCTTCCGGCAGTTTCTTTTTCACGTTGTCAGAAACGTGGATGACTTCCTCAAACTGATAGCAGTGCGGGCAATAGAATGAGAAAAACTCAAGCACTTGCGGTTCGCCGGCAACCGGTTTTTCGAGCGTAATATACTGTTTACCGTCGGTGATTTGGGCCGCTGATGCGCTAAATGCCAGAATCATCCCCGCCAGCGCCAGTAATACTTTTTTCATCTTCAACTTTCTCCTGAATATTACAGATTAATACATCGGCGTTAACTGCAATGGGGGTTCATTGAGAACCCGTACCTGCTCTTGAAATGTTGCCGTTTGCCTGCGCCAGTAATCTTCCTCTGTTAGCCAGGGAAAATTACGGGGAAACGCAGGATCTTCCCAGCGTCGAATTAACCACGCCAGGTAATAAACCATACGCATCGCGCGTAACGGTTCAATTAAGGCCAGCTCGCTCATATTGAAGGGAGTAAATTCTTCGTACGCTTCAATGATGGTTTCGAGTTGCATGCGCTGCTCGGCTTTATCACCGTTTAACAGCATCCATAAATCCTGTACGGCGGGGCCGTTGCGCGCATCATCCAGATCGACGAACAGCGGCTCGTCGCGCCAGAGAATATTTCCGGGATGGCAATCACCGTGTAATCGCAGCATGATGCCGTTATCGTCCCAACGTGCTCTGACCGCATCGATCAAAGTATCCGTTGCGCTTAGAAAACCATCTTTTAACGCAGCGGGAACCAGAGAGGAAGCGGCCAGCAAGGCACGCGGCTCAATAAGGTATTCATGGATGCCAATCGAAGGGCGATGCTGGAACAGCGCGCGACGACCAACCTGATGAATACGGCCAAGGTAGCGTCCCACCCATTCCATCTGATCGAGGTTATCGGTTTCATACTGACGGCCTCCCAGGCTGGGGAAAACCGCAAAGCGATAGCCCTGGTGTACAGGTAGCGTTGTGCCGTTAAGCATCAAAGGCGCTGCCAGCGGGATCTCATCAGCGGCTAATTCCAGCGCAAAAGTGTGTTCTTCGAGAATCTGCGCATTTGTCCAGCGCTGCGGACGATAGAACTTCACCACATAGCGTTTACGATCTTCATCCTGAAACTGGTAAACGCGATTCTCATAGCTATTCAACGGCGTTAGCCCGGAATCAACGCGGATGCCCTGTTCAAATAAGGCATCCATTATGATGTCCGGGTGTAACGTCTGGAATGTAAAAGCGTTATCTGTCATTCCGTTATCCAAAAACACGACCAATACTTCAGAATATCATTCCGGAGGCGCATTGTTGGCTTCGCTTACATGCTTTTACTCTTTAATGACGCCGCGAGCCCGCAATAGTGCCGTTTTAAAGTCCTCTTCGTAATCTTTTTTTAATCCAGGAATGACTTCGTCTTTCGCGGAATCACGCATTTTGAGGTGATATATCAAGATATCATCGGTGAGATCGGCCAGATCGCCGGTAAAACCTGACTCCTTCGCCAGTTTCTGCAAAAATTGCATCAGATTAAGGTCGGGCTCTTTTTGCCAGGCTGGCTGAAGTAATTCGATAACTTCATTAAGGCGTTTGCATTTCATAATGGCGCTCCTTTCTTAGAGAAAGACACGTTAACAGGGTCAAACCCACAATAAAAGAGGCGATACTTTTTGGAGAATTTAACGGGTGCAATACTGGCTGGAGGCCGTGCGACGCGGATGGGCGGCCAGGATAAAGGTCTGTTGCAACTTAATGGCAAGCCGTTATGGCAGCATGTGGCGTCCAGCCTGTTACCGCAGGTTGATTGCCTGGTGATTAGCGCGAATCGCAACATCGAACAATATCAGCAAAGCGGTTTTAGTGTGATTACCGATACGCTGGCGGATTTTCCAGGGCCGCTGGCGGGAATACTGTCGGTTATGCAGGCGGTTGAAAGCGACTGGTATCTGTTCTGCCCTTGCGATACACCCAATATCCCTTCAGATTTAGTCGCGTGTTTACAGGCGAGAATTCACGATGCACCCGCAGCCTGGGTTAACGATGGACAGCGCGACCATCCCACGTTGTGCCTGATAAACAGGCGCGTTGCGCCGTTGCTTGCAGCGTATTTAGCCAGCGGAGAAAGACGCGTAATGGTTTTCCTGAAGCAGATCGGTGGTCATGCCGTGTTGTTTAATGACAGAACGCACTGCTTTGCAAACGTCAATACCCCTGACGATCTTGAACAGTGGCAGGTGACATGATGACGCCCATACTCGGCATTGCTGGCTGGAGTGGTACAGGGAAAACTACGTTGTTGAAAAAGCTTATCCCAGCGTTAAATCAGCGCGGTATTCGTACGGGATTGATTAAGCACACCCATCACAACATGGACGTCGATAAGCCAGGCAAAGATAGCTATGAACTGCGCAAAGCAGGGGCGTATCAGACACTGGTCGCCAGTACGGAACGTTGGGCATTGATGACGGAAACGCCGGATGAAGCACCACTCGATCTTCATTACCTGGCCAGCCGGATGGATCATCGAACACTGGATATCATCCTGGTAGAAGGGTTTAAGCACGAAACCATACCTAAGCTGCTTTTATACCGTGAAGGAACAAAGCATAGCATTGTCGATCTTGATTGCGATGAGTATGCCATTGCATTAGTCACCGATATCAAGTTGCCTCACCGTTTGCCGGTTATTGATATTAACAATGAGCAGCAGGTAGCTGATTTTATTGAGGAGTGGCTGAAAAAGGAGACTCATTTAGCTTAATAAAGCAGCGGATCGATATTCATTCCGTCTGTTTTTTTGCTATATTGCAGACAGCAAAAAGCCCATCCGTGAGGATGGGCTTCTGCTTGTTTGATG
>NZ_DAMBQK010000015.1:0-109488 GCF_032062175.1 Atlantibacter sp.
ACGACCTTCGGGTTATGAGCCCGACGAGCTACCAGGCTGCTCCACCCCGCGTCCGTGGATGCGCACTATACTCCGCTGACATTTCGATGCAACCCTTTTTGTAACAAAACCGCTGATTTTGGCTCTCCCAGGCTAAATATCTCGCCAGGTGCGCAATTTTTAGACGTTATGGCGATATTGGGCTGAGTGCGCATTTCATTAGCCGGAACGGTTTGCTATCTTCGCCTGCACGGCGCGGTAATCTGAGACTCAAGAATGAAAGGACGTTGGACAAAATTTTTACTCACAGGGGCGATGGTCGTAGTACTCGCCTCCTGTTCATCAAAACCGACCGATCGCGGTCAGCAATATAAAGACGGCAAATTAAACCAGCCGTTCTCTCTGGTTAACCAGCCCGACGCCATGGGCGCGCCGATTAACGCAGGGGATTACGCCCAGCAGGTTACGGAAATTCGTAATGCGTCGCCGCGCCTGTATAACAACCAGAGCAACGTCTACTCGGCGGTTCAGCAATGGCTGCGTTCCGGCGGCGATACGCGCACCATGCGCCAGTTCGGCCTTGATGCCTGGCAGATGGAAGGCGCGGATAACTACGGCAACGTCCAGTTTACCGGCTACTACACGCCGGTTATCCAGGCGCGACATACCCGCCAGGGCGAATTCCAGTACCCGATTTACCGCATGCCGCCGAAGCGCGGCGGGCGCTTGCCTTCACGTGCAGAGATTTACGCGGGCGCGCTGAGCGAATCCTATGTGCTGGCGTACAGTAACTCCCTGATGGATAACTTCATTATGGACGTGCAGGGCAGCGGCTATATCGATTTCGGTGATGGCAGCCCACTGACGTTCTTCAGCTATGCGGGAAAAAATGGTCATGGTTACTACGCCATTGGCAAAGTGCTGATCGACCGCGGCGAAGTGAAGAAAGAAGACATGTCGATGCAGGCGATTCGCCACTGGGGTGAAACTCACAGCGAAGCAGAAGTGCGCGAACTGTTAGAGAACAACCCCTCATTCGTATTCTTTAAACCGCAAAGCTATTCACCGGTGAAAGGCGCCAGCGCCGTGCCGCTGATTGGCCGCGCATCGGTGGCCTCCGATCGTTCCATCATTCCGGCGGGCACGACACTGCTGGCGGAAGTCCCGTTGCTGGACAACAACGGCAAGTTCAACGGACAATATGAACTGCGCGTGATGGTAGCGCTGGATGTCGGCGGGGCAATTAAAGGCCAGCACTTCGACATTTACCAGGGTATCGGCGCTGACGCCGGGCATCGCGCGGGTTGGTATAATCACTATGGCCGCGTCTGGGTGCTGAAAGCCGCACCGGGCACGGGCAACGTATTTAACGGTTAATCCTTTCTTATGGCGGGTCTCAGACCCGCCTTCTGGTTCTGAGGTTTTCATGGCTGTGGTAATGACGGACGCCTGGCGTAGCCGCTTTGGCGGCACGGCGCGTTTATATGGTCAACAGGCGCTGCAACTGTTTGCGGACGCGCATATCTGCGTGGTGGGTATCGGCGGTGTAGGCTCGTGGGCGGCGGAAGCGCTGGCGCGTACCGGTATTGGCGCCATCACGCTGATCGATATGGACGATGTCTGCGTCACAAACACCAACCGGCAAATCCACGCGTTGCGCGATAATGTCGGCCTGGCGAAAGCGGAAGTGATGGCGGAGCGTCTGCGGCAGATCAACCCGGAATGCCGCGTCACCGTGGTTGATGACTTCGTGACGGCGGATAACGTTGCCGCGCTGCTTGGCCAGGGCTTTAGCTATGTGATTGATGCCATCGACAGCGTACGGCCAAAAGCGGCGTTAATTGCTTATTGCCGCCGTAATAAAATCCCGCTGGTGACCACCGGCGGAGCGGGCGGGCAGATCGACCCGACGCAAATTCAGGTAACCGACCTGGCGAAAACCATTCAGGACCCGCTGGCGGCAAAACTGCGCGAACGACTGAAAAGCGATTTTGGCGTGGTGAAAAACAGTAAAGGTAAGCTGGGCGTGGATTGCGTGTTCTCAACCGAAGCGCTGGTTTATCCGCAGGCGGACGGGTCGGTTTGTGCGGCGAAAAGCACGGCTGAAGGGCCGAAGCGGATGGATTGTGCCTCCGGCTTTGGCGCGGCGACCATGGTCACGGCGACCTTTGGGTTTGTCGCCGTGTCCCATGCGCTAAAGAAAATGCTCGCTAAAGCGGCGCGCACCGCGTAAGGGCTACGCTTCCCGCGCCGCCTGCACCACCGCATTCGCCAGGGCGTCTAATCCCTGGCTGCGGGAAGCGCTAATCTGGGCGCGTAAACCTAACATATCGAACAGCGCCAGCGGATCCTGGCGGGTCAGTTGCTCCGGCGTTTTACCTTCAATCGCCGTCAGCAGGATCGCCAGCAGGCCGCGAACTATCCTGCCTTCGCTGTCACCATAGAAATGCAGCGTGCCGTCGGCCTGGCGGGTATGCCCTAACCAGACGCGGTTTTCACATCCGGCAATCTCGATATTTTCTTGTTTCAAATCCGCAGGCAGCGGCGGCAGCTGTTTGCCCAGTAAAATCAACTGGCGATACTTCTCTTCCCACTGGTTGAGCGGCGCAAACTGCTGGCGCAGCGTCTCTTCCGTGATCGAGGTGCCGAACGGGTGCCCGGCCAGAAATGTACTTGTCATTTAATCCACCAAAAGTTCCAGCGCCTGGTCCACAGCGGCAACCAGCGCGTCTACATCCTGACGGGTATTATAGGGCGCAAATGAGGCGCGCAGCGTACCGCTGACGCCAAGCTCCGCCAGCAACGGCTGGGCACAGTGTTGCCCGGCGCGCAGCGCGATGCCGGATTGCGCCAGCAGCGTGACCATGTCGCTATGGTGAACACCTGCAAAATCAAAGGCTAACAGGCTGGAGTCCTGACAGCGGAAACTGCGAAAACCAGGACGCTTAGCCAGCGCGTCTTCCGCCAGCGTTGCCAGCCCGCGGCTGTAATTTTCTGACTCCACGACATCTACCGTCGCCAGCCATTCCAGCACCGCGCTTAGCCCCATCACGCCCGCCACGTTCGGCGTACCGGCTTCAAAGCGCCAGGGGGCAGGCTTAGGTGTAAAGCCCTCGAACGACACCTCAGTGAGCATTTTTCCGCCGCCGAGCCAGGGTTCCATACCGTTTAGTAAGGCGGTTTTGCCGTATAGCACACCAATGCCGGTTGGGCCGTAAAGCTTGTGACCGGAGAAGGCATAAAAATCGATATCCAGCGCCTGGACATTGGCCGGGCAATGCACCACGCCCTGCGCGCCGTCCACCATCACAACCGCCCCTGCCGAATGAGCGATATCAACGGCTTTTGCCAGATCCGGGCAACCGCCCGTGACGTTGGACATTTGCCCCAGCGCCAGAATGCGGGTGCGTGGCGTGATTAACGCCGCCAGGCCGTCGACGTCCGGTACATAGCGGGCATTAAGCGGCAACTTGACGACTCGCGCCCCGGTTTGCTGCGCCACCATCAGCCACGGCACCAGATTGGCGTGGTGCTCGGCAACGCTGACGATAATTTCATCGCCCGGCTTGAGGCGCGGGCGCGCATAACACTGGGCGACAATATTAATGGCTTCAGTGGTGCCGCGCGTCCAGACGATGTCGTGACTTTGCGGCGCGTTAATCAGCCGGGCGACGCGGTCGCGTGCCGCTTCATACTGCGCGGTCAGGCGCTGGGCGCTGGCGAACTGGCTACGATGAACATTGCCAGCGCTTAGACTATAAAACTGCTGTGCGGCGTCGATGACTGCCTGCGGTTTCAAAGCCGTGGCGGCGCTGTCCAGATACACGCCTGCATCGGCCAGCGCGGGAAAGGCGCTGCGAAAAAGGGTGGGGTTGAATGCTGTCATGGCGATCCTCTCATTTCACCCGATCGTGGCGCATTTCACTGGCTGACACAAGGCGATTGATAATCCTCGGATTAGTCTGTTTATCCAGGCAACCCTGTGAAAGAACGTTATGCTAATTATTGTTTGGCAAATATTTTTGCCTGTTAGTAGATGAGCTTTACAGAGCATGAAACTCTACGAGGAGAAGAATATGAATAAGACAGCCGCAGTAGTATCCGCTTGTGTAATGGCCTTTGCCCTGAGCGCATGTTCAAGCCCGAACTATGTGATGCACACCAACGATGGTCGTTCGATTGTGTCTGAAGGTAAACCGCAGACCGATAAAGAAACCGGTATGATCAAGTACACCGACGCCAACGGCAATAAGCAGCAGATCAACCACAGTGATATCAAAGAAATGGTTGAGCTGGAGCGCTAAGCGTTCATAAACAGTAGATAAAAAAAAGCACCGCAATTTGCGGTGCTACATTAATCACTATGGACAGACAGGGTAAATGTACAGGAAGTGAAAAGGGGTAGTCTCGCTACCGAGGTCTGAATTCCAGACCAATTGCAAACACAACAACACAACATCACAACCGTAAGCCAAAAGCCCTCAGAACTATCGTTCACAACGACCATCCCAATGACTTTTCGTTCCGGCTCAGGAAGTGGCGCCATGATAGGTATTTGCTGGTGCAACCTCAACGGACAATTTATAATGGCTCAGATAAAAAAAACTAATAGGTTAACTCTTGTTTCCTGTTTGTTACTGAGCATTAACATACAAGTCCGGTGACCATGTCAAAGCGATTACCCCCACTAAACGCATTACGCGTATTTGATGCAGCAGCCCGCCATTTAAGCTTTACCAAAGCGGCGGAAGAACTGTTCGTTACCCAGGCGGCAGTGAGCCATCAAATTAAGTCTCTGGAAGACTTTCTCGGATTAAAACTATTTCGTCGACGCAATCGCTCGTTATTGCTCACGGAAGAGGGCCAGAGTTATTTTCTGGACATCAAAGAAATTTTCTCGCAGCTTACCGAAGCGACCCGTAAACTTCAGGCGCGCAGTGCGAAAGGCGCGTTGACGGTTAGCCTGCTACCGAGCTTTGCCATCCACTGGCTGGTGCCTCGTCTTTCCAGTTTTAATATGGCGTATCCCGGCATTGACGTGCGTATCCAGGCGGTCGATCGTCAGGAAGATAAGCTGGCGGACGATGTCGACGTGGCGATTTTCTACGGGCGCGGCAACTGGCCGGGACTGCGGGTTGAAAAACTGTATGCAGAATATCTGCTGCCGGTTTGTTCGCCGATGCTGTTAACCGGTGATAAACCGCTGAAAGTGCCGGAAGATCTGGGCCGCCATACGTTATTGCACGATGCATCGCGCCGCGACTGGCAAACTTATACGCGCCAGCTTGGTCTTACACATATTAACGTGCAGCAGGGACCGATTTTCAGCCACAGCGCCATGGTGCTGCAGGCGGCGATCCACGGCCAGGGCATTGCGTTGGCGAATAACGTGATGGCGCAAACCGAAATCGAAGCCGGGCGTCTGGCTTGCCCGTTTAATGATGTGCTGGTGAGTAAAAACGCGTTTTATCTGGTATGTCATGACAGTCAGGCAGAACTGGGTAAAATAGCGGCCTTTCGCCAATGGATCCTGTCGAAAGCAGCCAGCGAGCAGGAAAAATTCCGTTTTCGCTATGAGCAATAATCAATTTTTTGCGTACAACTGGTACGGATTACTTTAGGGCTAACACATGACCAGCCGATTCATGCTGATTTTTACTGCCGTTAGCGGCTTTATTTTTGTGGCGCTTGGGGCCTTTGGCGCACACGTATTAAGTAAAACCATTGGGCCGATGGAAATGGGATGGATCCAGACCGGCCTGCAATATCAGGCGTTCCATACCCTTGCGATTTTAGGGCTGGCGGTTGCCATGCAGCGCCGTATCAGCATTTGGTTTTACTGGAGCAGCGTGTTTATGGCGCTGGGTACCGTATTGTTCAGCGGCAGTCTGTATTGCCTGGCGCTGTCACATTTGCGCCTGTGGGCGTTTGTTACGCCGGTAGGGGGCGTCAGTTTCCTCGCCGGTTGGATATTGATGTTAATTGGCGCGGTGCGTCTGAAACGAAAAGGCAGTGGGCATGAATAAGGTAATTTTGTATTGCCGCCAGGGTTTTGAGAAAGAGTGTGCGGCGGAGATTACCGATAAAGCGGCTCTCCTGAACGTTTATGGGTTTGCACGCGTTAAAGAGCAATCCGGCTATGTGATTTTTGAATGCTACCAGCCAGAAGAGGCCGATAAACTGGCGCGCGAGCTGCCGTTCAGTTCGCTGATTTTTGCCCGCCAGATGTTTGTTGGCGGTGAACTGCTGCAAAATCTTCCCCCGGAAGACCGTATTACGCCGATTGTCGGCATGTTACAGGGCGTGGTGGAAAAGGGTGGCGATCTGCGCGTGGAAGTAGCCGATACCAACGAAAGCAAAGAACTGATGAAGTTCTGCCGCAAATTCACCGTGCCGCTGCGCGCTGCGCTGCGTGAAGCCAATGTGCTGGCGAAGTTCGAAACCCCGAAGCGCCCGGTGGTGCATGTTTTCTTTATCGCTCCTGGCTGCTGCTACACCGGCTATTCGTATACCAATAACAATTCCCCGTTCTATATGGGCATCCCGCGGCTGAAATTCCCGTCTGATGCGCCAAGCCGCTCAACGTTGAAACTGGAAGAAGCGTTCCACGTGTTTATTCCGGCGGATGAGTGGGACGAACGTCTGGCGAACGGCATGCACGCCGTCGACCTCGGCGCGTGCCCCGGCGGCTGGACCTATCAGCTGGTGAAACGCAATATGTGGGTGGCGTCAGTGGACAACGGCCCGATGGCGCAAAGCCTGATGGATACCGGGCAGGTAACCTGGCTGCGCGAAGACGGTTTCCGCTATCGCCCAAATCGTAACAACATCTCCTGGCTGGTGTGCGATATGGTGGAGAAGCCCGCCAAAGTGTCGGCGCTGATGGCGCAGTGGCTGGTGAACGGCTGGTGCCGCGAGGCGATTTTCAACCTCAAGTTGCCGATGAAAAAGCGCTACGAAGAAGTCTCGCAGAACATCGCGTTTATTCAGGAACAGCTGGATGCTAACAACATCAGCGCCCAGATCCAGGCACGTCAGCTTTATCACGACCGTGAAGAAGTGACCGTTCACGTGCGCCGTATGTGGGCAGCGGTGGGCGGACGCCGTGACGAGCGTTAAGTCACGTTCTCTTGCATTATCACAAAGGGCCTTCGGGCCCTTTGTTGTTTCTGAGGATCAGCGCCTCGTCAGGCGCAGCTGTTGTAAATTGCCGTCCAGTTGTAAATCCGTTTTCAACGTCGAGATGGCGCGGCTCATAAAGGCAGCTTCACGGTGCGCTTCAAGCTTTTTGCGCCATTTCTCCGGTACGCTTTCCAGATTGGCGTAAATGTTTTCCAGCGAGCCGAACTCGCCAATAAGTTGAGTGGCGCTTTTGGGCCCGATACCCGCTACGCCGGGGATTTTTGAACTGCTGATGCCCGCCAGGCCCCAGTAATCCGGCAGCATCTGCGGCGCAACGCCATATTCATTTTCGATAAACGGCGCATCCAGCCAGCGCTTCTGAAAGTAATCGCGGATCTGAATGGCCGGTGACAACAGCTGGCAATAGCCTTTATCGGTGGAAACAATCATCGCCTGGTGCCCGGCGCTGGCGATTTTTACGGCCAAAGTTGCGGCTAGATCGTCCGCCTCATTGCCTGGAGAGTGCCAGCACGCCACGCCGTAGTCGGTAAACGCCCGGCGCAGGGCAGGCATTTCGGCATGCAGATCGTCCGGCATCGGCGCGCGTCCGGCTTTGTAATCCGGGAAAAGTTGATGTCGCCAGCCGCTATCGCGCGCCTCGTCGTCAAACACGGCAACGGCGTGGGTCGGGTTACTGTGTACAATTAACTGCTGAAGCGCATGAACGCAGGTTTCAGCGCAGGGCGAACCCTGCACGGCATGAATGCGACGAATCAGATTGAGTGCGTCAACGATTAACAGTACTGCCATGTATTCCGCCTCCGTGTAAATGTGGGGCTACCCTATCATTTCTCGATAGCATGAACCACAAACGAGGGGAAATCAGGAAGATATGCCGCAAAAACAGCTCCGCCTTCACGGTGGAAGGCGGAGAAGGAAGGATTAATCGCAGGAGACTTTCATCGCCAGGCCGCCGCGTGAGGTTTCGCGGTACTTGGCGTTCATGTCTTTACCTGTTTCGTACATGGTTTCGATGACTTTATCGAGGCAGACGCGCGGCTCGCTGGTGCGGCGCAGCGCCATACGCGCGGCGTTTACCGCTTTAACTGCGGCAATCGCGTTACGCTCGATGCACGGCACCTGGACTTGTCCGGCAACCGGGTCGCAGGTCAGGCCAAGGTTATGTTCCATGCCGATCTCCGCCGCGATGCATACCTGCATCGGACTTGCGCCCAGCAGCTCCGCCAGACCCGCCGCCGCCATGGAGCAGGCTACGCCCACTTCGCCCTGGCAACCCACTTCCGCACCGGAAATGGACGCGTTCATCTTGTAAAGCGAGCCAATAGCGCTGGCAACCAGCAGGTAACGCGCCAGCGAGTTAGCGTTCACTTCGCGGATAAACTTGTCGTAGTACGCCAGCACCGCCGGAACAATGCCGCAGGCACCGTTGGTTGGCGCGGTGACGACGCGTCCGCCAGCGGCGTTCTCTTCGTTGACTGCCAGCGCGAACATGTTGATCCAGTCCACCACCGCCATTGGGTCCATGGTGGTTTTATCACTGCTGACCAGCATACGACGCAGCGCCGCGGCACGGCGTGGTACGCGCAGTTTGCCCGGCAGTACGCCTTCGGTGGTGATGCCGCGCTCAATACCGCCGCGCATCACTTCCCAGACCTGGGTCAGATGGGTTTCGAGCTCCTCTTTGCTGTGCAAAGCGAGTTCGTTTTTCATCATCAGGCCAGAGAGCGACAGGCCGGTTTCGCGGCAATGGCGCTGTAGATCCGCCGCGTTTTTATACGGATAAGGCACTTCAACGGGTGACGCACTGGTCACGCCGAAGTGGTCTTCATCCACAATAAATCCGCCGCCGATAGAGTAATAGGTTTGGCTGTAAACCACCTTGTCACCGGCAAGCGCGGAAATGCGCATCCCGTTTTCGTGCAGGGAAAGGTTATCAGCGTGGAAATTCATGCACTCATCGACCGGGAACTCGACTTCGTGTTCGCCGTTCGCCAGCAGCAGGCGTCCATGGGTATTAACGTCCTGGATAAAACCAGGGATGCTATCGATATCAACTGAGTGCGGCAGGTTGCCCGCCAGACCCATAATGATAGCAATATCAGTGTGGTGCCCTTTGCCCGTCAGGGAAAGTGAACCGTAAACATCAACAACGACACGGGTAACATCACGCAACAATCCTTGTGCGATTAAATCATCCGTAAACTGCTTGCCCGCTTTCATCGGCCCGACAGTATGGGAACTGGAAGGACCGATACCGATTTTGAAAATATCAAAAACACTGATCATGATGCATCCATTGCGTAGTGAGAGGTAAGGGCATGCGCCGCTCTGCGAGCGGCGCGGATGAGGCTATTAGCCGAACAGCGAGTAGAAGATAGCGGAGATGGCAATCAGGCCCATCACAACCACGAATACGTTGCTGATATGGCCGCTGTACTTGCGCATAGCCGGTACTTTCTGGATGGCATACATCGGCATCAGGAACAGGATCATTGCGATGATCGGGCCGCCCAGGGTTTCAATCATGCCCAGGATGCTCGGGTTCAGGGTTGCCACAATCCAGGTGGTAACCAGCATGAACAGTGCAGTGATGCGGTTCAGTTTGTTGATTTCGATAGATTTACCTTTGCCGCGCAGAGATTTAATCACCATACCGTTGAAGCCTTCACGTGCGCCCAGGTAGTGGCCAAGGAAGGATTTGGTGATAGCGATAATCGCAATGATCGGTGCCATCCAGGCGATGATCGGCGCGTTAAAGTGGTTAGCCAGATAAGACAGAATTGAGATGTTCTGCGCTTTTGCTTCCGCCAGGTCAGCCGGGGAGAGGCTCAGTACGCAGCTGAACACGAAGAACATCACCGTCAGCACCATCATGATGTGTGCGAAGGCCAGAATACGTGAACATTTTTTCTCGGCTTCCACGCCGTACTCTTCACGCTTCGCCACAGCGAAGGAGGAGATGATCGGGGAGTGGTTGAAAGAGAACACCATTACCGGGATCGCCAGCCACAGGGTCATCCACAGGCCGTTGCCGGTAGAGGTCGCCGCAGAGCTGAAGGAGAGAGTATCCAGCGCCGCACCGCTCCACTGTGGGATCAGGTAAAGCGCCAGCAGCATCAGTGCTGCGACAAACGGGAACACCAGCACGCTCATCGCTTTCACGATCATCTGCTCACCGAAACGCACGATGGTCATCATGCCGATAATCAGAAGAAGAGAAAGAATCGCACGTGGCGGCGCAGTCATGCCCAACTGGTGGGTAATGAAGCTGTCCACCGTATTGGTAATTGCCACGCTGTATACCAGCAGGATTGGGTAAATCGCGAAGAAGTAGAGCAGGGTAATCAGTTTACCTGCGCCAACGCCGAAGTGTTCTTCAACCACTTCCGTGATGTCTTCGCCCGGGTTTTTGCCTGACAGCACAAAGCGGGTCAGCCCACGGTGTGCAAAGAAGGTCATCGGGAAAGCAATGATCGCCATGATGATTAACGGGATCATGCCGCCGACACCGGCGTTAATAGGTAAGAAAAGAACACCTGCGCCGATTGCTGTGCCGTACAGGCCAAGCATCCACATGGTGTCGGTTTTGCGCCATGAACTGCGCGTCGCGGTTGACGCAATGGTGCTGGTTTGGGTGGTTTCCATCTGTTTCTCCTGGAGGAAGCATAAAAATCAGGCTTTTAGAGACATCCAATGCAAAAGCGCCTGACTGTAAAACGAAATACTGGTAAAGAGGGGATTTTTATAATTTTTTCCCGTAACTATTTTCGGGCGGAAAGATACATTTATGGCGTCAATCTATCAGTGATCGGGATCTCAATTGCCATAATCTACTTTTTATAAGGGTATTTTTTGGGCCTTTGCGCTGATTTTTTACTCCTTTGCCACATTATTGGACGCGAAGCCTAGCATTCGCAGGGTGGCGCAGGATACAGCCGGCGAGAGATATCAGATTTTACTCTGTTAAATTGAGGTTAAACGGGATTTATTAAGGAAAATTCATTAGTTAGGATGATGTTTTTCGCCAGGAACACCAAAGCAATCGTTTCCGTTTTGCCGTCAGGGCGAAAAAAAGGGCGGCTCATGGCCGCCCGGGTATTTTAGATTATGCTAGGTACAGATCTCATAGCAGGGGATATACGCACTGCCCGGCAATTTCATACGGTGCTGCGCGACAAAGCCCTGTAGCAGGTGATCCATCTGCTTCATCATGTGTGCATCGCCATGAATTTTATACGGGCCGTATTGCTCAATCGCGCGAATGCCGTTTTCCTTCACGTTACCCGCAACTATGCCGGAGAAGGCGCGGCGCAGATCCGCCGCCAGCACTTCTGTCGGCTGGTCAGGATAAAGTTTCAGGTTCGCCATGTTGGTGTGGGTCGGTTCAAACGGCACTTGCAGATCCGGCGAGATGCGAATTGACCAGTTAAAGCTGTACGCATCGCCAGTTTCACGACGGTTCTCTTTCACCTGCGGCATCGCTTTTTTCATCTGACGCGCCACTTCCGGTGCATCGTCAATAATGATGCGGTAGTAACGGCGCGCCTGCTCACCCAGGGTACTGACAATAAACTCGTCCAGAACCCGGAAATAATCCGCACTCTGCTTCGGCCCGGTGAGGATCAGCGGGAGTACCTGGTCCTGGTTGTGCGGGTTCATCAGAATGCCCAGTAAATAAAGCAGCTCTTCCGCCGTGCCCACGCCGCCGGGGAAGATGATGATCCCGTGGGCGATACGCACGAACGCTTCCAGACGCTTTTCAATATCCGGCATGATGATCAATTCATTGACCAGCGGGTTCGGCGGTTCCGCCGCGATAATGGATGGCTCGGTCATGCCAATAAAGCGGCCATCTTTATAGCGCTGCTGGGCATGGCCCACCGCCGCGCCTTTCATCGGCGCTTCCATCGCGCCCGGCCCGCAGCCGGTGCAGATATTCAGTTCGCGCAGACCCAATTGGGTGCCGACACGACGGGCATAAAGATACTCGGTTTCGTTGATGGAGTGACCGCCCCAGCACACCACCATATTCGGCGCTTCACCCACGTGAAGGGCACGGGCGTTGCGCAGGATCGAAAACACCATGTTGGTAATATGGGTAGAGTCTTCCAGGTCGAGATGATGAAACCGACCGGCGCTGGTGATTTGCCCGTTAACGAACAAAATATCGCGCAGTACCGCGAACAAGTTGGCCTGCAGCGAGCGGATAATGCGGCCGTCAACGAAAGCCTCATCCGGCGGATTAATGAGCTCGAGCTTCACGCCGCGCTCGCGACGCAGCACGTTAATGTCGAAGTTTTCGAAGCGAGAAAGCAGTTCTTTACTGTTGTCGGTCTGACTACCGGAATTCAGTACGGCCAGTGAACAATTGCGGAAAAGTTGATAAAGGTCGCTGCTGGCCGTGCGTTTAAGCATATCGACTTCCAGCTGCGACAACATATCCATTGAGCCAAGCGGGCTAATATGTGTAATCAAGTGAACTCCTTACGGGCACAACGCGCCGATCCCTGTGATTACAATAGCCCTGCCTGCTCCGGTTTAACAACTCGCTAACGTAAAATGGTGTGTCAAATGCGAGACATATTCCAGTTATTGGCGCACCAGCCGGCCCGTGGCGGGCGTGAAATCGGTATTACTGCGCCAGGGGTTGATATCCAGCCCGCCGCGACGAGTGTAGCGCGCATAGACACTCAGCGTTTGCGGGCGGCAGAATCGCATAATGTCGCTAAATATCCGCTCCACGCACTGTTCGTGGAATTCGTTATGGTGGCGGAAAGAAACCAGGTAACGCAGCAGTTTTTCGCGGTCGATTTGCGGGCCGCGGTAGCGGATTTGCACTGAACCCCAGTCCGGCTGATGAGTTATCAGGCAGTTGGATTTCAGTATATGGCTCACCAGCGTCTCTTCGACCTGTTGTTCCCCGGCTGCGCCTTCTAGATAAGCGGCATCAAATTCATAGCTATCAATGGTGATGGGCTGGTCATCAATACAAATGCCATCGAACGCGGCGACCGCCTGGCCTTCAATGTCATGCAGCCGATAGAGTTGAACTTCGACGTTGCCCTGGGCGCAGTGGCTTAAATCCCGCGCCAGGGTTTGTTGTACCTCATCCCAATTGGTGAAGCGGCTCTGGTTAAAGCTGTTGAGATAGAGTTTGAAACTCTTGGACTCCACCAGATTTACGCTGGTGGAATCAATACTGACGTGACCGACCGCCACTTGCGGTAAGCCGTTACTGTTAAGCCAGGATAGCTCATATAGCGTCCAGATATCCGCACCGTGAAACGGTAAGTTACCACCACTGAGCCCCAGCGGATCGCGGTTTAAACTGCGCGGCACCGGCTGCAACAGGCTGGCGTCATAGATATCCCGGTAATCCGTGGATTTGCCGAGCGTCAGTCCGCTTAACGCCGCGTGGTTTTCATAAGAAGTCATGTGTCACCAAAATAAAGCAGGTACAATATTCGGCCTAGTGTACCGTACCTGGCAAAGAGAGAGAAACGTGGTGGAAAGTGACGTGCAGCAAGCCCTGAAAGCCTTTACCCATCGATTTTGCGATGCGTGGCATGACGTTTATGCGACCTGGCCGCAAAGCGAGGAGCTGTATGGGGTGCCCTCGCCGTGCATCATTTCTACGTTGCAGGATAAGGTTATCTGGCAACCGCAGCCTTTTGAACCTGCCGCCGATCTCAGCGCCGTGGAACGTGCCATGGATATCGTCCTGCAAGCGGATTTCCATCGTTTCTATACTTCGCAATTTGCTGGCGATATGACGGCGCGTTTCGACGGCCAGCCGCTTACCCTGCTGCAAACGTGGAGCGAAGACGATTTTCGTCGCGTCCAGGAACACCTTATTGGACACCTCGTTACTCAGAAGCGTTTAAAGCTCTCCCCCACGCTGTTTATTGCGACGTGTGACGATGAAATGGACGTGATCTCCGTCTGTAATTTAACCGGGGAAGTGGTGCATGAAAAGATAGGCACACGCCAGCGGACCGTGCTTTCACCCACACTCGTCGCGTTCCTTTCGAGCCTTGAACCGCAGGTGTAAGCTTATTTTGCCAATCCGCTTGTGAGATATCTCTTACAAGTTTGTGAGAGATCGCCGCTAACACTTTAGGGTATTTACCTGCGTGTAAAATTTAATTACATATTTATCAGCGTATTGCGCGTTATTTTGTTGGTTTCGAATGAAACTTAACTGCAATTTGTGACCGCCGTTCGCTTGTAAGACGAGTCGTAATAGAGGATTCTATACGTGTCGACAGGACGTCGCGATATGAAGTGTACATCAGGAAGATGTTACTTCTACTGGGAACACACCGGGAAGGTGATTCAGGGAAGGCTTCAGGATGAAGCAAGGATAACGCAAGGCTGCGTTAAAGGACACCTCCAGGAGGGAGAACGAGAGCCGGTCGGGATGTTCGGTGGATCAGGATGATCAGGGACTCAGCGCCAGGAAGGTGCAAATAAGCCATCAGGATGATGTCGTGCAGGATGCATCGATAAGGATATTGAGCTCTTGAGCTCACAGGAAAAGTTGTCACGGATGAGCAGGGAGCAACAAAAGTAGCTGGACTGCTGCGAAACGAACCGGGAGCACTGTTTTTACAGTGCTCCCTTTTTTTATTCCCGCCATGAAATGCTATGCTTCGCGCCTGTTTGCCGGAATTGAGGTCATCATGAACAGAGCTGAAGCTGTTCGTCAGCAACTTTTACGTATTGAAGCCACGCTGCGCCAACATCAACAGTGGCAGGGTACATCTCCTGACGCCGCCGCGTTTACCAGCGATAAACCGTTTTGTCTGGATACCCTTGCGCCTTACGAATGGCTACAGTGGATATTTATTCCACGGATGCATGCACTACTCGACAGTAATAGCCCGTTGCCGCAGGCGTTTGCCATCGCGCCTTATTATGAAGTGGCGCTGCATCCCGGCCATCCGGCGCGGGAAATTATGCTTGAACTCCTTCAGGAATTAGACGCCTGGTTTACCGAGGAAAAAGAGTGAACCTGGAGATCCTTTATCAGGATGAATGGCTGGTGGCGGTGAATAAGCCTTCCGGCTGGCTGGTACACCGTAGTTGGCTCGATCGCGATGAAAAAGTGGTGGTGATGCAAACCGTGCGCGATCAGATTGGTCAGCACGTTTTTACCGCCCATCGGCTGGACAGGCCGACCTCCGGCATATTGCTGATGGGGCTATCCAGCGAGGCTGGACGGTTACTGGCCCAGCAGTTTGAACATCATCAGATCCGCAAACACTATTACGCCATTACCCGCGGCTGGTTGCAGGATGAGGCGGTGCTGGATTACCCGCTGACCGAAGAGCTGGATAAAATCGGCGATAAATTTTCCCGTACCGATAAAGGCCCACAGCCGGCGGTGACGCATTATCGCGGCGTCGCTACCGCTGAAATGCCCGTCGCGGTTGGCCGCTATACCACGGCGCGCTACAGCCTGGTGTCGTTATTGCCGCAAACCGGGCGCAAACACCAGCTACGTCGCCACTTAGCCCATCTGCGCCACCCCATTATTGGTGATAGCAAGCATGGCGACTTACGGCAAAACCGCGCTGCGGCGGAGCATTTTGGCTGCGATCGCCTGATGCTGCACGCCAGTTCGCTTGCGCTGAATCATCCGGTAACGGGTGAAGCCCTTACCATCACGGCTCCGCTGGATGCGGTCTGGATGTTGGCGTTATCACATTTCGGCTGGCGCGGAATTCTCCCCGATATTGAAAGGGTTGAGTTTCCCTCCCTCAACGGTCAGGATGGCTCTCATCAGGGTTAATCGTAAGGAGTCACAGCAATGGCTAAGATAGGGATTTTTGTCGGGACTATGTATGGCAATGCCTTACTGGTGGCGGAAGAGGCGGAAGCCATTTTGCGCGGCCAGGGGCACAGCGCCAGCGTGTATGAAGATCCAGAGCTTAATGACTGGCGGCAATATGAGAACGATCACGTGCTGGTCGTCACGTCGACAACCGGCCAGGGCGATCTACCGGACAGCATTGCGCCGCTCTTTCAGGGAATTAAAGACCAGCTCGGCTATCAGCCAGGGCTGCGCTATGGTGTGATTGCCCTGGGCGACAGCACCTACAAGCATTTCTGCGGTGCCGGAAAGCAGTTCGATGCATTGCTGGCAGAACAAAGCGCCACACGTGTGGGCGAGGTGTTGATGATTGACGCCAGCGAAGATCCAGAACCGGAATCCGTTTCCAATCCCTGGGTCGAAGCCTGGGGCGCGCTGTTAAAATAAGCATGAGCCCTCGCCCGGGGGCTCGCGTTGATTTTTTTGAATCAAGCGATAGTGGTTAATGCTATCGCATTACGCTGATAATTAATGGTTTTATCTCGGCGCTTTTATTTCCATTCTGCCCCGCCTTTTTCTTCGTCAAGCGACAAGCCTCACATTCTTTATCTTCATACCCGTTGAAACAACGTTTCATGTGCCTGCGGTTTCATTTCCGTGAAGCATCGCCCACTCCGTTGTGCGGATGCCATAAACCCTTAAGGTAATGCCCTGCAATGTTGTGGCGCTGCACGGTGAGCTCTTTTCGTCCCCTTCATATACTTTTTTCGCCAGTTCTTAAAACGCAGAAATCAGGGCGGTGACGCCTCTGGGCTAACAATACTGCGACTTACAACTAAAAAGCTCATTCTGATTACCCTCCAGGTTGTGCTGTTCAGAATGAATGTAGCAACACGCTATGATTCAGGAGTGCAACAATGAATACGATTAGCCAGACGGCGAGCGCCGTGCAAAAGCGCACCAATGCTCGTTATTGGATAGTGGTGATGCTGTTTATCGTCACCTCGTTTAACTATGGCGACCGCGCCACGCTCTCTATCGCTGGTTCAGAAATGGCCAAAGATATTGGGCTGGACCCGGTTGGGATGGGTTATGTGTTCTCCGCGTTTTCGTGGGCCTATGTAATCGGTCAGATCCCAGGCGGTTGGCTGCTTGACCGTTTTGGTTCAAAACGCGTCTACTTCTGGTCCATCTTTATCTGGTCGATGTTTACCTTACTGCAGGGTTTCGTCGATATCTTCAGTGGTTTCGGCATCATCATTGCGCTGTTTACCCTGCGCTTCCTGGTCGGGCTTGCTGAAGCGCCTTCTTTCCCCGGCAACAGCCGAATCGTCGCGGCCTGGTTCCCGGCGCAGGAAAGGGGCACGGCGGTCGCCATTTTTAACTCCGCGCAATACTTCGCCACCGTTATTTTCGCGCCAATTATGGGTTGGCTGACGCACGCTGTAGGCTGGTCGCACGTGTTCTTCTTTATGGGTGGTCTGGGGATTCTGGTCAGCTTCCTGTGGCTGAAAATGATCCATGAACCCAACCAGCATCCGGGCGTTAACCAGGCCGAGCTTGATTACATCGAAGCCGGTGGCGCGCTGATCAATATGGATCAGAAGAACAACAACAAACAGACCGTTCCGTTCAGCCAGAAATGGGGGCAGATCAAGCAACTGCTGAAGTCCCGTATGATGATCGGCGTGTATATCGGCCAGTATTGCATCAACGCCCTGACGTACTTCTTCATCACCTGGTTCCCGGTGTATCTGGTGCAGGCGCGCGGGATGTCGATTCTCAAAGCGGGTTTCGTGGCGTCTATCCCGGCTATCTGCGGTTTCGTGGGCGGTGTGTTAGGCGGCATTATTTCCGACTGGCTGATGCGCCGTACCGGCTCGCTGAACATCGCCCGTAAAACGCCTATCGTGCTCGGTATGCTGCTCTCCATGACCATGGTGTTCTGTAACTATGTGGATGCAGAGTGGATGATCATCGGCTTTATGGCCATGGCATTCTTCGGTAAAGGCATCGGCGCGCTGGGTTGGGCGGTGATGGCGGATACCGCACCGAAAGAGATCAGCGGCCTGAGCGGCGGTCTGTTCAACATGTTCGGCAACATCTCCGGTATCGTGACGCCGATCGCTATCGGTTATATCGTTGGGGTTTCCGGTTCGTTCAATGGCGCGCTCATTTACGTGGGTGTCCACGCCTTTATCGCGGTACTGAGCTATCTGGTGATCGTCGGTGATATCAAACGTATCGAACTTAAACCTGTTATCGGGAGCCGCGCATGACCACTCAATCCAGTCCCGTCATCACCGGAATGAAGGTGATCCCGGTTGCCGGCCACGACAGCATGCTGATGAATATCGGCGGCGCGCATAACGCCTGGTTCACCCGTAATATCGTGGTACTGACAGATAACGCCGGTAACACCGGCGTTGGTGAGGCCCCCGGCGGCGAAGTGATTTATCAGACCCTGGTGGATGCTATCCCCACCGTGGTCGGCCAGGAAGTGGCGCGTCTGAATCGCGTAGTGCAGCAGGTGCACAAAGGCAATCAGGCGGCGGACTTCGACACCTTTGGTAAAGGTGCCTGGACGTTTGAACTGAAAGTCAACGCCGTCGCAGCGCTGGAAGCGGCACTGCTCGATCTGCTGGGCAAAGCGCTGAACGTACCGGTGTGCGAACTGCTCGGCCCAGGTAAACAGCGCGACGCGGTGACGGTGCTGGGCTATCTGTTCTACATCGGCGATCGCACCAAAACCGACCTGCCTTATCAGGCGGGCGAGCAGGGCAAACATCCGTGGTATCACCTGCGCCATCAGGAAGCAATGGACAGCGCATCGGTGGTGCGTCTGGCGGAAGCGGCGCAGGATCGCTATGGGTTCAAAGATTTCAAACTCAAAGGCGGCGTACTGCCGGGCGAGCAAGAGATTGAAGCCGCTCGCGCCCTGAAAAAACGCTTCCCGGAGGCGCGCATTACCGTGGACCCGAACGGGGCCTGGCTGCTGGATGAAGCCATCGCGCTGTGCAAAGGGTTGAACGATGTACTGAGCTACGCCGAAGATCCGTGCGGTGCGGAGCAGGGCTATTCCGGCCGTGAAGTGATGGCGGAATTCCGCCGCGCCACCGGGTTGCCGGTCGCTACCAATATGATCGCCACTAACTGGCGTGAAATGGGCCACTCGATCATGCTCAATGCAGTAGATATCCCGCTGGCGGACCCGCATTTCTGGACGTTAAGCGGCGCGGTGCGCGTGGCGCAGATGTGCGACGACTGGGGCCTGACCTGGGGCTGCCACTCTAATAACCATTTTGATATTTCGCTGGCGATGTTTACCCACGTCGGCGCGGCGGCACCGGGCAACCCGACCGCCATTGACACCCACTGGATCTGGCAGGAAGGCGAATCACGGCTGACCCGCGATCCGCTGCAAATTAAAGACGGCAAAATTGCCGTACCAGATGCGCCGGGTCTGGGCGTGGAGATCGACTGGGATCAAATCCACAACGCCCACGAAGCGTATAAGAAGCTGCCCGGCGGCGCGCGCAACGATGCCGGCCCGATGCAGTATCTGATTCCTGGTTGGACATTTGACCGCAAACGCCCGGTATTCGGGCGTTCCTGAAGGCTTAGATAAAGGATTTACATGATGACGACTTATCAATCCACGCCCGTAGTCACCGAAATGCAGGTTATCCCGGTGGCGGGTTACGACAGTATGCTGATGAACCTGAGCGGTGCCCATGCCCCGTTCTTCACGCGTAATATCGTGATTATCAAAGACAACTCAGGCCATACCGGCGTGGGCGAAATCCCTGGTGGCGAAAAAATTCGCCAGACCCTGGAAGACGCCGCCGCGCTGGTGGTAGGCAAAACGCTCGGAGAATATAAAAATATCCTCAATACCGTGCGTGCCACTTTTGCCGACCGTGATGCGGGTGGCCGTGGTCTGCAAACCTTCGACCTGCGCACCACTATCCACGTGGTCACCGGTATTGAAGCCGCATTGCTGGACCTGTTAGGCCAACATCTGGGCGTTAACGTGGCGTCTCTGCTGGGCGATGGTCAGCAGCGCAGCGAAGTGGAAATGCTTGGCTATCTGTTCTTCGTCGGCGACCGCAAACGCACGCCGCTGCCGTACCAGAGCCAGCCGGACGATCCATGCGACTGGTATCGTCTGCGCCACGATGAAGCCATGACCCCGCAGGCGGTAGTACGCCTGGCCGAAGCCGCTTACGAGAAATACGGTTTCAACGATTTCAAACTCAAAGGCGGCGTCCTGGCGGGCGAAGAAGAAGCCGAATCCATTGTGGCGCTGGCGAAACGCTTCCCGCAGGCGCGAGTCACCCTGGATCCGAACGGCGCATGGTCGCTGAACGAAGCGATTAACATCGGTAAATACTTGAAAGGTTCGCTGGCTTACGCGGAAGATCCGTGCGGCGCTGAGCAAGGCTATTCCGGACGTGAAGTGATGGCTGAATTCCGCCGTGCCACCGGTCTGCCGACCGCCACCAATATGATTGCCACCGACTGGCGTCAGATGGGCCACACGCTGTCGCTGCAATCTGTTGATATCCCGCTGGCGGACCCGCACTTCTGGACCATGCAGGGCTCGGTACGGGTGGCGCAGATGTGCCATGACTTCGGCCTGACCTGGGGCTCGCACTCCAATAACCACTTTGATATTTCGCTGGCGATGTTTACCCACGTTGCGGCGGCCGCGCCGGGCAAAATCACCGCCATTGATACCCACTGGATCTGGCAGGAAGGCAATCAGCGCCTGACCAAAGCGCCATTCGAAATCAAAGGCGGCATGGTGCAGGTGCCGAGCGCGCCGGGCCTGGGCGTCGAGCTGGATATGGACCAGGTAATGAAAGCCAACGAGCTTTATCAAAAACATGGACTTGGCGCACGCGATGACGCCATGGGTATGCAGTATCTTATTCCTGAGTGGAAATTCGATAACAAGCGCCCCTGCATGGTGCGTTAATCGTCTCGGTGCCCTCGGGCACCGTTTTTTTTAACGGCAGGCGGCTGCCGTTATCGCCGCTTATGCTTGATCAAAAGAGGCGAAATAAAACCGCGCGAAAGGAACAGCTATGAAAATCGTTATCGCTCCTGATTCCTGGAAAGAGAGCCTGACTGCTCTGGAGGTCGCGACCGCCATTGAGGACGGCTTCCGGCAGATTTTCCCCGATGCGGAGGTGGTAAAAATCCCCATGGCCGACGGCGGTGAGGGCACCGTCGAGGCAATGGTGGCTGCAACGCAGGGACGCATTGTCAATCTTCGCGTCACCGGGCCGCTGGGCGAACCGGTAGAGGCGTTTTATGGGCTTTCTGGTGATGAGCAACAGGCCTTTATCGAAATGGCGGCGGCGAGTGGTCTGGAATCTGTACCGCCAGCGCGCCGCGACCCGCGCGTTACTACAAGCTGGGGCACCGGCGAGCTGATTGGCCATGCGCTGGATGCTGGCGTACGGCATATCATCATCGGCCTGGGCGGTAGCGCGACCAACGACGGCGGCGCAGGCATGGTACAGGCGCTGGGTGCGCAATTATTGGACGAGCGCGGCGAGCAACTGGGTTTTGGCGGTGAGACGCTGAACCAGCTGGCGCGTATCGACATCAGTCAGCTCGACAAGCGGCTGGCGGAGTGCCGTATTGAAGCGGCCTGCGATGTCACTAACCCCCTGACCGGCGCGGAAGGCGCAACGGCGATATTTGGCCCGCAAAAAGGGGCGACGCCGGAGATGATTAAACGACTCGACAAGGCGCTGACCCATTACGGGCAAATCATTGAACGCGATCTCGATAAATCGGTGATGACGTTAAAAGGCGGCGGCGCGGCGGGCGGTATGGGCGTGGCGCTGTACGCATTCTGCGGCGCGGATCTGCGCCAGGGCATCGAAATCGTCACCGAAGCGCTGGCGCTGGATGCCGCCGTGCGCGATGCGGATCTGGTCATTACTGGCGAAGGGCGTATCGACAGCCAGACGATCCACGGCAAAGTGCCTGTTGGCGTGGCACGCGTGGCGAAACGCTACGATATTCCGGTCATTGGCATTGCCGGAAGCCTGACGGAGGATGTTGACGTGGTTTACGACCACGGGCTGGACGCGATTTTCAGCGTGATCCCGCGTATTTGTACGCTGGATGAAGCCCTGGAGAACGCCGCCAAAAACCTGCGCATGAATGCCCGCAATATCGCTGCCGTAATCAAACTCTCCCCGCAGAACAGGTAACGCGATCCTCTCCCGCTGGGAGAGGATCAGCCGAGTATTTTCCGCGCTTCCCGCGCCACGTTATCCATCTCATCCAGCAGTTCGAGCATTTCTGGTTCCAGATCTGCGGGCGAGGTACCGCTTCGCAACTGTTGCTCAATCAACTGGCAGAGTTTTTTGAGCCGGGGAACGCCGCTATATCCTGAACTGCCGTGCAGCTTATGAATGGTATCCAGCAGATTTTCCGGGTTTTCGCCAACCAGTTGCTCTTCAAGGGTGTTGCGCACTTCGGGCAAAAACTCCAGCAACATATGCAGCATTTCCCGCGCCAGGTCAGGTTTATTGGCCGCCTGGCGCAGGGCCAGTTGCCAGTCGAGTGTCACATCCGGCGGCGGGTCCAGCACAACGGCGGCAGAGGCAGGTTGGCTGGCGACCACCTGGCCCGGCTGGTAGCGCAGCAGTAAAGCCCGCAGCTTTTCTTCCTCAATCGGCTTCGCCAGATAGTCGTTCATGCCTGCCGCCAGCAGTTTTTCTTTCTGGCCGGCCATGGCGTGCGCCGTTACCGCAATAACCGGCGTTTGTTGATGATGAGGCAACTGGCGGATCAGCTCGCAGGCGCGAATGCCGTCCATGCCCGGCATTTGAATATCCATCAGGATAATGTCCAGCGGCTGCGATTTGGCACGTTCAATCGCCTCAATACCGTTCTCGCACAGCTCAATATGCTGTACGTGATCGTTAAGCAGCGCGGCAATCAGCTTCAGGTTGGCCGGATTGTCATCCACCGCCATCACGGTCATCGGCAGTTTGCCTTGCTCGTCTACCGGCGGATGTATCGGCTGACCGTTAGGGCAATGTTCCAGCAGCAGCGGGATCAAGCGGGTGACGGTAATGGGCTTCAGTAAACAGCCTGCCGCCCCCTCTTTTTTCAGCGCTTCGGCGTCCACCTGGGCGTGGCAGGGCAGGGCCAGCAGCAAGCAGTCGGTCATAGTCGCCGCTTTCGCCAGCAGCTCATGCTGCATGGTGAGCGGTTCGCGCTGGGTGACCGACGTGGCGTAAAGCAGGATGTCGTAATGGCTTTCCGTCAGGCCGGTAAACGTGGGGCTATAGACCACGGTAAGCGGCGTGTTGGCTAACATATCCAGCGTACTTTGCGCGGCGGCATGGTTGGGTTCGACGTAAGCGATCCGGCGTCCAGCCAGGATTTCTGTGGTTTGACGATCGATAACCACGTTCTGGTTCAGGTCCAGATTGATATGGAACCAGAAGGTCGAGCCGCGATTAGGTTGGCTGTGGAACGAAATATCGCCGCCCATCTCATTGACCAGCCGCTGGGTGATCACCAGCCCCAGCCCGGTGCCGCCGTGTCGCCGTGAAATACTGGCGTCCGCCTGGCGGAATGCCTGGAACAGGCGCGACTGATCGCCCTCCGGGATACCGATGCCGGTATCCCGGATCTGCACCTCAATTTGCACCTTACTGTGGCTGATGGCCCGCTTTTCTACGAAAATGTCGATATTGCCGCTTTCGGTAAATTTGATGGCGTTGCCCACCAGATTCGTGATCACCTGTTGCAGGCGCAGGGGATCGCCAATCACGTTATCCGGCACATCGTTTTTGATGTTGATGGTCAGCTCAAGCCCTTTATCGTGCGCCGAATGGGCCAGCAACGTCATCACCTCATCCAGGGTATTACGCAGCAGGAACGGGATGCTTTCGAGGATCAGTTTCCCGGCTTCCAGCTTCGAGAAATCCAGCACATCGTTGATGATTGCCAGCAGGTTATTGGCCGAGCGTTCAATAGTATTCAGGTGGTCGCGCTGGGTCGGATTCAGATCGGTTTTCAGCGTCAGCCGGGTAAAACCAATCACGCCGTTAAGCGGGGTGCGCAACTCATGGGACATATTGGCGAGGAACTCGGATTTAATACGCGCGGCTTCCTGGGCGCGTTTTTTAGCGAGATCCAGCTCGACGTTCTGGATTTCCATCTGTTCCAGGGTTTCACGCAGATCTGAAGTCGCCTGGTCAACGTTATGCTGCATCTCCTCATGGTAGGCCGCCAGCGACATCGCCATCGAGTTGATGCCGTTCTTTAGCATATCCAGTTCGCCCAGCATAAAGCCTTCCACGCGGCTATCAAGCTGCCCGCGACGGATGCGGTCGACGGTATTCACCATATTGCGGATTGGCCCGGTGACGTCGCGCATCAGTCGCCAGGCGAATATCAATGCGCAAAAAATGCATAGCGACAGCATTAACACCGAGATAATCATCTCTTTATACTGTTGCAGCCGTACCGAACTGAGATCGAGCTCCAGCGCCACATAGCCGAGCATATTGCCTTCCGGCTTGGCATCAGTGGTGGCCGATTCGTCCGGAGAATAGCTCTCCGAGATAATCGGCGTGCGCATAATCATCATGTTGCCCTGACGCATGACCGTCAGGCTGGTTGGTAGAGCGCTCCCATCGCTGAGGCGCAGTCCTTCCGTTTTAGAATGGAAATTCGAGGTGACGAACAGGTTGTTATCCCGATCGTAAACCGAAATCGCCCGCACAATATCCGAATGACGGCGGTGCAGCACGCTAATGAGCTGCCGGACGGATTCACGGTTTTTTTGATTGATGCCGTATTCGCTGGATACCGCCAGCGGTTCGATAATGCTGGCGCCGGCATCTTCAAGTTGGCGCTGTAAATCGTGATAGCGGTGGACGACGAAGAAAATGCTCAGCAGCAACCCGATAAGAACGGTTGGCGCCAGGATCAGAATCATCATGCGTGCCCGCAGGCTGTAGTTGGTCATAGGCTTCCGTTATGGGACAATCATCGTCACTTAGTTTTAAGAATACCTGTAAGCAATGGCGCAATTCTACTCTGCAAAGCGACGCGTGACGACGCGTCAGATCATAACCGTCACGGTAAATGACCTTGACCCTTTTGGCCAGGGCGTAGCCCGTCATAACGGAAAGGCGTTATTTATTAATGGACTGCTTCCCGAAGAACGTGCGGAAGTAGCACTCACCCAGGATAAACGCACCTTTGCTCACGCAACGGTAAAAAAGCGGCTCACCGATAGCCCGGCGCGCGTAATGCCGCGTTGCCCGCATTTCGGCGTTTGTGGCGGGTGCCAACAGCAACACGCCAGCGTTGAGCTTCAGCAAACCAGTAAGGCCCAGGCGCTGGCGCGCATGATGAACCATCCGGTGGACGAAATCATTGCCGGGCCGGAATGGGGATATCGTCGTCGCGCGCGGTTGAGCTTGAATTATCTGGCCCGCGCACAAACCTTACAAATGGGTTTTCGCCAGTCTTCCTCCAGTGAACTGGTTGATATCCAGCAGTGCCCCGTTTTGGCTCCCCAGCTTGAGGCATTACTGCCAGCACTGCGTACCTGCCTGAACGAATTACAGGGCGCGCGCCGTCTGGGGCACGTAGAACTGGTGCTGGCGGATAACGGTCCGCTGATGGTGTTGCGCCATCCCGAGCCGTTGTCGGCAAAAGATAAACAAAAACTGGAACAATTCTCGCATCACCATGATGTGGCGCTGTTTTTAGCGCCGCAAAGTGATGTACTGGAACACGTGTCCGGCGAGGCGCCGTACTATCATTCAGACGGTCTACGCTTAACCTTTAGCCCGCGCGACTTTATCCAGGTGAATGACGCGGTCAACCAGCAGATGGTGGCGCGGGCCATTGAATGGCTTGAGGTACAACCCGACGATCGGGTGCTGGATCTGTTTTGCGGGATGGGTAATTTCACCCTGCCGCTTGCCCGGCGCGCCCACAGCGTTATCGGCGTGGAAGGGGTGCCTGCATTAGTGGCTAAGGCTCAGCGTAATGCTGAGGATAATGACCTAAAAAATGTCACCTTTTTTCATGAAAATTTGGAAGAAGATGTTACACGCCAGCCCTGGGCTGCGCAGGGGTTTGATAAGATATTACTGGACCCGGCCCGCGCTGGCGCACCCGGCGTGATGCAGCATATTGTGAAATTAATGCCGAGCCGCGTGGTCTATGTTTCCTGCAATCCGGCGACGCTTTCGCGCGACAGCGACGTATTACTGCAGGCGGGATACCAAATTCAGCGGCTGGCGATGCTGGATATGTTCCCGCACACTGGGCACCTGGAGTCTATGGTGCTGTTTGTACGGCATGAGTGAAGGCCTGGATAACAGGCCAGCGCGTCCCTGAAGGAGAGGACAATGGTTGCGGTAAGAAGTGCACATCTCAATAAAGCTGGTGAATTTGACCATGAGAAATGGGTTGCGAGTCTTGGGATCAATAACCAGCAGTCGTGTGAACGCTTAACCGAAACCTGGGCGTATTGCGAACAGCTCACCAAAGGGCACCCGCAGGCGGAGCTGCTGCTGTGGCGCGGCGTCGAGATGGTGGAAATCCTGTCGATGCTGAGTATGGACAACGACACGCTGCGCGCTGCGCTGCTTTTCCCGATTGCCGATGCCGACGTGGTGAGCGAAGAGGTGCTCACTGAGACGGTGGGGAAATCCATCGTCAACCTGATCCACGGCGTGCGCGATATGGACGCCATCCGCCAGCTTAAAGCCACCCATAATGATTCGGTATCGTCCGAACAGGTCGATAACGTGCGCCGTATGCTGTTGGCGATGGTGGATGATTTCCGCTGCGTGGTGATCAAACTCGCGGAGCGCATCGCGCATCTGCGTGAAGTAAAAGACGCGCCTGAAGATGAACGCGTACTGGCGGCGAAAGAGTGCACCAACATCTATGCGCCATTGGCCAACCGCTTAGGGATCGGCCAACTCAAATGGGAGCTGGAAGATTACTGCTTCCGCTATCTGCGGCCTGCGGAATATAAGCGCATCGCTAAACTGCTGCATGAACGGCGCATCGATCGCGAACACTACATCGATGAGTTCGTCGGCCAAATCCGTAAATCGATTAAAGAAGAGGGCGTCAAAGCCGAGGTTTACGGGCGTCCGAAGCATATCTACAGCATCTGGCGCAAAATGCAGAAAAAGCACCTCGCCTTTGACGAGCTGTTTGACGTGCGCGCAGTGCGCATCGTGGCTGAACGCTTGCAGGACTGCTACGCCTCGCTGGGGATTGTTCATACCCTGTTCCGCCATCTTCCTGACGAGTTTGACGACTATGTCGCGAACCCGAAACCCAACGGCTACCAGTCGATTCATACCGTGGTGTTGGGGCCGGGCGGTAAGACGGTGGAGATCCAGATCCGTACCCGCCAGATGCATGAAGACGCTGAGCTTGGCGTCGCAGCACACTGGAAATACAAAGAAGGTACCGTGAGCGGCGGTCATGCCGGTTATGAAGACCGCATCGCCTGGCTGCGCAAACTGATTGCGTGGCAGGAAGAGATGGCCGATTCCGGGGAAATGCTCGACGAAGTGCGCAGCCAGGTGTTCGATGACCGGGTCTACGTATTTACCCCGAAAGGTGATGTGGTTGATTTGCCAGCCGGCTCTACGCCGCTGGATTTCGCTTATCACATTCACAGCGACGTTGGGCACCGCTGCATCGGGGCCAAAATCGGCGGGCGTATCGTCCCCTTTACCTATCAGTTGCAGATGGGCGATCAGATTGAAATTATTACCCAGAAACAGCCGAACCCGAGCCGCGACTGGCTGAACCCGAACCTGGGCTACGTCACCACCAGCCGCGGGCGCTCTAAAATCCACGCCTGGTTCCGTAAACAGGATCGCGATAAAAACATTCTCGCCGGGCGTCAGATCCTTGACGACGAACTGGCGCATCTCGGTATCAGCCTGAAGGAAGCGGAAAAACATCTGCTGCCGCGCTACAACTTTAATGAAATCGAAGAGTTGCTGGCGGCCATCGGCGGCGGCGATATTCGCCTCAATCAGATGATCAATTTCCTGCAGGCGCAGTTTAATAAGCCGAGTGCCGCCGAGCAGGACGCCGCTGCGCTGAAGCAACTTCAGCAAAAAAGCTACCAGCCGCAGACGCGCAATAACAAAAATAATGGCCGTGTCGTGGTGGAAGGCGTCGGTAATCTGATGCACCACATCGCCCGTTGCTGCCAGCCAATCCCGGGTGACGATATTGTCGGATTTATCACCCAGGGGCGTGGGATTTCTATTCACCGCGCCGACTGCGATCAACTGACCGAGCTACAGTCGCACGCGCCGGAACGCATTGTTGATGCGGTATGGGGCGAAAGCTATTCTGCGGGCTATTCGCTGGTGGTGCGCGTCACCGCCAACGATCGCAGCGGATTGCTGCGCGATATCACCACCATCTTAGCCAATGAAAAGGTCAATGTGCTTGGCGTGGCGAGCCGCAGCGATACCAAACAGCAGCTGGCGACTATCGACATGGACATTGAAATCTACAACCTGCAAGTGCTGGGCCGCGTGTTAGGCAAACTGAACCAGGTGCCAGACGTCATCGACGCCCGCCGTTTGCACGGATAATTGTTCTCAGCCTCTGTTCGCCAGAGGGCCGGGGTGCAGCGGCAGGACGCTGCACCCCGTTTTTCTTAAAAGGATCTCATGATGAATCAACTCGATCGCCTGCTGGGCATTATGGAACGACTGCGCGATCCGCAAACCGGCTGCCCGTGGGATAAAGCGCAGACCTTTACCACCATCGCGCCTTATACCCTTGAGGAAACCTATGAAGTACTGGACGCTATTGCGCGTGAAGACTTCGACGATCTGCGCGGCGAACTGGGCGATTTATTGTTCCAGGTGGTGTTTTATGCCCGCATGGCTGAAGAGCAGGGGCGATTTAATTTCAGCGACATTTGCCGCGCCATCAGCGACAAACTGGAGCGCCGCCATCCGCATATCTTTGGCGATGCCAACTTTGCTGATAGCGAGCAAGTATTGGCTAACTGGGAAAAAACCAAAAGTGCTGAGCGGGCTGAAAAAGCGCAGCACTCTACTCTGGATGATATTCCTGAAAGTCTGCCAGCGCTGATGCGCGCGTATAAAATTCAGAAACGCTGCGCGGCGGTGGGTTTTGACTGGACGACTCTCGGCCCGGTGGTCGACAAAGTGCATGAAGAACTGGATGAAGTGATGCATGAAGCCAACCAGGCGGTGGTGGACGAGGCAAAGCTCGAAGAGGAGATTGGCGACCTGCTGTTTGCCACGGTAAACCTGTCCCGCCATCTGGGCAGTAAAGCGGAAATTGCGCTGCAAAAGGCTAACCGCAAATTCGAGCGCCGCTTCCGGGAAGTAGAGAGAATTATTGCCGCCCAGGGGCTAAAACTTGATGAAGCCTCGCTCGATCAGATGGAAAATGCCTGGGGCGAAGTAAAACGCCAGGAAGCTGATAAATAAATAGTTTTTGCGATCAAGCGCTTGTTGTTGCAAAACGTAACTGACAAGTGCTTGATTTACGTCAAAAACATTTCTGCCAGACGGGCTATTTTCTTCCGGCTTTATTAAGCGAGGTGTGGCGTTGATTGCTGAGAATGAAAGTTTGTGACCCCCGTCCTGTTCAGGTATACTACTTTCCCGTCCTGGTATTCCACCGTCTTTAAACCTAACTTCTCAGGTTCAGCATGACAACGAACTATATTTTTGTGACCGGCGGGGTCGTTTCCTCTCTGGGTAAAGGCATTGCCGCAGCCTCCCTCGCAGCCATTCTTGAAGCCCGTGGCCTCAACGTAACTATCATGAAACTGGATCCGTATATCAACGTCGATCCGGGCACCATGAGCCCCATTCAACACGGGGAAGTGTTCGTAACTGAAGACGGCGCTGAAACCGATTTAGACCTCGGCCACTATGAGCGTTTTATCCGCACGCGTATGACGCGCCGCAACAACTTCACCACCGGTCGCATCTATTCCGAGGTTCTGCGTAAAGAACGTCGCGGCGACTATCTGGGTGCCACCGTGCAGGTTATCCCGCACATCACCAACGCCATTAAAGAACGCATTCTGGAAGGCGGCGAAGGCCACGACGTGGTGCTGGTTGAAATCGGCGGTACCGTAGGTGATATCGAATCCCTGCCGTTCCTTGAAGCGATTCGCCAGATGGCGGTAGAAGTGGGCCGCGAGCACACCATGTATATGCACCTGACGCTGGTGCCGTATATGGCCGCAGCCGGTGAAGTGAAAACCAAACCGACACAGCACTCTGTAAAAGAGCTGCTCTCCATCGGTATTCAGCCAGATATCCTGATTTGCCGTTCCGATCGCGCAGTCCCTGCTAATGAACGCGCCAAAATTGCTTTATTCTGTAACGTTCCGGAAAAAGCGGTTATTTCTCTGAAAGATGTCGATTCAATCTATAAAATTCCGGGCCTGTTGAAATCCCAGGGGCTGGACGATTATATTTGTAAACGATTCAGCTTGAACTGCCCTGAGGCAAATCTGGCAGAATGGGAGCAGGTGATTTACGAAGAAGCCAACCCGGCGAGCGAAGTGACCATCGGTATGGTCGGCAAATACATTGAATTGCCGGACGCCTATAAATCGGTGATCGAAGCGCTGAAACACGGCGGGCTGAAAAACCGCGCGACGGTCAACATCAAGCTTATCGATTCGCAGGATGTTGAAACCCGTGGCGACGAAGTGCTGAAAGGACTGGACGCGATCCTGATCCCTGGCGGCTTCGGCTATCGCGGCGTGGAAGGCAAAATCGCCACTGCGCGCTATGCGCGTGAAAACAATATTCCTTACCTGGGCATTTGCCTGGGGATGCAGGTTGCACTGATTGAATTTGCCCGTAATGTGGCGAATATGGACAACGCCAACTCAACCGAATTTGTGCCAGACTGTAAGTACCCTGTCGTGGCGCTTATCACGGAATGGCGTGATGAAGACGGCAATGTCGAAGTCCGTTCTGAAAAGAGCGACCTCGGCGGCACCATGCGTCTGGGCGCACAGCAGTGCCAGTTAGATGATGAGAGCCTGGTTCGCAAGCTGTACGGCGCGCCGACCATCGTTGAACGCCACCGTCACCGTTATGAAGTCAACAACCTGTTACTGAAACAAATTGAAGCAGCGGGTCTGCGTGTTGCGGGTCGTTCTGGCGATGATCAACTGGTCGAAATCATCGAAGTGCCGAATCACCCCTGGTTTGTGGCGTGTCAGTTCCATCCGGAATTTACCTCCACACCGCGTGATGGACACCCACTGTTTGCAGGCTTCGTGAAAGCCGCAACTGAGTATCAGAAGCGTCAGGCGAAGTAAAACGAGTTAGTACGGCAGTGCACCCACATCCGGTGCACTGTTTGTCTGGAGTTTTAGTTAACTTGTGACTAGAGGAAAATCTAATGTCCAAAATCGTTAAAATCATCGGTCGTGAAATCATCGACTCCCGTGGTAACCCGACTGTTGAAGCTGAAGTTCACCTGGAAGGCGGTTTTGTCGGTATGGCTGCTGCGCCGTCAGGGGCTTCTACTGGTTCCCGCGAAGCGCTGGAACTGCGCGATGGCGACAAATCCCGCTTCATGGGCAAAGGCGTAACCAAAGCTGTTGGCGCGGTTAACGGCCCGATTGCTCAGGCTCTGCTGGGTAAAGACGCGAAAGACCAGGCTGGCCTCGACAAAATCATGATCGAGCTGGACGGTACCGAAAACAAATCTAACTTCGGCGCTAACGCGATTCTGGCTGTTTCTCTGGCTGCTGCTAAAGCTGCTGCTGCCGCTAAAGGCATGCCGCTGTACGAGCACATCGCTGAGCTGAACGGCACCCCGGGCAAATTCTCTATGCCGCTGCCGATGATGAACATCATCAACGGTGGTGAGCACGCTGACAACAACGTTGATATCCAGGAATTCATGATTCAACCGGTTGGCGCGAAAACCCTGAAAGAAGCGGTACGCATCGGTTCTGAAGTGTTCCACAACCTGGCGAAAGTGCTGAAGTCTAAAGGCATGAACACCGCTGTGGGCGACGAAGGCGGCTATGCGCCGAACCTGGGTTCCAACGCCGAAGCCCTGGCTGTTATCGCTGAAGCGGTAAAAGCAGCAGGCTACGAACTGGGTAAAGACGTTACCCTGGCGATGGACTGCGCAGCCTCTGAATTCTACAAAGACGGTAAATACGTTCTGGCTGGCGAAGGCAACAAAGCGTTCACCTCTGAAGAATTTACCCACTTCCTGGAAGAACTGACCAAACAGTACCCGATCGTGTCCATCGAAGATGGTCTGGACGAGTCTGACTGGGAAGGCTTCGCTTACCAGACTAAAGTTCTGGGCGACAAAATCCAGCTGGTTGGTGACGATCTGTTCGTAACCAACACCAAGATCCTGAAAGAAGGTATCGAGAAAGGCATCGCTAACTCTATCCTGATCAAATTCAACCAGATCGGTTCTCTGACCGAAACTCTGGCTGCGATCAAGATGGCGAAAGATGCAGGCTACACTGCCGTTATCTCTCACCGTTCTGGCGAAACTGAAGACGCAACCATTGCCGACCTGGCAGTAGGTACCGCTGCTGGCCAGATCAAAACCGGTTCTATGAGCCGTTCTGACCGTGTTGCTAAGTACAACCAGCTGATTCGTATCGAAGAAGCGCTGGGTGACCGCGCACCGTTCAACGGTCTGAAAGAAGTGAAAGGCCAGGCGTAATCGTCTGCACTTTTCCTGAAAAAGCCGGGCAGCGATGCCCGGTTTTTTTGTTTCCAAACGCGGTTAGATGATTAAGTCCAGTAGCAACACGATCAGCAAGCCTACCACCGAGTTCGTCAATTCCAGCAAGCCCCAGGTCTTAAACGTATCTTTAATCGACAGGCCGAAATACTCTTTAAACAGCCAGAAGGCGGCGTCGTTAACATGCGTCAGGGTGTTACTCCCGGACGCGGTCGCGAGCACCATCAGCGCCGGGTCGACGTTAAACGTCGTGATCATCGGCCCGACAATCCCGGCAGCAGTAATTGCCGAAACCGTACCGGCACCCGTCGCCAGACGTAACAGCACGGTGATGAACCATGCCATGATCAGCGGCGACACCGATGAGGTGCGCATCATATCGGCAATGTAGTCACCCACGCCGGTATCCATAATGATCTGCTTAAACGCGCCGCCTGCACCGATGATAAACACCACCAGTGCGACTTTCTCAATCGCGGTGGAATAAGAGAGCATCACGTCGGTCATCGATTTACCGCGCGCGGTACCGAAGGCGTAAAGCGCTACCAGTACGGCAATCAGCATACTGATTTGCGCACTGCCGACGAAGTTCAGCAGCGAAGTGATGTGCGGATTCGCCGGGACCACCAGTTTAATAAGCGTCACGCCGGTAATGATAATTGCCGGGATCAGCGGCACCAGTAAGCTGACGGCGAAAGAGGGCATTTCATCATCGCGAAACACTTTCTGCGATTCGAGCAACTGTGGGATTGGGCGGTCCAGGTTGCCCAGCAGTTTCGGCAAAATAATCCCTGAGCAAATCACCGTCGGGATCGCCACGATCACGCCGTAGATATACACCATCCCCATATCCGCATGGAATGCGGCCACCAGTGCGGTAGGGCCTGGCTGAGGCGGAAACAGGCTGTGCGCGGTAGTTGCTGCGGCGACCATAGTGATGCCAAGTTTCAGGAACGGGATTTTCGCTTCCCGGGCGATACTGATCACCAGTGGCGCGAGGATTAAGAACGCCACCTCATAGAACATGGCGAGGCCGAAAATCAGGCCGATAACCATGATCGCCCATTGCACTTTTTTCGGTCCAAAGCGCTGTAGCAGCGTTGAAGAAACCCGTTGGGCCGCGCCGGAATCCACCATCAGTTTACCGAGGATCGCACCAAACAGAATGATCAGCGCCAGGTGCCCGAGGGTACTTCCTATACCAGTTTCAATGGACTTGCCGATGGCTTCGAGCGGCAGGCCTTCACAAACCCCAACGAAGATCGCCGCCAGCAGTAACGCCAGCATCCCATTGATTTTGAACTTCATATTCAATATCAGCAGTACCACAACGCCAAGTGCCACCCAGATGACCGGCATGGCTTCAACAAGAGTGTTCATCCAGTTTCCTTGCTAACAATTATAATTGGTATGATATGTAGGTGAGGTTGGATATTACTCGGCTGAATGTGTTATACCAATTTAATTAGCAGGGTAAGTTTTAAAAGGTGACGCACCTCAAATAATGATGAAAAAGTGGCTTCGGTTTCATTGATGATGCTTGGTTGTGTCACATAATGTGCTTTTACGTTAACAAAGGTCGGATTGACGGCCTTAACCCGCCTTCCCGCCGGGAACTGCGCAAGCGCCAGCAGCGGGAATATGCGATAATAATGGTTTACCACCAACGAAGAGCCGAAGATGCAGTACCCGATAAATGAGATGTTCCAGACCCTGCAAGGCGAGGGTTATTTCACCGGCGTTCCCGCCATATTTATTCGCTTACAGGGATGCCCGGTAGGCTGTGCCTGGTGCGACACCAAACACACCTGGGACAAGCTTGCCGATCGGGAAGTGTCGCTATACAGCATCCTAGCCAAAACCAAAGAGAGCGACAAATGGGGTTCCGCCAACCCGGAAGAGTTGTTGGCGGTGATCGAACGCCAGGGCTGGACCGCACGTCATGTGGTGATCACCGGCGGCGAACCCTGCATTCACGATCTTATCCCGCTGACCCATCTGCTTGAGAAAAGCGGCTTCAGTTGCCAGATTGAGACCAGTGGCACCCATGAAATCCGCGCTGTTGCCACCACATGGGTAACGGTATCGCCGAAAGTGAATATGCGCGGTGGGTACGATGTGCTGCACCAGGCACTGGAACGCGCCGATGAAATCAAACACCCGGTAGGGCGGATGCGCGATATTGAAGCGCTGGATGAACTGCTGGCCACGCTTAACGACCAGAAACAGCGCGTGATTGCGCTTCAACCGATCAGCCAGAAAGAAGACGCCACGCGCCTGTGCATTGAAACCTGCATCGCCCGCAACTGGCGGTTCTCAATGCAGACGCATAAGTATTTGAATATTGCCTGATTGAGCTTTGCGCCCGAACGAAATGTGAAACGTTCGGGCGACGTCTCTTACTCGCCGCGATACACGCAGCCTGCGGTACAGGTTTCTTTAATCATCACCGCGCTCAGCAGCGGCATTTTCGGCTTCATCTGCTGCCAAATCCAGCGCGCCAGCACTTCACTGGTGGGGTTCTCCAGGCCTGGAATATCATTCAGATAATAGTGATCCAGCCGATCGTAGATCGGTTTAAAGGCCGCTTTTAACTCAGCGAAATCCACAATCCAGCCGGTATGCGGGTCCACTTCGCCGGTGATGTCCAGGCGCACCAAAAATGAGTGTCCATGCAGACGACCGCACTTATGGCCTTCCGGTACATGGGGTAAACGGTGGGCGGCTTCGAAGATGAATTCTTTAAAAATTGTGGTTGGCATGACGGGATCCTGGTGCAAAAAAACCGCCGTAGGGTACAGGAAACCACTTTTTTTAGCATTAACTAAAACCGGCATACGCTGGTGAAGTGGGATTTTTGTTATTTATTCTCTTTAATTATTTTATTAATCAAAGCCTTATTTAATCTGTTTTATCGCTAATATGTACCTGTAAAAACGGTTAGTCATTTTGGTTATTTGATATTTCAACCGCTTATTTAATAGATATCATGTCGCCCGGTAACCTTACATTCTGTTCTGTTTTTATAACGAAGACAGCTTTAATACTGGACATAACGACGCATGACGACTCAGGCCCCTCCGAACGCTTTGCTCCCGCTGAGCCCGGAACAACTGGCGCGCCTTCAGGCGGCCACTACGGACTTTTCCCCCACACAGCTGGCATGGGTTTCCGGCTATTTCTGGGGCGTGATTAATCAACAGAACGCAGCACCGGGTGCGGTAGTGCAAAACGCGCCAGAAGCCGCAGCCATTACGCTCATCTCTGCGTCGCAAACCGGCAACGCGCGCCGCGTGGCAGAAGCGCTGCGTGACGATCTGCTGGCTGCGAAGCTGAATGTGACGCTGGTAAACGCGGGCGACTATAAATTTAAGCAAATCGCCCAGGAAAAATTGCTGATCGTCGTGACGTCTACCCAGGGCGAGGGCGAACCGCCGGAAGAAGCGGTCGCATTGCACAAGTTCCTGTTCTCTAAAAAAGCGCCAAAGCTGGATAACACCGCGTTTGCCGTGTTCGGCCTGGGCGACAGTTCTTACGAATTTTTCTGCCAGTCCGGTAAAGACTTCGACAGCAAACTGGCGGAGCTGGGCGCAGAGCGCTTACTGGATCGCGTTGACACCGACGTTGAATTCCAGCCAGCCGCCCAGGCGTGGCGCGAGCGCATCGTCGAGGTGCTGAAATCCCGTGCGCCTGCCTCAACGGGCGCTGTGCCGCAAACGGCAATAGGCGCGGTGAATGATATAACCAGCACGCCGTACACCAAAGACGTGCCGCTGACCGCCAGCCTGGCGGTAAACCAGAAAATCACCGGGCGTGATTCTGAGAAAGACGTGCGTCATCTGGAAATCGACTTAGGCGATTCCGGCTTGCGTTACCAGCCGGGCGATGCGCTGGGCGTGTGGTATCAGAACGATCCGGAGTTGGTCGACGAACTGGTAGGCCTTCTGTGGCTGAAAGGGGATGAACCCGTTGAGATCGACGGCAAAACGCTGCCGCTGCGTGAAGCCCTGCAGTGGCATTTCGAGCTGACCGTTAACACCGCCAATATCGTTGAGAACTACGCCACGCTGACCCGCGCCGAAACCCTGCAGGATCTGATGGGCGATAAAAACAAATTACAGCATTACGCCAGCATCACCCCGATTGTCGATATGGTGCGTTTCGCCCCGGCGCAACTGGATGCTTCGCAACTTATCGGCCTGCTGCGCCCGCTGACGCCGCGTCTGTACTCTATCGCGTCTTCCCAGGCCGAAACGGAAAACGAAGTGCATATCACCGTTGGCGTGGTGCGCTACGACGTTGAAGGCCGCGCCCGCGCAGGCGGTGCCTCCAGCTTCCTGGCGGACCGCGTGGAAGAAGATGGCGAAGTCCGCGTGTTTATCGAACATAACGATAACTTCCGCCTGCCGGCTAATCCAGAAACGCCGGTTATCATGATCGGGCCTGGCACCGGTATCGCGCCGTTCCGCGCCTTTATGCAGCAGCGTGCTGCCGAAGGGGCGGGCGGTAAAAACTGGCTGTTCTTCGGCAATCCGCACTTTACCGAAGACTTCCTGTACCAGGTTGAATGGCAGAGCTATGTGAAAGAGGGCCTGCTGACCCGTATCGATCTGGCCTGGTCGCGGGATCAAAAACAAAAAATATACGTACAAGACAAACTGCGCGAACAGGGCGCGGAATTGTGGCGCTGGATTAATGACGGTGCCCATATTTATGTCTGCGGCGACGCCAACCGTATGGCGAAAGACGTAGAAAAAACGTTACTGGACGTGATTGCCGAATTTGGTGGCATGGATACCGAAGCGGCAGATGAATATTTAAGTGAGCTGCGCGTTGAGCGCCGTTATCAGCGAGATGTCTACTAATGAGCGAAAAACACCCTGGCCCACTGGTGGTCGAAGGCAAACTGTCTGACGCCGAGCGTATGAAGGTTGAAAGCAACTACCTGCGCGGCACCATTGCCGAAGATTTAAACGACGGCCTGACCGGCGGTTTTAAAGGCGACAACTTTCTGCTGATCCGCTTTCACGGCATGTATCAGCAGGACGATCGCGATATCCGCGCCGAGCGCGCCGCACAAAAGCTGGAGCCGCGTCATGCGATGCTGCTGCGCTGCCGCCTACCGGGTGGGATTATCACCACTAAACAGTGGCAGGCGATCGACAAGTTCGCACACGACAACACGATTTACGGCAGTATCCGTCTGACCAACCGTCAAACCTTCCAGTTCCACGGCATTCTGAAGAAGAACGTCAAGCCAGTGCACCAGATGCTGCACTCGGTTGGGCTGGACGCGCTGGCGACCGCCAACGACATGAACCGTAACGTACTGTGTACTTCCAACCCGTACGAATCCGAGCTGCACGCCGAGGCGTACGAATGGGCGAAAAAGATCTCCGAACATCTGCTGCCGCGTACCCGCGCTTATGCAGAGATCTGGCTCGACCAGGAAAAAGTAGCGACCACCGATGAAGAACCGATCCTCGGCCAGACCTATCTGCCGCGTAAGTTCAAAACCACGGTAGTGATCCCGCCGCAGAACGATATCGATCTGCACGCAAACGACATGAACTTCGTGGCGATTGCCGAGAACGGCAAGCTGGTCGGCTTTAACCTGCTGGTGGGCGGCGGCCTGTCCATTGAGCACGGTAACAAGAAAACCTATGCGCGCACCGCGAGCGAGTTTGGCTATCTGCCGATTGAGCATACGCTGGCGGTGGCGGAAGCCGTTGTTACCACCCAACGTGACTGGGGCAACCGTACCGATCGTAAAAACGCCAAAACTAAATACACCCTGGAACGCGTCGGCCTGGATACTTTTAAAGAAGAAGTGGAACGTCGCGCGGGTATTAAATTCGAACCGATCCGCCCGTATGAATTTACCGGACGCGGCGATCGCATCGGCTGGGTAAAAGGCATCGACAATAAATGGCACCTGACGCTGTTTATCGAAAACGGCCGTATTCTGGATTATCCAGGCCGTCCGCTGAAAACCGGCCTGCTGGAGATCGCGAAGATCCATAAAGGCGAATTCCGTATTACCGCCAACCAGAACCTGATTATCGCTGGCGTGCCGGAGAGCCAGAAAGCGAAGATCGAGAAACTGGCGCGCAATCATGGGCTAATGGATGCGGTCACGCCGCAGCGTGAAAATTCCATGGCCTGCGTGTCGTTCCCGACCTGTCCGCTGGCGATGGCGGAAGCCGAACGTTTCCTGCCGTCTTTTACGGATAAAGTCGAAGCGGTACTGGAAAAGCATGGCATCGGCGATGAGCATATTGTGTTGCGCGTCACCGGTTGCCCGAACGGCTGTGGCCGCGCGATGCTGGCGGAGGTCGGGCTGGTAGGCAAAGCGCCGGGCCGTTACAACCTGCACCTGGGCGGTAACCGTATCGGCACGCGTATTCCGCGGATGTATAAAGAAAACATCACCGAGCCGGAAATTCTGGCATCGCTGGACGAACTGATTGGCCGTTGGGCCACAGAGCGTGAAGATGGCGAAGGGTTTGGTGATTTCACCGTGCGTACCGGCATCATCCGCCCGGTCCTCGATCCGGCGCGTGATTTCTGGGAATAACCGGCCACGGCGGCACAACTAAAGAGGTCATTATGTCCAATTTGGATCTACAGGCGCTGAATGAATTACCGAAAGTGGATCGGATTCTGGCGCTGGCGGAAACCAACGCCCAACTGGAAAAGCTGAGCGCCGAAGAGCGTGTCGCCTGGTCGCTGGAAAACCTGCCGGGCGAGGTGGTGCTGTCGTCCAGCTTTGGTATCCAGGCGGCGGTGAGCCTGCATTTAATCACCCAGCAGCGCCCGGATATTCCGGTGATCCTGACGGATACCGGCTATCTGTTCCCGGAAACCTATCAGTTTATCGACGAGCTTACGGAGAAGCTGAAGCTGAATCTGAAGGTTTATCGTGCGGAGCAAAGCCCGGCCTGGCAGGAAGCGCGTTACGGCAAGCTGTGGGAGCAGGGCGTGGAAGGCATTGAGAAATACAATGACATCAACAAAGTGGAGCCAATGAACCGGGCATTGAGCGAGCTGAACGCCAAAACCTGGTTTGCCGGCCTGCGCCGCGAGCAGTCCGGTAGCCGTGCTAACTTGCCGGTGCTGGCGATTAGCCGGGGCATCTTTAAAGTGCTGCCGATCATCGACTGGGATAACCGCACGGTGTACCAGTACCTGCAAAAACACGGGCTGAAATACCATCCGCTGTGGGATCAGGGTTATTTGTCGGTGGGAGATACTCACACCACCCGCAAATGGGAACCGGGTATGGCGGAGGAAGAAACCCGCTTCTTCGGCCTGAAGCGCGAATGCGGACTGCACGAAGGTTAAATTTCGGAAACTATTCAATGCCTCCGCCATCATGCCGGGGGCTTTTTTTATCTTGCGAGCCGTCTTCCGTAACGGAGCGAGAAATACAGACAAAGATGGGATCGGGAATAAAATTGCGGCGGGTGCTTGAGGCTGTCTGGCTTTGAGCATTTGCAGGGTTCAGATAGTTAAAAGCCCCAGGAGATATTTCTATCAACCTGAGGCTACCAACCAAACCAGCAATTTGGATGTTAGTCTCTTCTTTATCTGGAGGCAAGACATGCTGTCAAAGTACGCTCTTGTGGCAATCATTGCGCTGTGTATCACCGCGCTGGGGTTCACGTTGATGGTGCGCGACTCGCTATGCGAGCTGCGCATTAAAGAGCGTGGTATGGAATTCAGCGCTGTTCTCGCTTACGAACCGAAGAAGTAGCTGAAACGCGGGGGCAACCCCGCGTATCGAAGGGTGAAGGTTTGGCCTCATGCACCCATTTTTACGTTTTGCCTGCTTTCGCCAGTTCTTTCACCAGCGGCAGCATAATCCGCATCACATCGCGGCTGCGTTTTTCAATTCTGCCAGGCAGGGCGCGATCGATATACTGCTGGTTATCCAGTTGGGCATTATGCCAGCTGGTGCCCGCAGGGAACTGCGCGCTCTTCGCCCGCTGTTGATAGCCGTCTTTCCGGCCTAACGACCAGTTGGTCGCTTCCACGGATAACACCGGAATTCCGGCCTTATCAAACACTTCTGCATCGTTGCAGCAGCCTGTGCCTTTTGGATAATGGTCATTAAGCCCAGGATTGGTGCTGGCGGCGATATGATTACTGCGCGCAATGGCCAGCGCCCGATCGCGAGTTAGCTTTCGCACCGCCGTCGGCGTGGATTGCCCGCTGTTGAAATAGAGTTTGTCCCCGACAATCAAATTATCCAGATTGATCACCAGCAGGGTGTTTTTCCGCTCCTGGGCGCTCATTCGTTTAAGGATATTTTCCGCGCCCAGTTTGCCTTCTTCTTCAGCACTGGTGGCGATAAAACGAATGCCGTACTGGGTTGGCGTGTCTTTCAGTTTTTCTGCCAGTTCCAGCATCACCCCAAGCCCGGCGGCGTTATCGTCGATGCCCTGTAACGTCAGGCCCCCCAGATTGGTGTCGATATCCGCATCGCTTTGCGGCGCGTAGGTATCAAGGTGCGCCATGATGATGATTTGCTGGGGCAGTTTGCCTTCATGGGCGGCAATAACGCTGGATCCCGTGACGTTCTGCCAGTTGGTCAGCTTATTGGCGCGGGTAAAAACGTAGCGGGTATTAAAGGTGCGGATGTCGCTTTGATATCCCCATTGAGCGAACTGCTGGCGGATATAGTCTGCGGAGAGCATTTCGGCAGGTGTGCCGGTCATGCGGCCAGGAAAATAGGTGGCAATATGGCGAGCCTGGGCGCTGGCGGTTTCACCGGGCACGGCGGCCTGGGCAAACACCGGAAAAAGAGCACCAACACTGAGCGCCAGACCGATTGCACACTCGATCGCACCACGGCGCAATGCGGGAAACATAGATAATCCTTAATCATGAAAACGCGGAAAAATTTTTTCGCCTAGTATGAAACTGTGATGTACGTTACACAATTTCATTTGCTCTGAAACCCCCGAAAAATCACGCCTTAAGCACTTTTTGAACTTTGCTTTGCCAGTGGCTTATTCCTTTGTGGAACTACTCATGCCAATTGGTAATTTCATTCGTTTTAAGGTGCCCCCTATAGTCGCTTCTGGATTCTGATGTTGAGTGAGCCAGCGAGTGGACTATCTTCCCCTGTTTGCAGACCTGAAAGCGCGCCCGGTGTTAGTCGTCGGCGGCGGCGAAATCGCGGTGCGTAAAATTAGCTTGCTGCGCCGGGCCGGCGCGGTGGTGCGCGTGGTTGCCAAAAAGCTGGCGGCAGAGCTACAGCGTGACGTTGATGCCGGTCATGTTGAATGGCTGGCCGCTGAGTTTGACGAGCAGCAGCTCGACAACGTTTTTCTGGTCATTGCCGCGACCAACAACCGCGAACTCAATCGCCAGGTGTTTGATGCGGCTAATGCGCGCCACCGGCTGGTCAACGTGGTGGACGATCAGCCGCTGTGCTCATTTATTTTCCCTTCGATTGTCGATCGGTCGCCGTTAGTGGTGGCGGTCTCTTCCGGTGGCAATGCGCCAGTGTTAGCGCGTTTGCTGCGTGAAAAGCTGGAGTCGCTGCTGCCGCAAAGCCTTGGACGTATGGCGACGGTGGCGGGCAGTTTCCGCGAGCGCATTAAAGGCGCGCTAACCACCACCGATGCGCGGCGGCGTTTCTGGGAGCAGGCGTTTCGCGGCCGCTTCGCCAGCCTGATGGCGGCGGGTAACGAACGTGCGGCGATTGAAACCCTGGAAGCCACGCTGGCAAACCCGCAGCAGCAACCCGGAGAAATCATTCTGGTGGGCGCGGGGCCGGGCGATGCCGGACTGCTGACGCTACGCGGCTTGCAGGTGCTTCAGCAGGCGGACGTGGTGCTGTATGACCATCTGGTCAGCGACGATGTGCTTGAACTGGTACGCCGCGATGCCGATCGCATTTGCGTGGGCAAACGCGCGGGAGAGCATGCCGTTCCTCAGCATGAAACCAACCAGATGCTGGTGGATTTGGCGCGTGAAGGCAAAACCGTGGTGCGCCTGAAAGGCGGCGACCCGTTTATTTTTGGCCGCGGCGGCGAAGAGTTGCAGGCGGCCCAACAGGCTGGGGTGGCGTTCCAGGTGGTTCCGGGGATCACTGCCGCCGCGGGTGCGACGGCTTACGCAGGCATTCCGTTGACCCATCGCGAGCATGCCCAGAGCGTGACTTTTGTGACCGGTCATTACAAACCGGACAGCCAGCCGTTCGACTGGGCGCATCTGGCCCAAGGCCGTCAAACGCTCGCGATCTACATGGGCACCATGAAGGCCGCGCAAATCAGTGAACAGCTTATACAACATGGCCGCGCTGCCGACACGCCGGTGGCGGTCATCAGCCGCGGCACCCGGAAAGACCAGCAGGTACTGACCGGCACATTACAACAACTCGATGACCTGGCGAAACGCTCGCCGATGCCCGCTTTACTGGTGATTGGCGAAGTGGTGGCGCTCAGTGAGCAATTAGCCTGGTTTCAACCGACCACTCAGGCAGAGGGCGATTCCTCTTCCGTAGTGACTTTGGCTTAGGTACTGGTGCGACAGGCCGTCATACAACGCCTGCGGTGTCAGGCCTTATAAGGAAAGGTTATGGATCAAAAACGACTCACTCACCTGCGACAACTGGAGGCGGAAAGCATCCATATCATTCGTGAAGTTGCCGCAGAATTCGCGAATCCGGTGATGATGTACTCAATCGGCAAAGACTCCAGCGTGATGCTGCACCTGGCGCGTAAAGCGTTCTATCCGGGTACGCTGCCTTTCCCGCTACTGCATGTTGATACCGGCTGGAAATTCCGCGAGATGTACGAGTTCCGTGACCGTACCGCTAAAGCCTATGGCTGCGAACTGCTGGTGCACAAAAATCCGGAAGGCGTGGCGATGGGCATTAACCCGTTCGTCCACGGTAGCGCCAAACATACCGACATCATGAAAACCGAGGGCCTGAAGCAGGCGCTGAATAAATACGGTTTTGATGCAGCCTTTGGCGGCGCGCGCCGCGATGAAGAGAAATCCCGCGCTAAAGAGCGTATTTACTCGTTCCGCGATCGCTTCCACCGCTGGGACCCGAAAAACCAGCGCCCGGAATTGTGGCACAACTACAACGGCCAGATTAACAAGGGCGAAAGCATCCGCGTATTCCCGCTGTCTAACTGGACCGAGCTGGATATCTGGCAATACATCTACCTTGAAAATATCGACATTGTCCCGCTGTACCTGGCCGCTGAGCGCCCGGTGCTGGAGCGCGACGGCATGCTGATGATGATCGACGACGACCGTATCGATCTTCAGCCTGGCGAAGTGATCGAAAAACGGATGGTGCGCTTCCGTACCCTGGGCTGCTGGCCTCTGACCGGCGCGGTGGAATCCGATGCGCAAACGCTGCCGGAAATCATCGAAGAAATGCTGGTTTCCACCACCAGCGAACGGCAGGGCCGCATGATTGACCGCGATCAGGCAGGCTCTATGGAGCTTAAAAAACGTCAGGGTTATTTCTAAGGAGCCGGCGAATGAACACCACGATTGCCCAACAAATTGCTAACGAAGGTGGCGTTGAGGCTTACCTGCACGCACAACAGCACAAAAGTCTGCTGCGATTCTTGACCTGCGGAAGCGTTGATGACGGGAAAAGCACCCTGATAGGCCGCCTGCTGCACGATACCCGCCAGATTTATGAAGATCAGCTCTCTTCACTGCATAACGACAGCAAACGCCACGGCACCCAGGGTGAAAAACTCGACCTGGCGCTGCTGGTGGATGGCCTACAGGCCGAGCGCGAGCAGGGCATCACGATCGATGTGGCGTACCGCTATTTCTCTACTGAGAAGCGCAAATTTATTATCGCCGACACCCCAGGCCATGAGCAGTACACCCGCAACATGGCGACAGGCGCATCAACCTGCGATCTGGCGATCCTGCTGATTGACGCCCGTAAAGGCGTGCTCGATCAGACCCGTCGCCACAGTTTTATCTCCACGCTGCTGGGGATTAAGCATCTGGTGGTGGCGATTAACAAAATGGATCTGGTGGAGTTCAGCGAACAAACCTTCGAGCAGATCAAACAGGATTATCTAACCTTCGCCGAACAGTTGCCGGGCTCGCTGGATATCCGTTTCGTGCCGCTGTCGGCGCTGGAGGGCGATAACGTTGCCAGCCAGAGCGACAAAATGTCATGGTACAGCGGCCCGACGCTGCTGGAAGTGCTGGAAACCGTCGAAATCCGCAAAGACGTAGAGCAGCAGTCTTTCCGCTTCCCGGTACAGTACGTTAACCGTCCGAACCTCGATTTCCGGGGTTATGCCGGTACCGTGGCGTCCGGTGTGGTGAAAGTGGGCCAGCGTATTAAAGTGCTGCCCTCTGGCGTGGAGTCCAGCGTCGCGCGTATCGTTACCTTTGATGGCGATCTGGAACAAGCGGCGGCAGGGGAAGCCATCACGCTGGTGCTGAAAGATGAAATCGACATCAGCCGCGGTGATGTCTTGCTGGACGCCAGTGAAAATCTGGCTATCGCGCAGGCCGCGAAAGTTGACGTGGTCTGGATGGCGGAACAACCGCTAACGCCGGGCCAGAGCTACGACATTAAAGTCGCCGGTAAAAAGACCCGCGCCCGGGTCGACAATATTCAGTTCCAGGTAGACATCAACAACCTGACCCAGCGCGTGGTGGAAACTCTGCCGCTGAACGGTATCGGGCTGGTGGATCTGACTTTTGACGAACCGCTGGTGCTGGATCCCTATCAGCATAACCCGGTAACCGGCGGCCTGATCTTTATCGACCGTCTGTCTAACGTGACCGTAGGCGCAGGTATGGTGCTTGAACCGCAGGTAGACCTCTTCCAGGAGCCTTCGGCTTACAGCGCATTTGAGCTGGAGCTGAACGCGCTGGTACGCCGTCATTTCCCGCACTGGGGCGCGCGCGATTTGCTGGGAGGCAAGTAATGGCCGCCCATGACGAAAATGTCGTCTGGCATACGCATCTGGTGACCCAGCAGGCCCGTGAGCAGCTTCACGGGCACCGGGGTGCTGTGCTGTGGTTTACCGGGCTTTCGGGCTCGGGTAAATCCACCCTCGCAGGGGCGCTGGAAACGGCGCTTCACGAGCGCGGCGTCAGCACCTATTTGCTGGATGGCGATAATGTGCGCCACGGCCTGTGCAGCGACCTCGGCTTTAGCGATGCTGACCGTAAAGAAAATATTCGCCGGGTAGGAGAAGTCGCTAACCTGATGGTGGATGCCGGGCTGGTAGTATTGACGGCGTTTATATCTCCGCACCGCGCAGAACGTGCAATGGTGCGCGAGCGGGTAGGGGAAGGGCGCTTTATCGAAGTGTTTGTTGATACCCCGCTGGAAGTCTGCGAAGCGCGCGATCCTAAGGGATTGTATAAAAAAGCCCGCGCCGGCGAGTTGCGCAACTTTACCGGTATCGACGCGGTATATGAAGCCCCTGACCGCCCGGAAATCCATTTAGATGGTGAACAATTAGTAACAAATTTGATTGCGCAAATATTAGACCTGCTGCGGCGGGACGATATTATCAAATTCTGAGACAGCGCCGGGAGACTCTCTCTTCCGGCAAGTCAGGTCACAGGATCGGGTATGCGCAATTCAACAAACATGATTATCTCGCAGGCATCTGTCCCGCCTGCTGCTGAAGAGACAACCTGGACATTCCCTGGGGCTATTCTTGGGTTTTTGGCGTGGCTGTTGGCGTTGGGTTTTCCTTTCCTGTTCTATGGTTCCAACACCCTGTTCTTCTTTCTCTATACCTGGCCTTTCTTCCTGGCGTTGATGCCCGTGGCGGTGGTTATCGGCATTGCGCTACATTCATTGCTTGATGGTCGGCTGATCGTCAGTTGCGTGATGACTATCCTGACCGTCGCGCTCATGTTTGGCGTATTGTTCCTCTGGTTAATGAGCTAAGTTAAGACATACTTCCAGGCGTAACGAGTTATTAATTCCGCTCCCGGTCCGCACCTGGAGGCGCATATTGCCGTGTTATGTGATACATTTTGCCGCTGTTTTTTTGGAGTCGGATTGGGCCAGGTAGTGCCCGATGGAAAGTTATGGGATGATTATGCCGTTTTTCAGGGGGCAGAATGGGTAAACTAACACTGCTATTGCTGGCATTAGTCGTCTGGCTACAATATTCATTGTGGTTTGGTAAAAACGGCGTTCATGACTACACCCGCGTCAGCGATGACGTGGCGGCCCAGCAGGCAACCAACGCAAAACTCAAAGCGCGTAATGACCAGCTTTTCGCCGAAATTGACGATCTCAACGGCGGACAAGAAGCGATTGAAGAACGCGCGCGTAACGAATTGAGCATGACCAAACCGGGCGAAACCTTCTTTCGTCTGGTGCCCGACGCCTCTAAGCAGGCGGCGGGGTCACGGCAGAATAATCGATAACAGGCTCAGGTTTCACACATGGCATCTTCCTGTGCGGACGTGATTGCCGTGGTGCCGGCTGCCGGGATTGGCAGCCGCATGCAATCAGACTGTCCCAAACAATATCTCACCATTGGCGACCACACGATCCTTGAACATGCGGTGGCGAGTTTACTGCGCCACCCTCGCGTGGGCCGCGTGATCGTAGCCGTCAGCCCTTCTGACAGGCAATTTGATGCGCTGCCGCTGGCGCACAATCCACGCGTAATGCGCGTTGACGGTGGCCGCGAGCGGGCGGATTCGGTGCTGGCGGGTTTAAAAATGGCCGACAATGCCGCATGGGTGCTGGTGCATGACGCCGCACGGCCTTGCCTGCATCCAGACGATCTGGACGCGCTGCTGGCGATCACGGCGCACAGCTGCGTCGGTGGAATTTTGGCCGCGCCGGTGCGCGACACCATGAAACGCGGCGAGCCGGGAAAAGCGTTAATCGCCCATACCGTTGAGCGAACCGATCTCTGGCATGCGCTGACCCCGCAACTCTTTCCTCTTGAATTACTGCGCGACTGCCTGGTCCGCGCCCTCAACGAAGGAGCGACGATCACCGACGAGGCGTCGGCGCTGGAACACTGCGGCTACCATCCTGAACTGGTGGCCGGACGTGGCGATAATATTAAAGTGACACGTCCTGAAGACCTTGCCCTTGCGGCATTTTATCTTACCCGTTTAACCCAGATGGAGAATGCATAATGCGGATCGGACATGGCTTCGATGTACACGCCTTTGGCGGCCCAGGCCCACTGATCATTGGGGGAGTGCGTATCCCTTATGAAAAAGGCCTGCTGGCCCATTCGGACGGTGACGTGGCATTGCATGCTTTGACCGACGCGCTGTTAGGTGCAGCGGCGCTGGGCGACATCGGCAAACTGTTCCCGGATACCGACCCGGCGTTTAAAGGTGCTGACAGCCGCGAGCTGCTGCGCGAAGCCTGGCGCCGTATTCAGGCCAAAGGTTACACGCTTGGCAACGTCGATGTGACGATCATCGCCCAGGCCCCGAAAATGCTGCCGCACATTCCGCAAATGCGCGTGTTTATCGCTGAGGATCTGGGCTGCCATATGGATGACGTTAACGTCAAAGCCACCACTACCGAGAAGCTGGGCTTTACCGGGCGCGGCGAAGGTATTGCCTGCGAAGCGGTGGCGCTGTTGGTGAAGGTAAAAGCCTGATGGATTTTGAACAACTCAGTTGGCTGCATGGCAAACCGCAGGGCTCGGGCACGCTGAAAGCCTCGCCGGAAGATTTCGTGGTCGTGGAAGATTTAGGCTTTGCACCGGACGGCGAAGGCGAGCAACTGCTGGTGCGCATTGTAAAAAAAGGCTGCAACACCCGCTTTGTGGCCGATGCGCTGGCTAAATTCCTTAAAGTGCCAGCCCGCGAAGTCAGCTTCGCCGGACAAAAAGACAAACATGCCGTCACTGAGCAGTGGCTTTGCGTTCGCTTACCCGGCAAGGACATGCCAGATTTAAGTGGCTTTGCAGTGGAAGGCTGCCAGGTGCTGGAGTACGCGCGTCATAAGCGCAAACTGCGCACCGGGGCATTAAAAGGCAATCATTTCACGTTGATATTGCGCGACATTACCCGGCGCGATGAGCTGGAAACTCGCCTCAATGCGGTAAAAAACGACGGCGTGCCTAACTATTTCGGCCCGCAGCGTTTTGGGCGCGGCGGCAGTAACCTGATTCAGGCGCGGGTATGGGCGCAAAATAACATGCCGCTGCGCGATCGAAATAAACGCAGTTTTGCGTTGTCAGCAGCCCGCAGCGCGTTGTTTAATCAGCTTGTCAGCGAGCGGCTTAAAAAAACAGACTTTAATCAAGTTGTTGACGGCGATGCGCTACAATTAGCGGGGCGCGGAAGCTGGTTTGTGGCGACGCAGGAAGAACTGCCCACGCTCCAGGAGCGTGTGAATAATCATGAACTGTTAATTACGGCGGCGCTGCCGGGCGCCGGCGAGTGGGGAACCGTGCGTCAGGCGCTGGAAAATGAACAGCAACGCATTTCGCAAGAGGCGGATTTACAGGCTTTATTAGAGCGTGAGAAAGTAGAAGCCGCCCGTCGCGCGATGCTGATGTATCCCCAGGCGATGAGCTGGGTGTGGCAGGATGACGCGACCGTAGAAGTGCGTTTTTGGTTGCCTGCGGGTAGTTTTGCCACCAGTGTGGTAAGGGAATTGATAACAACGTCGGGTGATTATGCGGATATTGCTGAGTAACGATGATGGAATCCATGCGCCGGGGATCCAAACCCTGGCGAAAGCCTTACGCGAATTCGCCGAGGTGCAGGTTGTCGCACCCGATCGCAACCGCTCCGGCGCGTCAAACTCGCTGACGCTTGAGTCTTCTCTGCGCACTTTCGAATACCCCAACGGTGATATCGCCGTGCAAATGGGCACGCCTACCGACTGCGTTTATCTCGGCGTCAATGCGCTGATGCGCCCGCGTCCTGACGTGGTGGTGTCTGGTATCAATGCCGGGCCGAATCTTGGTGATGACGTTATCTATTCGGGCACGGTAGCGGCGGCGATGGAAGGGCGTCACCTCGGTTTCCCCGCCCTGGCGGTATCGCTAAACGGCTTTGAGCATTATGAAACCGCGGCGGCAGTCACCTGTTCCATCCTGCGGGCGCTAGAGCGCGAACCGTTGCGCACTGGTCGCATTCTGAACATCAACGTTCCTGACCTACCGTTGTCTGAGATTAAAGGCATCCGCGTAACGCGCTGCGGCAGCCGTCATCCGGCAGATAAAGTCATTCCTCAGCAGGACCCGCGCGGTAATACGCTGTACTGGATCGGGCCGCCCGGCGAAAAGCACGATGCCGGACCGGAAACCGATTTTGCTGCTGTGGATGAAGGTTATGTTTCGGTAACGCCTCTTCACGTTGACCTGACGGCTTATAGCGCGCAGGAGGTTGTCTCCACCTGGCTTGATCGTGCGGGAGTGGATGGGCAATGGTAAGTAATCGCGTACAAACACTTTTAAAACAGTTGCGTGCGCAAGGAATTAGCGACGAGCGCGTGCTTGAGGCATTAGCTCAGGTTCCGCGCGATAAGTTCGTGGACGAGGCGTTTGAACATAAAGCCTGGGATAACGTCGCGCTGCCGATAGGCCAGGGGCAGACCATTTCGCAACCTTATATGGTTGCCAGAATGACAGAGCTGCTGGAGCTGACGCCTGAATCACGGGTGCTGGAAATTGGTACTGGCTCGGGTTATCAAACCGCCATTCTGGCGCATCTGGTTCATCATGTCTGTTCGGTAGAGCGCATTAAAGGGCTTCAGTGGCACGCCAGACGCCGCCTGAAACAGCTCGATTTACACAACGTTTCAACCCGTCACGGTGATGGTTGGCAAGGCTGGAAAGCACGCGCGCCGTTTGACGCTATTATTGTCACAGCAGCGCCGCCTGAGATCCCTGCCGCCTTAATGGCGCAGTTGGACGACGGCGGTATTCTTGTTTTGCCTGTGGGCGATGAACACCAGCTGTTAAAGCGGGTTCGTCGGCGGGGCGACGAGTTCATTATCGACACCGTGGAAGCCGTTCGCTTCGTACCTTTAGTTCGGGGTGAACTGGCATAACCAGGAGTTTTTCCTGTTTCCTTATCGGCTTTTCGGCGTATGGTGAGGCGAATTTTCACTTTGCTGATAGCCGGGCACGGTTGTCTTCATTTTAAGCAGTAAAGACCATCTTTTGGGGGAACAATGAGCGCGGGAAGCCATAAATTCACATCACGCCGGGTGGCGACACTTTCTCTTATTTCACTTCTTGTTGCCGGGTGTTCATCCAACAATCAATCACAAGCGCCGATCAGTTCCGTTAACGGCGGCAATAGCGGCGGCAGCACCAGCAGCGGAATGTTGATCACACCGCCGCCAAAAATGAATACGCCAGCCCCGACGCCTGCGCCACAAATTCAACCGGTACAGCGTCCTGTTACCCAACCTGCGCAGGTACAGGCCATTTCCGAGGAGCCAGTTCGTACAGAAAATGGTCGAATTGTTTATAATCGTAAATATGGGAACATTCCGAAGGGAAGTTATGCGGGCGGTAGCACCTATACCGTTAAGCGTGGTGATACACTCTTCTACATTGCCTGGATAACAGGTAATGATTTCCGTGACTTAGCGCAGCGTAACAACGTCCAGCCCCCTTATGGTTTGAACGTCGGACAGACGCTGCAGGTTGGAAACGCATCGGGAACGCCTATCACTGGCGGTAATGCAATTACCCAGGCCGATGCTACTGCGCAGGGGATCATTACCCCACCTGCACAAAATTCCACCACGGTAGTTGCGTCGAAACCAACAATTACGTATTCTGAGTCCTCAGGTGAACAAAGTGCTAACAAAATGTTGCCGAACAATCCGGGTACTGGGACTGTTGTCACAGCACCGGTTACGGCACCTGTGGTTAGCTCTACTGAACCGACTGTCAGCAGCACGACAACCAGTTCGCCGATTTCTACATGGCGCTGGCCGGCTGAAGGCAAGGTTATCGAGAACTTCTCCGCTAACGAAGGCGGTAACAAAGGGATCGATATCGCAGGCAGTAAAGGGCAGGCTATCATCGCCACAGCGGACGGGCGGGTAGTTTATGCCGGTAATGCACTGCGCGGTTACGGTAATCTAATCATCATAAAACATAACGATGATTACCTGAGTGCCTACGCCCATAACGATACGATGCTGGTCCGGGAACAACAAGAAGTTAAGGCGGGGCAAAAAATAGCTACCATGGGTAGCACCGGAACCAGTTCTACACGCTTGCATTTTGAAATTCGTTACAAGGGGAAATCCGTAAACCCGCTGCGTTACTTACCGCAGCGATAATTTAGTAAAGCGGTTTGTCACTCTGCTTTGAAGGACGTTACTGACTGTTGTTGTCATGGTGTCCAAACGAGAAAGTGCCAGTTGCTTTACTTAGGGATCACGGGTAGGAGCCACCTTTATGAGTCAGAATACGCTGAAAGTTCATGATTTAAATGAAGACGCGGAATTTGATGAGAACGGAGTAGAGGCTTTTGACGAAAAAGCCTTAGTAGAAGAGGAACCCAGTGATAACGACTTAGCTGAAGAAGAGCTGTTGTCGCAGGGTTCAACACAGCGTGTGCTGGACGCGACTCAACTGTATCTGGGGGAAATTGGTTATTCCCCGCTGTTAACAGCAGAAGAAGAAGTCTATTTCGCGCGCCGCGCTCTGCGTGGTGATGTCGCCTCCCGCCGCCGCATGATCGAAAGTAACCTGCGTCTGGTGGTAAAAATTGCTCGTCGCTACAGCAATCGTGGTCTGGCTTTGCTGGATCTGATTGAAGAGGGCAACCTGGGGCTGATTCGCGCTGTCGAGAAATTTGACCCGGAACGCGGGTTCCGCTTCTCAACCTACGCTACATGGTGGATTCGTCAAACGATTGAACGGGCGATCATGAATCAAACCCGTACCATCCGTCTGCCGATTCATATTGTTAAAGAGTTGAACGTTTATCTGCGTACTGCACGTGAACTTTCCCACAAGCTGGACCATGAGCCCAGCGCGGAAGAGATTGCCGAGCAGTTGGATAAACCGGTTGATGACGTAAGCCGTATGCTGCGTCTCAACGAGCGCATTACCTCTGTTGACACCCCGCTGGGTGGCGACTCAGAGAAAGCGCTGCTGGACATCCTGGCCGATGAAAAAGACAACGGCCCGGAAGACACCACGCAAGACGATGACATGAAACAAAGTATCGTCAAATGGCTGTTCGAACTGAACGCCAAACAGCGTGAAGTGTTGGCGCGTCGTTTCGGCCTGCTGGGCTATGAAGCGGCGACGCTCGAAGATGTGGGTCGTGAAATCGGCCTGACTCGCGAGCGTGTTCGTCAGATTCAGGTCGAAGGGTTGCGCCGTCTGCGCGAAATTCTTCAGACTCAGGGTCTGAACATTGAAGCGCTGTTCCGCGAATAAGTTTTGCTCTTAAAAAGGCGGTGAATTTCACCGCCTTTTTACTCAGAAAATCTCTCCTGGCGAGAGATTTTTTTATGCGCGTCGTAAAGCGCGAACACGCGTTTTCACCCTTCTCCGCGCTTTCTTTGCCATCGTTAGACTAAGTTTTTCAGCCGGTAAACCCATTCCAGCGCCTGACGCGGCGACAGCGAGTCGGGATCCAGTGCCTCCAGCGCTTCTACCGCCGGGCTGGTTTCTTCCGCTACGGCAAGCAGCGACATCTGCGTACCGTCAATTTGCGTTGCCGATGCGTTGCCTGAAAGATTCTCAAGCTCACGCAGCTTCTGACGCGCGCGTTTGATCACGTCTTTCGGTACGCCAGCCAGTGCCGCTACCGCCAGGCCATAGCTCTTACTGGCCGCGCCTTCCTGCACGGTATGCATAAAGGCGATAGTATCACCATGCTCGATGGCATCCAGATGTACGTTGGCGACGCCTTCCATTTTTTCAGGCAGCGTAGTGAGTTCAAAATAGTGCGTCGCGAACAGGGTAAACGCCTTAATACGGTTCGCCAGGCTTTCCGCACAGGCCCACGCCAGGGATAACCCGTCGTAAGTAGAGGTACCTCGGCCAATCTCATCCATAAGCACCAGACTGTACTCGGTGGCGTTATGCAGAATATTGGCGGTTTCGGTCATTTCAACCATAAAGGTTGACCGGCCCGAGGCCAGGTCATCCGCAGCGCCAACACGGGTAAATATCCGGTCAATGGGGCCGATTTCCGCCTGCGTTGCGGGTACGAAGCTACCGATATAGGCCATTAAGACGATCAGCGCGGTCTGGCGCATATAGGTACTTTTACCGCCCATGTTCGGACCGGTAATAATCAACATCTTGCGCTGGGCAGACAGGGCCAACGGGTTAGCGATAAAGGGTTCGTTAAGCACCTGTTCCACCACCGGGTGACGCCCTTCGACAATGTTAATGCCAGGTTTATCACTCAGGGTGGGGCAGCAGTAATTAAGCGTTAACGCGCGCTCGGCGAGGTTTACCAGAACATCCAATTCGGCAAGCGTGCTGGCGCTTTGCTGCAAATCAGCCAAATGCGGTAGTAGCATATCGAACAGCTGATCGTAGAGCTGTTTTTCCAGCGACAGCGCTTTTCCTTTTGAGGTGAGGACTTTGTCTTCGTACTCTTTTAACTCAGGGATGATGTAGCGCTCGGCGTTTTTCAGCGTCTGACGGCGTACATAATTCATCGGCACCAAATGGCTTTGCCCGCGGCTGACCTGAATGTAATAACCGTGGACGGCATTGAAGCCGACCTTCAGCGTATCCAGCCCCAGTTTTTCACGCTCGCGGATTTCCAGACGATCAAGATAATCAGTCGCACCGTCTGCCAACGCGCGCCACTCATCCAGCTCTTCGTTATAGCCAGGAGCAATGACCCCGCCGTCACGAATTAACACAGGCGGAGAGTCAATAATGGCGCGCTCCAGCAATGAACATAGCTCGCTAAACTCGCCCATATTTTGACGCAGGGTTTGCACGTGCTCGCTGTCTATTTCGCCAAGCAGTTCGTTCAGAATCGGCAACTGCTGGAATGCATGACGCATGCGCGCTAAATCGCGAGGACGCGCGGTACGCAGCGCCAGGCGAGCCAGAATACGCTCCAGATCGCCCACCTGACGCAGCACAGGCTGGAGTTCGCTGGTGCGATCCATCAGCGCGGCGATGGTTTGCTGGCGCGAACGCAATGTTTCGTGATGGCGTACCGGCATATGCAGCCAGCGTTTCAGCATACGGCTGCCCATAGGCGTGACGGTGCTATCCAGCACAGAAGCCACAGTATTTTCAATGCCACCACTCAGATTCAGGGTGATTTCCAGATTGCGGCGCGTGGCGGCATCCATGATGATGCTGTCCTGCTGGCGCTCCATCGTGATAGATCGAATATGAGGCAGCGAGGTGCGTTGCGTATCTTTGACGTACTGCAGCAGACAACCGGCGGCGCATAGCCCGCGCGGCGCGTTTTCCACGCCAAAGCCCGTCAGGTCCCGGGTGCCGAACTGCATAGTGAGCTGTTGGCGCGCCGTGTCGATTTCAAATTCCCATAGTGGGCGGCGACGCAAACCGCGACGGCCCTCGATCAGCGACATTTCGGCAAAATCTTCGGCGTACAGCAGTTCCGCAGGATTGGTGCGCTGCAACTCCGCAGCCATGGTTTCCCGATCCTGCGGCTCGCTAAGGCGGAACCGGCCAGAGCTAATATCCAGCGTGGCGTAGCCAAACCCTTTGCTGTCCTGCCACAGTGCGGCTAGCAGGTTATCCTGGCGCTCCTGTAACAGCGCTTCGTCGCTAATGGTGCCTGGCGTAACGATGCGTACCACTTTGCGCTCAACCGGCCCTTTACTGGTGGCTGGATCGCCGATTTGTTCGCAGATCGCCACAGACTCGCCGAGATTGACCAGCTTCGCCAGATAGTTTTCTACCGCATGATGGGGGACGCCCGCCATTGGGATAGGCTCGCCTGCCGATGCGCCGCGTTTGGTCAGCGAAATATCCAGCAACTGCGACGCGCGTTTCGCATCATCGTAAAACAGCTCATAGAAATCGCCCATTCGATAGAAAAGCAGGATTTCTGGATGCTGTGATTTAAGACGCAGGTACTGCTGCATCATGGGCGTATGGTCGGTAAAGTCCTTGTCAGTAGACTCAATCATCTGATTTTGCTCGTTTTAAATCGCACAGCGGGAAAAGAGTTTTTAGAGTGCACATCTTAACACTCTTTATTAGTGTGATTCACCCGAGGCGGCGGGTGACTGACGACGCCACGTTACCAGAAGCCTGGCAAGGGTTGTAAACGCATTTGTGCAGAAAAAATCATTCTTGCGAGGCAACGTCTAAAAGCGTGGCAGGCAGTGCAGGGGATTACAGCAGGTTTACGCTGCGGCTCGTAAGAGATGATGCGGCAAGGGCGCATCATCTCTTCATAGCGGTGTTAAAGCTTCATGGTAGTGAGGCAGGTCTGGCTCTCGCTGTTGGTCGCGATAGGCGAGGAGGCGGTTTTTCCCTGATAGCTCACATCCAGAGTGCCCTGCATATCGCGCGGCAGCCACAACCCCACAAAGCCGTTCTGATAGCTCTTCACGCTTTTTTGCAGCACCACATTGCCTTTAAGATCGGTCACTTTAACGTCGAAGGTGGTGTTCGGCATTTCTCCCTGGCAACCCGACAAACTGTGGTTGAAACAAGGATGGGTCTGATGTTCGTAAGGTGCGACGGAGAGATAAAATTTATCCGCTAACGGGAACGCGTAAGCCTGTTTACCGTCCGATAATTTTAACTCGGTACTGGTGATTGACGCGCTAAACGGCAGCGGGCGCGCTTGCGGATTCTGGTCGATAGCCTCAACCATTTGCTGGGTGTTTTTACCCGCAAGGCCATACTGGGCCAGAAAGTCAGTTTGCGACGTTGCGGCCAGGGCACTGCCGGAAACGGCAAGGCCAAGCAGAGAAAGCAGGAATGTGCGACGCATGATAATTTCCTTTGGGTACGATTTGTCGCCAAACTCTAAACCTTCCCCTTAGGGGAGAGTCAAAACCGTGCCGCCCAAAGTTGTGTAAGGTTTTGTATGACCACAACTTTGTTTGATTTTCATCAAATTTTAGCGAGGGCAGCCGGCCGCTGTGATTCCGATAATTTCCCATTAGGGCGCTCTGCGCTTCGCCTCCCGCTCTGAATGTTCTACCATGATATTCACTCGTTTGATTTGCTTTATGGACAACTCATGATTAAGCGTCGTTATGCTGCTCTTTTGCCTCTTCTGGTGCTGCTTTCCGCATGCAGCAGTAAACCTAAAACCACTACAGAAACTGCCGCCGCCAATACTGTGGGTACGCCGCAAGGCGGATTTTTACTTCAGCCGCAGCATGATGTTTATCTCTCCAGCGGAGATTTTGCTAATAACCCCGCCGCTGAAAAATTCATCGATATGATGGTCAGCAAACACGGCTTTAACCGCCAACAGCTTCACGAGGTGCTTTCTCAGGCCAAGCGGCTGGACTACGTGCTGCGCCTGATGGACCGACAAGCGCCGACCACGCTGCCGCCTTCCGGGCCTAACGGGGCATGGCTGCGTTATCGCGATAAATTCATTACCCCGGACAACGTCCAGAACGGCGTTGTTTTTTGGAATCAATACCAGGACGCGCTGAATCGCGCCTTTATGGTGTACGGCGTACCGCCGGAAATTATCGTTGGTATTATCGGTGTGGAAACCCGCTGGGGGCGCGTGATGGGCAAGACCCGCATTCTGGATGCGCTGGCAACCCTTTCATTCGCTTATCCGCGCCGCGCCGAATATTTCTCCAGCGAACTGGAAACCTTTTTGCTGATGTCGCGTGATGAAGGCGACGACCCGTTGGAGCTGAAAGGTTCGTTTGCCGGTGCGATGGGCTACGGACAGTTTATGCCATCCTCCTATAAAGAATATGCCGTTGATTTTAATGGAGATGGCCATATTAATCTCTGGGATCCGGTTGATGCCATCGGCAGCGTAGCAAATTACTTCAAAGCACACGGCTGGGAGAAAGGCGAGCCGGTGGCCGTACAGGCCAATGGTGAAGCGCCAGGTTTAGAAAACGGCTTCAAGACCAAATATTCTCCGGCACAGCTGGCGGCTGCTGGCTTAACGCCGCAACAGCCGTTGGGCAGCCACTCGCAGGTCAGTTTGCTGCGCCTGGATATCGGGACGCGTTATCAGTACTGGTACGGTTTGCCGAATTTCTACACCATCACGCGCTACAACCACAGCACCCATTACGCGATGGCGGTATGGCAACTGGGCCAGGCGGTGGCGATGGCGCGCGTTCAGTAGCGGCTTTCTGGAATCGATCTCGTAAACGCAAAATGTAATCGCTGAAAAAGGGCAGTGCGCGTTGCTAAGCGCACTGCCCTCACTACAATTGGAGCCGTGATGACTGACGATGAATTGAAGCAGCTGAGCAAAACGGTGGGCGAAGCGTTAAAACGCCAGGGCGCGACGGTAACGACGGCGGAGTCTTGTACCGGCGGCTGGGTCGCGAAAGCAATTACTGATATTGCGGGCAGTTCCGCCTGGTTTGAACGCGGATTTGTCACCTACAGTAACGAGGCAAAAGCGCAAATGATCGGCGTTGACGACGACACGCTCAACCAGCACGGTGCCGTGAGCGAGCCGGTGGTGATCCAGATGGCGCAGGGCGCCCTGGCTGCCGCCAATGCCAGCTATGCGGTTTCTATTAGCGGGATTGCCGGGCCGGACGGCGGCAGCGAGAAAAAGCCGGTGGGCACGGTCTGGTTTGGGTTCGCCAGCTGTCATGGCGAGACTCTCACGCGGCATGAATGTTTTAGCGGCGACCGCGATGCCGTGCGGCGTCAGGCCACGGTTTATGCGTTAAAAACGCTCTGGCAACAATTTCTACAAAAGGCTTGATACTGTATGACTATACAGTATAATTGCTTCATCGAAATAATAGCGGCAACGTGGGCGATGGTGCTTCACTTTGCATGACAGGAGTAAAAATGGCTATCGACGAAAACAAACAGAAGGCGTTAGCGGCAGCTCTGGGCCAAATTGAAAAGCAATTTGGTAAAGGCTCCATCATGCGTCTGGGTGAAGACCGCTCCATGGATGTGGAAACCATTTCAACGGGCTCACTCTCCCTCGATATCGCGCTTGGCGCGGGCGGTCTGCCGATGGGCCGTATCGTTGAGATCTATGGTCCGGAATCTTCCGGTAAAACCACGCTGACCCTGCAGGTTGTCGCCGCAGCGCAGCGCGAAGGTAAAACCTGTGCCTTTATCGATGCTGAACACGCGCTGGACCCGGTCTATGCACGCAAGCTGGGCGTTGATATCGACAACCTGCTGTGTTCTCAGCCGGACACCGGTGAACAAGCGCTCGAAATCTGTGACGCCTTAGCGCGTTCCGGCGCGGTTGACGTGATCATCGTCGACTCCGTTGCGGCGCTGACGCCGAAAGCGGAAATCGAAGGTGAAATCGGTGACTCTCACATGGGCCTTGCGGCACGTATGATGAGCCAGGCAATGCGTAAACTCGCAGGTAACCTGAAGCAGTCCAACACGCTGCTGATTTTCATCAACCAGATCCGTATGAAGATTGGTGTGATGTTCGGTAACCCGGAAACCACTACCGGTGGTAACGCGCTGAAGTTCTACGCTTCCGTACGTCTTGATATCCGCCGTATCGGCGCCGTGAAAGAGGGCGACGAAGTGGTGGGTAGCGAAACCCGCGTGAAAGTGGTGAAGAACAAAATTGCAGCGCCGTTTAAACAGGCTGAATTCCAGATCCTTTACGGTGAAGGCATCAACTTCTACGGCGAGCTGGTTGACCTGGGCGTGAAGCACAAGCTGATTGAAAAAGCGGGTGCGTGGTATAGCTACAATGGCGAGAAAGTGGGCCAGGGTAAAGCGAACGCCACTAACTTCCTGAAGGAAAACAAAGGGATTGCGCAGGAGATTGAAAAGAAACTGCGTGAGCAACTGTTGCACAATCAGGATGACAAACCGGCTTTCTCTACTGAAGAGTATGAAAAAGACGAGTCAGAAACTAACGAAGACTTCTGATTCTCAGGGCTGCCCAGGCAGCCCTTTTTTATTACTGACGCGTAATTTGATATGACTGACCGTTCTCCCCGCCGCTCGGTATACGCACGTTTATGCGATCGGGCGACCCGTTTACTCGCCATGCGCGATCACAGCGAGCAAGAGCTGCGTCGCAAGCTGGCTGCGCCTTTTATGATGAAGTCGCCACAGGATGAAGCTGAACCTATCTCCGCTGAAGACGTCGAAAATGTGATTCTCTGGTGCTATGAGCACAACTGGCTGGATGACGCCAACTTCGCAGGGCGGTATATCGCCAGCCGGTCCCGCAAAGGGTATGGCCCACAGCGTATCCGTCAGGAATTACAGCAAAAAGGGTTAACCCGCGAGCACTGTGACGCCGCGTTTCGTGCATGTGACATCGATTGGCAGCAAATCACCTGGGATATCGCCGTACGCAAATTTGGCGAACCGTTACCGCGTAACTATCCTGAGAAGGTAAAAGTGCAGCGGTTTTTGCTGTACAGAGGCTTCCTGATGGAGGATATACAGGAGATATACCGAAATTTTGCCGATTGAGCGCATCCTGGATTTTACTTCCCTCCTCAGAAAACTTATCTTATTCCCACTTTTTTCCCGTCAGGGCGGACAGCGATTCACCAGTCGGTTTATCATGTCCGGCTTACGACAATTCGTTAGCTTGATTTCAGGATAATTATGAGCAAGAGCACCGCTGAGATCCGTCAGGCGTTTCTCGATTTTTTCCATAGTAAAGGACATCAGGTAGTTGCCAGCAGCTCTCTGGTTCCCAACAACGATCCCACACTGCTGTTTACCAACGCCGGGATGAACCAGTTCAAGGATGTTTTCCTTGGTCTCGATAAGCGTAATTATTCCCGCGCAACGACCGCGCAGCGCTGCGTGCGTGCGGGTGGTAAACACAACGATCTGGAAAACGTCGGTTACACCGCCCGTCACCACACATTCTTCGAAATGCTGGGCAACTTCAGCTTCGGTGACTATTTCAAACATGATGCTATCCAGTACGCCTGGGAGCTGTTGACCGGCGAGCAGTGGTTTAACCTGCCGAAAGATCGTTTATGGGTCACCGTTTACGAATCTGACGATGAAGCCTATGAAATCTGGGAAAAAGAAGTGGGCGTCCCGCGCGAACGTATTATTCGTATCGGCGACAACAAAGGTGCAGCTTACGCCTCTGATAACTTCTGGCAGATGGGCGATACCGGTCCGTGCGGTCCTTGCACCGAGATTTTCTTCGACCATGGTGACCATATCTGGGGTGGCCCTCCGGGAAGCCCGGAAGAGGACGGCGACCGCTATATCGAAATCTGGAACATCGTATTTATGCAGTTCAACCGTCAGGCCGACGGTACGATGGAACCGCTGCCGAAACCGTCCGTCGATACCGGTATGGGCCTGGAGCGTATTGCGGCGGTACTGCAACACGTTAACTCCAACTATGAAATTGACCTGTTCCGCGATCTGATTCAGGCAGTGGCGAAAGAAACCGGCGCAACCGATCTGAGCAACAAATCTCTGCGGGTTATCGCTGACCACATCCGCTCCTGCGCATTTTTAATTGCCGATGGGGTTATCCCGTCGAATGAAAACCGTGGCTACGTGCTGCGCCGTATCATTCGTCGCGCGATCCGTCACGGCAATATGCTGGGCGCGAAGGACACCTTCTTCTACAAGCTGGTTGGCCCGCTGATTCGCGTGATGGGTTCCGCCGGTGAAGATCTGCAACGTCAGCAGGCTCAGGTTGAGCAAATTCTGAAAACTGAAGAAGAGCAATTTGCCCGTACGCTTGAGCGTGGCCTGGCGCTGCTGGACGAAGAACTGGCGAAACTGTCCGGCGATACCCTGGATGGTGAAACCGCGTTCCGTCTGTATGACACTTACGGTTTCCCGGTGGATTTGACCGCTGACGTGTGCCGCGAGCGTAACATCAAAGTTGACGAAGCGGGCTTTGAAGCCGCGATGGAAGCGCAGCGCCGTCGCGCGCGTGAATCCAGCGGTTTTGGCGCTGACTATAACGCCATGATCCGCGTTGAAGGCGCATCTGAATTTAAAGGCTATGACCACGTTGAACTGACGGGCAAAGTGACTGCGCTGTTTGTTGACGGCAAAGCCGTTGAGCAAATCTCAGCCGGCGAGCAGGCGGTGGTGATCCTGAACGAAACGCCGTTCTATGCGGAATCCGGCGGCCAGGTGGGCGATCGCGGCGAGTTGCTGGGCAATGGTTTTGCCTTCTGCGTCGAAGATACCCAGAAGTATGGTCAGGCAATCGGCCATATCGGCAAACTGACCAGCGGCGTGCTGAAAGTGGGCGAGGGCGTGAAAGCGCAGGTGGACGAAGCACGTCGTGCGCGTATCCGTCTGAACCACTCCGCCACTCACTTAATGCATGCGGCATTGCGCCAGGTGCTGGGCACCCACGTTGCACAGAAAGGCTCGCTGGTTAACGATAAAGGCCTGCGTTTTGACTTCTCTCATTTTGAAGCCATGAAGCCGGAAGAGATCCGCGCAGTGGAAGATCTGGTGAACGCGCAAATCCGCCGTAACCTGCCGATTGAAACCCAGGTAATGGATCTTGAAACGGCCAAAGCGAAAGGCGCAATGGCGCTGTTCGGCGAGAAATATGACGAACATGTGCGCGTACTGAGCATGGGCGATTTCTCCACCGAGCTGTGCGGCGGTATTCATGCCGATCGCACCGGCGATATCGGTCTGTTCCATATTGTTGCTGAGTCCGGCACCGCGGCGGGCGTACGCCGTATCGAAGCGGTCACTGGCGAAGGCGCGCTGGCGCAGGTTCACGCCCAGAACGATCAATTGCACGATATCGCGCAACTGCTCAAAGGCGACAGCCAGAATCTGAACGATAAAGTTCGTGCGGTGATTGAGCGTACGCGTCAGCTTGAAAAAGAGCTGCAGCAGTTGAAAGAACAACAGGCTGTTCAGGAAAGCGCGAACCTCAGCAGTAAAGCCATTGAAATCAATGGCGTAAAACTGCTGGTCAGCGAACTGACCGGCGTTGAACCGAAAATGCTGCGTACGATGGTTGATGACCTGAAAAATCAACTGGGCTCCACGGTTATCGTACTGGCGACCGTTGCCGATGCTAAGGTTTCTCTGATTGCGGGGGTCTCGAAAGATTTGACCGACCGCGTAAAAGCAGGTGAATTGATCGGTATGGTAGCTTCGCAGGTTGGGGGTAAAGGCGGTGGACGTCCGGACATGGCGCAAGCCGGTGGTACGGATGCCCAGGCATTGCCGGCAGCCCTTGCCAGCGTAGAAAACTGGGTCGCATCGCGACTCTCATAATGAATAAGGTATAGGCGAAGGCGCTATAACAATCCGTTGTTATGGCGCCTTTCTCTCTCTACCCACGTTACCCCTTATTTCTCGTGTGTCAGTGGGCTGACAGGGCTCGTGAATCCGTCGCAAAGAGAATGTTTGCGATAAGATGTAACGAGTTGTAGGACTTTCTGTAGCATGGATGTGAACGGGTATATAACGATAAAGTCGGGTTGAAAATTTCTGGATCGGCTAAACTTAGGTTTAACAGAATGTGATGCCGTGACTGCTTACACTTTATGTGTTTGTCATCGCTTACTTTTTGGCGTTATATGATGGATAATGCCGGGATACAGAGAGACCCGACTCTTTTAATCTTTCAAGGAGCAAAGAATGCTGATTCTGACTCGTCGAGTTGGTGAGACCCTCATGATTGGTGATGAGGTGACTGTAACGGTTCTTGGGGTAAAGGGTAACCAGGTACGCATTGGCGTAAACGCCCCCAAAGAAGTTTCCGTACACCGTGAAGAGATCTACCAGCGTATCCAGGCTGAAAAATCGCAACAGTCCAGTTTCTAAAGTTATCGCGTCTCGCTGCATGGCGAGACGCAACCTCCTTTCCCTGTCTTTATTTCCTCTTTCTTCCCTTTTTGCCCTTGTTGCTGCCCTGCATTTTTACGCGATTTCTCTGTGGTTTCATGTTGATTAAACGCCCTTTTTGTTGGCAAAGCAGACGAATTGCGCGTGAATTGTGCAAACGAAACAGAGTCGGGAAAAATTGTTTGACTTATAAGTCCCAGAAAGTAATATGTGCGCCACGCAGCGCCGATGAGCAGAAACAAGTTCTTCGGGGCACTCGCAAGAGGCGTGTGGTGAGGTGGCCGAGAGGCTGAAGGCGCTCCCCTGCTAAGGGAGTATGCGGTCAAAAGCTGCATCCGGGGTTCGAATCCCCGCCTCACCGCCATTTGCATCCGTAGCTCAGCTGGATAGAGTACTCGGCTACGAACCGAGCGGTCGGAGGTTCGAATCCTCCCGGATGCACCATTATTCTCCCTGATGTGTCAGTGACGACAGTTCAGCGGTTATAGCAGTATCCCCGATGCATCCGTAGCTCAGCTGGATAGAGTACTCGGCTACGAACCGAGCGGTCGGAGGTTCGAATCCTCCCGGATGCACCATTATTCTCCCTGATGTGTCAGTGACGACAGTTCAGCGGTTATAGCAGTATCCCCGATGCATCCGTAGCTCAGCTGGATAGAGTACTCGGCTACGAACCGAGCGGTCGGAGGTTCGAATCCTCCCGGATGCACCATTATTGAATCCTCCCGAATGCACCCTTCTCTTCTTATCAACATCTTTTTTGCTCAATCCTTCATCGCCCAAACATAACCTCAGGTTCAGTCAGCGACATTTACCCTTGTTTACGCTAAAGTAACGCTCCTGTAATCAGCTTTGGGGGCTAAATGTACGATCGTTACGACGGGCTAATTTTCGATATGGATGGCACCATCCTGGATACCGAACCGACACACCGCAAGGCGTGGAGCGACGTATTAGGACGTTACGGTATGCAATTTGACCTCGAAGCCATGGTTGCGCTCAATGGTTCCCCTACCTGGCGTATCGCCGAAGCGGTTATCGCCCTCAATGGTGCGACGCTCGACCCGCATGAACTGGCGCGCGAAAAAACGCTGGCAGTCAAAGCGATGCTGCTGGATACCGTGCGCCCGCTGCCGTTAATCGACGTGGTTAAATCGTGGCATGGGCGTCGTCCTATGGCCGTCGGCACTGGCAGTGAAAGCGCTATTGCCGAGGCGTTATTAGCGCATTTAGGCTTGCGCCACTATTTCCAGGCGGTTGTCGCCGCCGATCACGTTCAGCATCACAAACCTGCCCCGGATACTTTTTTGCGTTGTGCCGCGCTGATGGGCGTTGCGCCTGAAAAATGCGTGGTCTTCGAAGATGCGGATTTCGGTATCCAGGCTGCCCAGCGGGCAGGGATGGATGCGGTGGACGTACGCTTACTGTGAGTGACGCGCTGTCACTGTTCTCGCTGTTCTCCAGCAGTTTTTTGAGCGCTACTTTATTACCCGGCAGTTCCGAAGCGGTGTTGATCGCGTTGTTACTGGCCGGGAAAAGCGAGCCGTGGGTATTAGTTTTAATAGCAACAATAGGTAATAGCCTTGGAGGCCTGACTAACGTTATTCTTGGTCGGTTTTTTCCGTTACGCGAAACGTCGCGCTGGCAGGAAAAAGCGGTTTACTGGCTACAACGTTTTGGTCCAGTTGCGCTATTACTTAGCTGGATGCCTGTCATAGGCGATTTGTTGTGCCTGCTTGCCGGATGGCTGCGTTTATCGTGGGGGCCGGTGGTATTTTTTTTATGCCTGGGTAAAGCGTTGCGCTACATCATTGTGGCACTGGCAACGCTCCAGGGGATGGCGTGGTGGCACTAATTGGATTGTTTGAGTGACCTTTAATCGTCAACCATTACAATTATGCTTAATAAAAATGAATTCGACAGGCGGGAGGTCAATTTGATCCCGGACGTATCACAGGCGCTGGCCTGGCTGGAAAATCATCCTGATGTGCTACAGGGCATTCGTCGTGGGCTGGAGCGCGAAACATTACGCGTGACGCCAGAAGGGCATTTGGCCCAAACCGGGCATCCAGAGAGCCTGGGTTCAACGCTCACGCATCAGTGGATCACTACCGACTTTGCGGAAGCGCTACTGGAGTTTATTACGCCCGTTGATGACGATATCGACCATATGCTGGCGGTGCTGCGCGATATTCATCGTCACGTAGCACGCAAGCTGGGCGATGAACGTATGTGGCCGCTCAGTATGCCGTGCTATATCGAAGACGGCCAGGATATCGAACTGGCGCAGTACGGCAGCTCCAATATTGGCCGCCTGAAAACGCTGTACCGCGAAGGGCTGAGAAACCGCTATGGCGCGCTAATGCAAACCATCTCTGGTGTGCATTACAACTTCTCGCTACCGCTGGCGTTCTGGCAGGCGAAATGCGGCGTTACCGATAGCGACAGTGGCAAAGCTGCCATCTCGGCAGGTTATTTCCGCCTGATCCGCAACTATTATCGTTTTGGCTGGGTGATCCCGTATCTTTTCGGCGCATCGCCGGCGATTTGCGCCTCTTTCCTGCAGGGCAAACCGACCACACTGCCGTTCGAAAAAACCGAATGCGGCATGTATTACCTGCCGTATGCCACATCTTTGCGCCTGAGCGATTTGGGCTATACCAATAAATCGCAAAGCAATCTCGGGATTACGTTTAACGATCTCGACACGTATGTGGCAGGATTGAAGCGGGCGATTAAAACCCCGTCGGAAGAGTACGCGAAAATCGGCCTGAAAGAGGGCGATAAGCATCTGCAAATTAATACCAATATTCTGCAGATTGAAAACGAGCTGTACGCGCCTATCCGTCCGAAACGCGTCACCCGCAAAGGCGAGTCGCCGTCGGATGCGCTGATGCGCGGCGGCATTGAATATATCGAAGTGCGTTCGCTGGATATCAACCCGTTCTCAGCGACGGGCGTGGATGAGCAGCAGGTGCGTTTCCTGGATCTGTTTATGATCTGGTGCGTGCTGGCGGATGCGCCGGAAATGAGCAGCGATGAACTGCTGTGTACCCGTACAAACTGGAACCGCGTGATCCTTGAAGGCCGCAAACCGGGCTTAACCCTGGGTATCGGCTGCGAAACGGCACAACATCCGCTTGAGAAAGTGGGTAAAGATCTGTTCCGTGATTTAATGACCGTCGCCCAAACGCTCGACGGCATCGCCGGTAATCGTCAGTATCAGGACGTTTGCCAACAGCTGGTCGCCTGTTTCGACAACCCGGAATTAACCTACTCGGCGCGTATCCTGAGTTCGATGATTGAAAAAGGGATTGGCGGCACCGGTCGGGCACTGGCGGAGCAGTATCGCGCGCAGCTGCGTGAAGAGCCGCTGGAAGTGCTGAGCGAAGCCGATTTTGCGAAAGAACAGGTTGAATCCTGGGAGCGCCAGCGCGCTATTGAAGCGGCAGATACGGAATCGTTTGAAGATTTTCTGGCGAAGCAAGGCTAGGAAAAGAAAAAGGCCACACCGTGTGTGGCCAAAAATTTCATCTCTGAAGACAGGGATGATGATAACAAATGCGCGTCTTTCATATATTCAGACTCGCCTGGAAACCAATAGTTCATTTTAATTTAAAAAATATCACTGCCTGGAGGTGACCCGATGCCATTACTGGATAGCTTTACCGTTGACCATACCCGTATGCAGGCGCCGGCGGTGCGTGTAGCCAAAACCATGCATACTCCGCACGGCGACACCATCACCGTATTCGATCTGCGTTTCTGCGTGCCTAACCAGGAAGTGATGCCGGAAAAAGGCATTCACACGCTGGAGCACCTGTTCGCGGGCTTTATGCGCGATCACCTGAACGGCAACGGCGTGGAAATCATCGACATTTCGCCGATGGGCTGTCGCACCGGCTTCTACATGAGCCTGATTGGCGAGCCGCAGGAACAACGCGTGGCTGACGCATGGAAAGCGGCAATGGAAGACGTGCTGAAGGTGAAAGAGCAGAACCAAATCCCGGAACTGAACGTTTACCAGTGCGGCACCTACCATATGCACTCTCTGGAAGAAGCGCAGGAAATCGCCCGTCACATCGTCGATCGCGGCGTGGGCGTTAACAGCAACGACGAGCTGGCGCTGCCGAAAGAAACGCTGAAAGAACTGCACATCTAGTCCTCACGCTGTGCCCATAAAAAAAGCGCCAATGGCGCTTTTTTTAGTTGCAGTAACAGGGCGCTAATGCGCGCCACCGCCTCCGCCGCCCGCCCCGAAGGGCGGTTTGGCAAACCACACCAGCCCCAGCAGCACCAGGAACACCCCCGCAGAGACCCAGAAAATCTCGTTTGCCGAGATAATGAGCCCCTGGTTGGTGATTTGCTGCGCCAGATAGCCTGACGCCTGCTCCCGGCTCATCCCCAGCCCCTGAAGCTGGCTATACATCTCCTGGGCATTCGGGTTGTAAGGGTTTACCGACTCGGTAAGCTGAGCGTGATGCAGCGACTCGCGGTTGGTCCACAGCGTGGTAGTGATCGATGTCCCGATAGAACCTGCCAGCGTACGCATAAAGTTCGACAAACTCGATGCGGCAGCCAGGCGTTCCGGCGGCAGCCCGGACAGGGTAATGGTGGTCAACGGCATAAAGAAACACGCCACGGCGAAGCCCTGAATAAACTGCGGCCAGGCCGACGCGCCAAAATCCATTCCCGGTTCGAAGGTATATGCACGCCAGTAGAAACAGACCGCATACATGATGAAGCTGAACGTCACCAGTCGGCGCATATCCAGCCGGTGTGCGAACCGCCCAATAATGGGCGAGAGCAACACCGGTATGACCCCCACCGGCGCTGACGCCAGACCCGCCCAGGTTGCGGTATAGCCGTATACCTCCTGTAGCAACTGCGGCAGCAGAACGATGGCCCCGAAGTAGAGCATGTACGCCAGGCTGATACACAAACAGCCGATAGTAAAGTTGCGCGACTTAAACAACGACAGATCGACTATCGGGTTGTCGTCGGTCAGCTCCCAGACAATCAGGAAGCTTATCGACACCACCGCAACAATGGTCAGAATGATGATTTCGTTGGAGCTAAACCAGTCGAGTTCTTTCCCCCGGTCCAGCATTACCTGCAAACTGCCGATACCGATCACCAACAGCCCTAAACCCACGGCATCAATGCGCCGCTGTTCGGTGCGGGTCTCACGGTTGCGCAACGTTTGCAGCGTCAGCAGCACTACCAGCGCGCCAATCGGCACGTTGATAAAGAAGATCCAGCCCCAGTGATAGTTATCGCTGATCCAGCCGCCGAGGATCGGGCCGCAGATCGGCGCGACAATCACCGTCATCGACCACAGCGCCAGCGCGATACTGCGTTTGGCAGGCGGATAGTTGTTCAGCAATAAGCTCTGAGAGAGCGGGATCAGCGGCCCGGCGACAATCCCCTGGATCACGCGGAAGAAGATCAGCATGTTCAGGCTGGAGGAGACGCCGCAGGCCCAGGAGGCGATCACAAACAGAATGGTCGACCACAGGAACAGCTTTACTTCGCCAACGCGCTTGGCCAGCCAGCCGGTGATGGGAATCGAAATCGCATTCGCCACGCCGAACGAGGTAATCACCCAGGTGCCCTGGCTCAGCGACGAGCCAAGGTTACCGGCGATGGTGGGGATTGCCACGTTCGCGATGGTGGAGTCCAGCACCTGCATAAAAGTCGCCAGCGACAGCGCAATGGTCATGATGACCAGTTGCGCGCCCTCCAGCGGTTTACGTTGTTGCATAACCCCTCCGCCACTCAATTCGCGTTGGCCCGTACGATATCGTTGATAAGCGTATTCACGGGCTCAAGGCTAATCTCACGGGCGTTGCTTTGGTAGACGGGCTCAGAGCGGGTCTGGCTTGCCAGTACCTGGCCATCACGGTTGCTGGTGTTGACTTCCACCAGCGTGGAAAGGCCGATACGCAGTGGATGCTGTTCCAGCTGTTTGGCGTCGATTTCAATGCGCACTGGTAAGCGCTGAACCACTTTGATCCAGTTGCCGGTCGCGTTTTGCGCAGGCAGCAGCGAGAACGCGCTGCCGGTGCCCATATCCAGGCCGACCACTTTACCGGTGTATTTCACCTCGTCGCCGTAGATATCGCTCACTACCGTAGCCGCCTGGCCGATACGCATATGCGCCAGCTGGGTCTCTTTGAAGTTAGCGTCCACCCACAGATTGGAGGCGGGCACCACTGCCATCAACGGCGTGGTCGGGCTGATTTGCGCGCCTGGCTGCACGGCACGGCGTGAAACATAACCGGTGATTGGGCTGACGATTTTGGTACGTTCCAGCGCCAGCCAGGCGTTACGCACTTCGGTCGCCGCCTGTTTCACCGCGGGCTGGTCTTCCAGTTTGGTCCCCAGCACCATCGCCTGATTGGCGTTGTACTGTTGGATTGCCACATCCAGCTGCGCCTGGGCGCTGGTCACTGCATCACGGGCGTGTTGCAGTTCTTCACGACCAATCAAATTGGCGCTACCCAGCGGAATACGACGGTTTAAGTCACTTTGCGCCTGGGCCAGTGCGGTTTTCTGCACCTCGATACTGGCCTGATACTGCTTGCTGTTGATCATTAGCTGATGCGTTTGACGCACGCTGGAGGCCAGCTCGGTCTGCGCTTTTTCAAACGCCTGCTGCGCGTCAACCGGGTCAAGCGTCACCAGCACATCGCCCTGTTTCACGAAGTCGGTGTTGTCTGCCCAGACTTGAGTGACGCTGCCAGAGACCTGCGCCATGATCTGTACCTGATTCCCTGCCACATACGCATCGTCGGTTTCTTCGTAATGACGCAGTACTAAAAACCAATAAATGCCATATGCCACTGCCAGAATAATAAAGAGCAACGTCAATAAGATAAGCAGGCTTTTACGTTTGCCTTTCTTATTTACCGCTTGCTGCGGGGTCGTATTCTCCGCATTTGCGCTCATGTTTTTCTCCACGATCTTCTTATTTTCTCGTCGGCTGAGCCGACCTGTTGTCAGAAAAGGCCAGCAGTGAACTGCTGGCCTGTAACTGTAGCTTAGATGTATCGATTGGACGTTTGCGAAACGAGCGACTTACGTATTAACGCGTCGCTTCAAGGATGGTGTCGTCGGCATCCATTTGGTCCAGACGGGTCAGCAGCTTGCGGGTGATATTTTCCAGCTGCTCTTTTTCAGAAACGTCCAGGGAAGACCATAAGTGTTGCAGGCAGTTATGCTGCGGCGGCAACACCTGGCGCAGGAACTCCTGGCCTTTTTCGGTTAACTGTAAATGCAGGCAACGGCGATCGTTATCGCTTTCACGGCGTTCAATCCAGCCGCGCTTTTCCAGTTCATCGGCAATGCGCGTGGCATTGGTGCGTGATGAACCCAGCGCGCAGCTCAATTCGCTTGGCTGAATGCTGTGATTTTCCTGAGACTCAAGGGTAATCAACGCCATAAACAGGGTCTCGTTAATGCCTTGCGCTTTCAGCATTTTATTGCGGTTTTCCAGCAGCTTACCCTGCATATGCATGCACAGGCGAGTCAGCAAAATTTCCTGGTAGGGGAAATCCTCGTAGCGACTGGCGCGGAATTTAAGCATTTGCTCAATGGGCGTAAACGAACTATCCATCAGGTATGACCTCATTAATTGCAGTCGATATAGTAACGACGGTAACAAATAATGTAAATGTATTATTTATTTTAACGAATATGGGAACGCTATATTACCGTCAACAATTTCCAGGCTATTCCATAGCCCAGCGCACTCAACAGCGTCGGGATAATGATGCTGCGAGTTTTGTAAAAACTTATGCCCAGGACCGCGAAACCAATCAGCGTTGGTAAGAGTCGGCGGGCGTCATGAACGATTTCCGGCACGCTGGAGACCACCAGCAAGGCGCAAATCGACGCAATGCCGATGGTGTCGAGCAGAACGCCGGTTGCACCGCGCTTTGCCGGCCGCACACTCCCGGCGCGCACCCGCAGCGGCAGGTAGCGAAACAGATAGTTGACCAGGCCAACCAGCAGGCCGAGCAGCAGGACGTCAGTACGCATCGCGGCTTCTTCTCATAGGCTCAATCACCGCGACCAGGCAACCGCAGACAATACCCGCCAGAATCGCCACCGGGATGGAAAACAGCGTCACGCCCAGCACCGCGCCGGTCAGCGAAGCCGCGACGCTTAACGACTGGGCGCGCTGAAATGACACCAGCAGGAAACTCATAAACAGCGCGGGCAGCATAAAGCTCATCGCCGCTTCAATGGCCGGGTAGCCCTCCAGCAAACCATTACCGGCGTAAGCGCCCACCAGCGTCCCTGTCACCCAAGAGAGCCACGAGCAGAAGGCGATGCCGATCATCCAGTTTTCGCTCCAGCGGCGGTTGTCGCGCACCAGTTTAGCGGTGGCGGCGGCGAACACTTCATCGGTCAGGCCAAACGCCCACAATGCGGTTTTTGGTTTTTTAAGCGAGCGGATAATGCGGCTTTGCAGGGAAGGGCCATACAGCACATGGCGCACGTCCATTGCCATCACGGTCAGCGCGGCGATCCACAACGAACTGCCGGCGGCGAGCATCGCGGTAATCACAAACTGGCTTGCGCCCGCGTAAATAATGCAGGAGAAAAAAAGGCTTTCGAGGGGGGTAAATCCAAGACGGGTGGCATTCATTCCAAACGCGAATGCCACCGGCAAGTAGCTGATAACGATCGGCAGGCTATCTTTCACGCCTTCCCACAATGAGGCTTCATTGCTGGGATGGGTATCGGTGACGGCGGCAGGACTGTCCATATTTGTAATTAATTTAGTTAGCTACGGTAAAATCACTGGGATGAATAGATCCTGTTAACCTTAACAGAGACTTAACCGCCTTAACACCCTTAAGCACAATTGGATAAGTAAAGCCGCCCGCTTTTATCCCTGACCGTTATGGCGGTGATAACCTTTCCACCACACCAGTAAATTCAGAAGCGCCACGGTCGCGCCCGCAATACACACCCCGTTCCAGCCGGCATGTTGATAGGCTGAGGCGGAAATTAACGAGCCCGCCGCGCCGCCGATAAAATAGCTGGTCATATAGCCTGCGGTAAGACGGTTACGGGCATCGGGATGGATGCGGTAAATCACGCTCTGGTTGGTGATGTGCACGCCCTGCACCGTCAGGTCGAGCACCAGAATGCCGATAATCAGCGCCAGTACCGAGGCCTGGCCGAGAGCGATGGCAATCCACGACAGCAGCAACAGCACCAGCCCGGCGGTGGTGGTGAGATGCGATTTGCCTTTATCCGCCAGGCCGCCCGCCGGACGCGCGCCTAACGCGCCCGCTGCGCCTGCCAGGCCAAACAGCCCGATGGTGCCTTCGGAGAAGTTAAACGGTGGCGCGGCCAGCAGAAACGCCATCGAGGTCCAGAGAATGCTGAAGTTGGCGAAGGTCAGGCAGCCGAGCGCCGCGCGGGTGCGTAGCAGTTTATCGTGGATAAACAGCGTGAATACCGAGCGCAATAGCTGCGGGTAATTCAGGTGGGTCTGGGGCTTCGCCACCGGCAGGCCGCGCCACAGGGCAATCGCCATCAGCGCCATCAGCACCGAGGCTACCCAGTAAACGGTGCGCCAGCCGCCGAGATTCGCCAGCAATCCCGCAACGGTACGCGCCAGCAAAATCCCCAATAGCAGGCCACTCATAATGGTGCCGACCACTTTACCGCGTTTGTCCGGGCTGGCGAGGGTCGCGGCCAGCGGCACCAGAATTTGCGCCACTACCGAAAACAGCCCGGTGAGCGCGGTGCCCAGAATCATCATCCACAGGGAATGGCTGCTGGCGGTGATCAGCATCCCGCCGGCTGCCAGGAGAGTCATTGAGACAATCAGGGTGCGCCGTTCAAACATATCGCCGAGCGGCACCAGGAACAGTAAGCCTGCCGCGTAGCCCAACTGGGCAGCGGTCACGATAAACCCGGCCTGGTTGACCGACAGGTCAAACGCGGTGGCGATGGTATCGAGCAATGGTTGCGCATAGTAGTTGCTGGCTACCGCGAGGCCGGTAGCGAGGGACATCAGCGCGATGAGCGCGGGGCTAAGCCCTTGGGGTGTTTTTGTCATTATTTTGATTCAGGTTTATACGTTCTTGCCAGGCGGGCATGATAGCGCATCATTGATGGATGTTATTAAATTGTTGAGTGTCGGAATGTGCGGTGGGGGGAGGGGGGGAAGATTTTTTTTGAGAGCGGTGGAATGTTCCGTTCGCTAAGCGTTTGGGGATTTATGCGGCATGGTCATCGGCGAACGGGCAAAGGGGGATTCCGCATCCCCCTTTGCAATCCCCGCTCCCGGCCAACAAAATCGGCGGCTTCGCCGCTGCCCTCGGCTCCATCTCCTCGCTTCAGGTCGGGCGAGATACGGCATCCTGCCTTTCTCGCCCTCAGGCCCGGATTACTCGGCCCATCCATGGGCCTCGCCCCTTCGGGGCCAACGCAAGCGTTGTTCAAAAGCGCTCCCGGCGCTTTTGTCCATGCGGGCCTGACCTGGCTCGTCGATTGCGCCTCGGCGATTTTGATGCCGGACCAAAACCCACTGGCTTTGGCTTCAGTGCGGATAATTTTTATGAGGGTTACTTCTGTGCTTTTAACGCTTCGTTGATCCAGCCGTCGAATTGCTGCTGGTGGGCTTTGATCCAGCCGTCGACGTGGCCCTGGATATCGGCTTCAGAGGCTTTGCCGTCGTGCATCATGGCGTTCTGGGCATTGATATCGGCAATCGGCAGTTTCATCAGGGCGAAGAGTTTCGCCGCCGCCGGGTTTTTCTCGGCCCAGGCTTTGTTCGCCACGATGTGCATGGTGTTCACCGGGAAGCCATAGTTCGCGCCGTTCGGCAGTTTGGTGTCGATATCTTTCTGCTCGCCCGGCAGGGAGGAGAACGGCACCTGTAGCCATACCACATCTTTACCCGGTTTCAGTACGTCGCTTACCCAGTACGGCGTCCAGGTGTAGTAGAGCACCGGTTTGCCTTCTTTATAGCGGGCGATGGTGTCGGCCATCATTGCGGCGTAGTTGCCGTGATTAACGGTCACGGTGTTTTCCAGCTCGAAGGCTTTGTTCTGGTGGTTAATCACCGCTTCACAACCCCAGCCCGGCGAGCAGCCCATCATGTCGGCTTTGCCGTCACCGTTTCCGTCGAACAGTTTAGCGATTTTCGGATCTTTAAGCTGGTCGATGCGGGTAATCTTGTACTGTTCGGCGGTTTTCTTGTCGATCAGGTAACCCTGTGCCGCGCCGGTGACAAATACCCCTTCGCGATAGAATTTGTTATCGCCGCCAGCGGCTTTGTACATGTCGTCGTGCAGCGGCTGCCAGTTAACGGCAGTAAAGGTGGCGTCGCCAGAAGCAATCGAGGTGTAGCCAACGTTGTAATCGACTTCGCTGGTTTTATTCACGGTGTAGCCGAGCTTCTCCAGCGCGCGGCTCACCAGCAGCGTCTGGAACGACTCTTCGGAAATGGTGCTCTGTACCGGCTGAACGGTAATGCCTTTACCCGGCAGATTGGCGGCAAACGCAGGGGTGGAAACAAGGGTGGCAATGGCTGTGGCTAAAATCAGGCTGTGTCGCATCGTTGTTCCTTTTTTTGAGTAAAGAAGGGAAGCGGGGCGGCGAACGCCTGCCGCCCCGGAGGTACTCGCGGTTTATTTCGAGAAAGGACGGATCAGCAGGCCAATCGGCCCGGTGGCATACCAGCGGCGGTTGCCACGCGAACGGGCATCGCGGCCCATCGCCTGAGTCAGACGGTCAAGGATAATCGCGAGGATCACAATCCCCACGCCGCCTACGGTGGCCAGGCCCATATCCAGACGGCCAATGCCGCGCAGTACCATCTGGCCGAGACCGCCCACGGCGATCATCGAGGCGATCACCACCATCGAGAGCGCCAGCATCAGCGTCTGGTTCACGCCTGCCATGATGGTCGGCATCGCCAGCGGCAGCTGTACTTTAAACAGCATCTGGCGTGGGCTGGCCCCGAAGGAGCGCGACGCCTCAATCAAGTCTGCTGGTACCTGGTTGATCCCCAGAATGGTCAGACGAACCACCGGCGGCAGGGCAAAGATAATCGTCACCACCACGCCCGGCACGTTGCCGATACCAAACAGCATCACGATGGGTACCAGGTACACGAACGCGGGCGTGGTCTGCATGGCATCCAGCAGGGGGCGGATCACTTTCGCGGCACCCGGACTGCGCGCCAGCCAGATCCCCATCGGCAGGCCGATGATGATGCAGAACAGCAGGGCGGTCAGGACCAGCGCCAGGGTGATCATCGCCTGCGACCAGGCGCCAATCGCGCCGATCGCGATCAGCGAAATCAGCGTGGCTACGCCCATGCCGAGGCTGGAAATCTGCCAGGCGATCAGTGCGAACAGAATGATCGCTACCGGCGCAGGCATCCCTAACAGCAGCTGTTGGAATGCGCCGAGAATATAATCTACCGGCACGCGAATACCCTGGAACACCGGGCGGAAGTGCATTACTACCCAATCGATCCCCTGTGTGACCCAGCTGTCGAGCGGGATCAGCGTCTTGTGGAACGGATCGAGAATGTTGAAATGCTCCGGCGCGGGTGCCGGCGCGCTGGTCAGCCAGTCGGCGGCGGAGGTATCCTGCGGCGTGGCGGCAGGCGTTCCCCATGCATCGGCGGTGCTGGCCGCGCTGTCGGCAGCCTGGCTGCCGGTATCCCACGGATTGGTTTCGTTACTCATTGGTTGCCCCCTCACGATCTAATGCCTGCAACAGCACCCCTTTCGAGATGATGCCCACGTACTGTCCCTCTTCGCCGACCACCGGCACCGCACAGGGTGCCTGGCCGACAACGGACAGCAGTTCGCTGAGCGGCGTCTGGGCGTCGACGGCGGCGGGAGTGTCCAGCAGCGCGTTGTCGAGACCTGCGCCCGCAGCCAGCGCGGTTTTCAGGGAATCGATAGAGACAATGCCAACGAATTTTTGGCCGCGTTCAAGCACATAGCCGAACTCGCGATCTTCATCCTGCAAAAGTTTCAGCGCCGAGCGCGGGCCAAAGCCTGGGGTTTTGCGAATCAAGCCAACCGGCGTACGGCGGGCGATATCTTTGGCGCTAAACACCTGGCTAATATCCACGCCACGGAAGAAGGTGCGCACATAATCATTGGCCGGATTATTAAGGATTTCATCCGGCGTGCCGATTTGCACTACCTCGCCATTTTGCATAATCGCAATTCGGTCGCCAATTCGCATGGCTTCATCGAGATCGTGAGAAATAAATACAATGGTGCGCTGATGCCTGGACTGAAGCTTAATCAGCTCATCCTGCATTTCGCTGCGAATTAACGGATCGAGGGCCGAGAAGGCTTCGTCCATTAACAAAATATCCGGGTTAATCGCCAATGCGCGGGCTAATCCGACGCGCTGACGCATCCCGCCGGATAATTCATCCGGATAAGCATGGGCATAATTCTCCAGCCCAACCTGACGTAAGGCTTCCAGCGCTTTTTCCTGGCGCTCCTGTAAACCTACGCCCGCTAATTCCATGCCAAAGGCGGCATTATTTAATACCGTCATATGGGGCATCAGCGCAAATGACTGGAAAACCATCGCAATTTTCTTTTTGCGCACCTCAGAGAGCTTCGCGTCTGATATTTTGGCAATGTCTTCGCCGTCAATCAGCACCTGCCCCCGGGTGGGTTCAATCAGGCGATTGAGAAGGCGAACCATGGTTGATTTTCCTGAGCCGGATAACCCCATGATGACGAATATCTCGCCTTCTTCAATGGCCAGACTGGCGTTGATAACGCCAAGTGAAAGCCCGGTTTTTTCCAGTATTTCTTCTTTCGAAAGGCCTTTATCAATATATTTAAAGGCGCGCTGTGGATTTTCTCCAAATATTTTATACAGATTCTTAATTTCTAATTTAATTGCCATGCAATGGTCGTGGTCCTGTTATTTATCGATAACGGTTTCATTCCTGCAGGAAATAATGAACGGACATTACCCTAACACACTCTCAATCTGAGGCAACCCTTGCTATCCCGCATGGGAGGCCAATAACAGCAAGCGAATGGCGCGCATTTCCCATGATATAAGGGCTGAGCGGCAATCGAAAAAAATGAATATTTTTTGATTTTGATAGCCAATTTGCCGGTGAAAGCGATGCTTTCGGCAGGCTTATTTATCAATAATGCGCCAGGGGTTATTCCTGATTGTCGGCAGTAATGCGAGGGTAATCACAAAAGGAAACGCACGCTCATCAGAATATATTTTGCGTGCGTTTTTAGGTGTCATAAAAATGTCAAAAACCGGTCAGAAATCCCAGTCGTCGTCCTCGGTTTCCACCGCTTTTCCCATCACATAAGATGAGCCGGAGCCGGAGAAAAAGTCGTGGTTTTCATCGGCGTTAGGCGACAGCGCGGCGAGGATCGCCGGGTTAACGTCCGCCATTTCCGGCGGGAACAGCGCCTCGTAGCCAAGATTCATTAATGCTTTGTTGGCGTTGTAACACAGGAAAGCGTTGACGTCGTCCACCCAACCCACGTCGCCGTACAGTTCGCGGGTATAAACCGTTTCGTTTTCATACAGATCCATCATCAAATCCAGCGCGCAATGCTTGAGTGACTCGCGGGTGGCGGCGTCCTGGCCGATTAATCCCTGCTGATATTTGTAGCCGATGTAATACCCGTGTACCGCTTCGTCGCGGATGATCAGGCGGATCAAATCGGCGGTGTTGGTCAGTTTGCCCCGGCTCGACCAGTACATCGGCAGGTAGAAACCGGAGTAAAACAGAAATGATTCCAGAAACACGCTGGCGATTTTCTTTTTAAACGGACAGTCACTGCGGTAATGCGCAAGGATTAGCTGGGCTTTGTGTTGCAGCGGCGCGTTGTTCTCACTCCAGACGTAGGCGGCATCGACGTCTTTGGTCTGGCATAGCGTTGAGAAAATCGAACTGTACGAGCGGGCGTGTACCGCTTCCATAAAACAGATGTTCGACAGCACGGCTTCTTCATGGGGCGTCAGCGCGTCGGGCATCAGCGCGGGCGCGCCAACGCTGTTTTGCACCGTATCCAGCAGCGTCAGCCCGGTAAACACGCGGATGGTCAGCTGCTGTTCCTGCGGGGTGAGCGACTGCCACGCCGGAATATCATTAGAGAGCGGCACTTTTTCCGGCAGCCAGAAATTGCTGGTCAGCCGGTTCCAGACCTCAAGGTCTTTATCGTCCTGGATTTTGTTCCAGTTAATGGCGCTGATTCGGGTTAATGTCATGGCGTTATAATGCGCAGGAGACGCATCCCTCAATTTCGGTGCCTTCAAGCGCCAACTGGCGCAGGCGGATGTAGTACAGGGTTTTGATGCCCTTTTTCCAGGCGTAAATTTGCGCCTTGTTGATATCGCGGGTGGTGGCGGTATCCGGGAAAAACAGCGTTAACGACAGCCCCTGATCGACGTGGCGCGTGGCTTCGGCATAGGTGTCGATAATTTTCTCCGGCCCGATTTCGTAGGCGTCCTGATACAGCGCCACGTTGTCGTTGGTCATAAACGGCGCGGGGTAGTAAACCCGGCCCGTTTTGCCCTCTTTGCGGATCTCAATGCGCGACACGATCGGGTGAATGCTCGACGTGGCGTGGTTGATATAGGAGATCGACCCGGTCGGCGGGATAGCCTGCAAATTCTGGTTATAAATGCCGTAGCGCATCACATCGTCGCGCAACTGCTGCCACATCTCCCGGGTTGGCAGCGTAATGCCTGCCCGGTCAAACAACCGGGCGACTTTCGCCGTTTTGGGCTGCCAGTGCTGGGCCAGATATTGCGTGAAGTATTCTCCGCTGGCGTAGCGCGACTGTTCAAACCCGGCAAAGCGCGCGTTGCGCTCTTTCGCCAGCAGCATTGAAGTATGGAGCGCGTGCCAGGTGACGGTGTAGAAATAGAGATTGGTGAAGTCGAGCCCCTCCGGCGAACCGTAGGCGATGCCTTCTCGCGCCAGATAGCCGTGCAGGTTCATCTGCCCAAGCCCGATGGCGTGCGAGGCGTTGTTGCCCGCCTCCACCGATGGCACGCTGCGGATCTGGCTCATATCGGAAACTGCCGTCAGCGCCCGCACCGCCATCTCCACGGTGCGGCCAAAATTCGGGGCGTCCATAGCGTGAGCAATGTTCAGCGAGCCGAGGTTGCAGGAAATATCTTTCCCCACCGTGGCGTAATCGAGGTTTTCGTCATACTGCGACGGGCTGTTGACCTGCAAAATCTCCGAGCACAGGTTGCTCATGTTGATATGCCCGGCGATTGGGTTGGCGCGGTTGACCGTGTCTTCAAACATCAAATACGGGTAACCTGACTCAAACTGGATTTCCGCCAGCGTCTGGAAGAAATCGCGCGCGTTGATCCAGCTCTTACGCACCCGTTCATCGGCCACCAGGGTGGGGTACAGCGCGCTAATGCTGATATCCCCGAAGGCTTTGCCGTACAGCCGCTCCACGTCATAGGGCGAGAACAGCGCCATCTGCGCGTTCTGTTTAGCAAGCTGGAAGGTGATATCCGGGATCACCACACCCAGTGAGAGCGTTTTTATACGAATCTTCTCGTCGGCGTTTTCCCGTTTGGTATCCAGAAAACGCAGAATATCCGGGTGGTGGGCGTGCAAATACACCGCACCCGCACCCTGGCGCGCGCCTAACTGGTTGGCGTAAGAAAACGCGTCTTCGAGCATTTTCATCACCGGGATCACGCCCGACGACTGGTTTTCTATACGCTTAATCGGCGCCCCGGCCTCGCGTAAGTTCGACAGTAAGAAAGCCACGCCGCCGCCGCGTTTTGACAGTTGCAGCGCGGCGTTCACCGCCCGGCCAATGGACTCCATATTGTCTTCAATACGCAACAGGAAGCAGGAAACCAGCTCACCGCGCTGCTGTTTACCGCAGTTGAGGAAAGTTGGGGTAGCAGGTTGAAAACGTCCGCTGAGGATTTCATCGAGCATGGCGGTGGCCTGGCTTTCATCGCCCTGGGCCAGGGTTAACGCCACCATGCAGGCGCGATCCGGGAAGTGTTCAAGGTAGCGCTTACCATCGAAGGTTTTTAGCGTATAGCTGGTGTAAAACTTCCATGCGCCGAGAAAAGTCTGGAACTGGAAACCGGCGCTGTGGGCATGGGCGAAAAGCTGGAGGATAAAATCCTCGCTATAGCGAGTTAACACCGCCGGATCGTAGTAGTTCTCCTCGACCAGCCAACGCAGCCGCGCCTGCTGGTTGGTAAACGCCACGCTGTTTGGCAGCACGTGATGCGCCATAAACGAGGCCACCGCCTGCTTGTCTTTTTCAAACTGAATGCGGCCCTGCGGATCGTAAAGATTCAGCATGGCGTTCAGCGCATGGTAATCCGGCGTGCCAGACATCACCGGTGAATTTTCTATCGTTGCCAAAATTCGTTCACTCCCTTACGCACGTTTTCGATGTCGCGCATCGTGCCCATTAATTCGAAGCGGTAGAGATAAGGCACCTGGCATTTTTGGGCGATAACCTCACCGGCCCGGCAAAACGCCTCGCCGAAGTTACGATTACCCGCCGCGATCACGCCGCGCAGCAACATGCGGTTCTGTTCATCGTTAAGAAACTGGATAACCTGGCGCGGCACCGCGCCTTTGGTTTCGCCGCCGCCGTAGCTGGGCACCACCAGGATGTAGGGCTGGTCCACTTTTAAACGCGCTTTGCCATCAATGGCGATGCGCAGCGCCGTTAATCCCAGCCGCTCAATAAAGCGATGGGTGTTTTCGGAGCGGCTGGAAAAGTAGACCAGCTGGCTCATGCGTTCGCCGCCTGCTGTGCCGGGCGCAGCCGGTTGATCATGTCCGGGCGAAAACCGGACCAGCTCAACGCATCGGCGATCACTACCGGCAGTTGACGAAAACCCCGGGCGCGTAATTCTTCTATGGCTTCCGGTTGGGTATCCAGATTCACCAGTTCAAACTCAAGGCCCCGGCTTTCAATTGCGCGTTTGGTTGCATGGCACTGAACACAGTCGCTTCGAGTGTAAATAGTAATGCGCATGATTCGTATTTCCATCTATGATGACGCTACGTGGTGTTTCGCTGGTAGTGTCACAGGGGTTGGGTGATGTTATAGATACTAGATGTAGATTGTTTTAGATTCAACCGCACAATATATAGTTATTTTAGCTAACTCATGCCGTCACTAAACAGCGAGGCGCGGGCAGGGCATCGCCGCCCAGGAGATGGCGAATCGGTGAAAATTTAAGGTGTGGTCGTAGGGGAGGCAAAAAAAAACCCCGGCGGCTGCCAGGGCGTCTGGAGATCAGTGGGGCGATTATTTACGGCCACAGTTGAGCAGGGCACCGATAAAAATCCCCGCTGCTGCGGCGACACCAACGCTGCACCACGGGTTGCGGCGAACATACGTATCCGCGCAGCCCATCGCGTCACAGGCGGCCTGGCTAACGCCATTACGGCCACTCATCCGGGCGCGAGTTTCGCGCAGCAAAGATTTTGCTTTACGGCGTGCTGCTTCGGCTTCGTCCTTCGCATCGCTTCCCCAGGACTTCAGCACATCCTCCAGTGAGTCCGCCAGACGGCTTACATCGTCATTAATTTCCTGAACGCCATCATCAGCTTGCTTACGGTTTATTTTGTTAAACATTGTAATTCTCCAATGGGTTAGCTGTGTTTAACAGTGTAGACCAGAATTGTTTGCCGTTGAGGTGGGTCACGCCTTATGAGGCGGTTTATGGACTTTTCCGAAAGCGTTGCTAATGCTCCTTACTGTAAGGTTGGCAACGCAGTGAAAAGATGACGAGGAAAAAAAATGTATTTACGACCCGATGAGGTAGCGCGCGTTCTTGAGAAAGTGGGCTTTACCATGCAGGAGGTAACGCCGAAAACCTATGGCTATCGCCGTGGTGAAGCTTATGTTTATGTGAACCGTGAAGCGCGGATGGGCCGTACGGCATTAATTATCCACCCGACGCTGAAAGAACGCAGCCAGACCCTTGCCGAGCCGGCCTCAGAGATCAAAACCAGCGATCACTATCAGCAGTTCCCGCTGTATCTGGGTGGAGAAGCGGAACAGCACTATGGTATCCCGCATGGGTTTAGCTCCCGTATGGCACTGGAGCGCTATCTCTGCGGTTTATTCGGCGAGCCGCAGTGATTCGATTTTTGCTATGCCGCCGTTATAACTGAACGCGCGGCTGAGCTTCAGCAACCCGGAACAGGCGGCGGCAATAATCCAGGAAGTAGCCGTAGGCTGCGCCCATCAACATCGAGATCAGCGCGTTGGAACTCACCGCCGCGACCATCTGGTGCCAGTCTGCACCCACAAATAACAGAATCAATGCGTACACCGGCGACTGGAACGTAACATAGGCCAGCACGTCCGCCAGATTCTTCGCCCAACTGTTTGCACTGGCGCGTTTTGCCTGGCGAATAAAATAATCCCGGTAGATCCCATAAGGCCAGGCTATAAGTATGTTGACCGGGATAGACACCAGACGAGAAGAGAGTGACTGTTCAAAGGTCATGCCGGAGATGAAAATCTCAATAACCATCCCAACAGCAAAACAATACACCACCATAGCGAAAGTGTCCGCCGCCGCATGACGCAGGCGCGAGTGGGGCGAGAACATGTCAGCACTCCTTTGTAAAATAAGCGGTTAACGGAAAAAGGCATTATGATGGTCAATGTCGACATGCCAGTTATATGATTCGGCTTTTACGTTTTCATTAGATTATCTTGCTGGATATGAACTAACAACTAGCTATTAATTTTTATTTAATGCCTTTTTATCGATAATATTCTCTGAAATGCATGTTTTGTGCGTATCTCCCTTATAAATAATTGAGGTAATTTAAAAACAAAATAAAATCAATAAGTTAATTGTCATTTTGTTCTGGTGCTTTTAGGTTCTTTTTGGTGTGATTAAGAATTTTCGGTATGAGATGCTTTCTTAAAGGAGAATGCGGTTTTAAATAGAGCTTTTTATCATTAAAAATAGCCTTACCAGCAGGAAAAACTCAGCGTAAAGAGGCGTAAAATCGCAGTTGATCGCAGTTGAATGCATAAACAAGCATCAGGAAGGCAATTGGAGTCATTTTCAATGATCGTTCCGCCATTGCCAACGCGTGTGTAATCATTCATCACGTCAATATATTAAATATTATTAGATTTAATCGTTAATAAAACTCATTAAGAGGTTATGGAAAGCTCAGCCGGTTTGCCATATTCTTCCGTCATGATATTTAAGGATGGAAAATAATGAATTTACGCGCAGTAAGTTGGCGGCTTGCACATTTAATTGTCGAATTAGTGCATGATGCGCCTCTCAATAAAAAATTACTTTATGTTTATTTTAATGAGTTGATACACCTTAATGAAAATGAGTTGCCGGATAAACTATCCCAGGATCTCAAAAATATTAAAGCGATGTTTAGCGATCCGCTGGCGACAAGAATAGATAAATTAACTGAGCCGGAATTAATAAGCCTGGCGTCTCGCATTGTGCTGCTGTTATCTGAGATTAGCTATCATGCCGGACTACAGGCGGGGCGAGAAAGGCTGGCATTCTGAATGGTTCAATCCCAAAGCGCTTAGTTTGCGAGAAAGGGAACGGCAACAGTTATTAATCGCCATCATCGAGGTTAAAATAGTAATAATCTTAAAATGATTCTACTGAAGTACATGTAAACCTGCTCTGTATACTGCAGTGGTTATCGGTAAAGTAATGTCATCACAGTGGCGTTTTGCTAACGGCAAGCTAAACTTTGAAAAAACGATGATTTATAACCACCTGCATAATAAGGGAGTAAATATGGGTTTCTGGAGAATTGTTATTACTATTCTTTTGCCACCGCTGGGCGTGTTATTGGGTAAAGGATTCGGGATGGCTTTTATACTCAATATCATTCTTACCCTGCTTGGTTATATTCCGGGCCTGATCCACGCATTTTGGGTCCAGTCGCGCCCGTAAATATCAACGGCTCAGCATCTCGCTGGGCCGTCGTGTTTTCCCGCTCCACTTTCCGCACCCGTTAAAACGCCTTTCTACCGCTTTTTTGGTATCTATCTCTAAAATTTAGAATTTCCTTAGCGTAAATGCGCAGCAAAGGGCGATATGTCACATTTTTTATGCGCCTGACAGGGATAATTCGCGCAAACTAAAACCGATGGAGAGTGCACATGGCGTTATTTAGAAAGACGATTCTGGCGGCTTTTGTGATGGGATGCAGCAGCGCCGCGCTGGCTTTACCTCATATCACCATTCTGGCAACCGGTGGCACCATTGCGGGCGGCGGCGCGTCAGCCACCCAGTCCGCCTACAAGGCCGGTAAAGTTACGGTTGAAAACCTGGTGGAGGCAGTACCTGAATTAAAGACCATTGCCCAAATCAAAGGGGAGCAGGTCGTCAGCATCGGCTCTCAGGATATGAATGACGACGTCTGGTTAACGCTGGCGAAGAAAATCAACAGCGACTGCGATAACACGGATGGCTTCGTGATTACTCACGGCACCGACACCATGGAGGAAACGGCGTACTTCCTGGATTTGACGGTGAAATGCAACAAGCCGGTCGTGATGGTAGGCGCTATGCGCCCTTCGACGGCCATGAGCGCCGATGGCCCCTTTAATCTGTATAACGCCGTGATTACCGCCGCCGATCCGCAATCCGCTAATCGTGGGGTGCTGGTGGCGATGAACGATACGGTGCTCGATGGCCGTGACGTGACCAAAACCAACACTACCGATGTCGCCACATTCCGGGGCGTCAACTTCGGCCCGTTAGGTTATATCCATAACGGTAAAGTCGACTACCAGCGTGCTCCGGCCCGTAAGCACACAACTCACACGCCTTTTAACGTCAACAATCTGACGGAACTGCCCAAAGTGGGGATTGTTTATAACTACGCTAACGCCTCGGACCTGCCGGTGAAAGCGCTGGTGGAGGGCGGTTATAAAGGCATCGTCAGCGCAGGCGTGGGTAACGGTAATCTGTATAAAACTGTGTTCGATAGCCTGGCGACCGCTGCGCATAACGGCATCGCCGTGGTGCGTTCATCGCGTGTGCCGACGGGTTCCACGACCCAGGATGCCGAAGTGGATGACGCCAAATACGGTTTTGTTGCCTCCGGTACGTTGAATCCGCAAAAAGCGCGCGTTTTGCTGCAACTGGCATTGACGCAAACCAGCGATCCGCAACAGATCCAGACCATGTTTAATCAGTACTGATTTTCAGCGGAGCCTGGCTTCAGGCTCCGCCGTTTTAAGCGAGACGCTGAAACATCAGGAAATAGTTGATAAAACCGCCAGATGAAAATAGTTCTTGCTAAACTATTCTACGCCTGTATTATTGCCCTCGGTTTGTCAGACAGACCTTATGAAAGCAGTTTTAGTAAAGCAGTCCTCAGTTAGAGCGTTATCTTTGATACCCCTTCTCGTGAGTCTCCTCCTAAGCTTCTAAATAAGTTAATTCTGCAACGCGAGCCACGATATCCGCATCGAGCGGCAATATAATTTTTCGAGGAAGTATCAATGTCTAATAAAATGACTGGTTTAGTAAAATGGTTCAACGCTGATAAAGGTTTCGGCTTCATCACTCCTGACAACGGCGGCAAAGACGTGTTCGTACACTTCTCCGCAATCCAGACTAACGGCTTTAAAGTTCTGGAAGACAACCAGAAAGTAGAATTCTCTATCGAGAACGGCGCTAAAGGCCCGGCTGCTGCGAACGTTGTTGTTCTGTAAGTGCTGAATCTCTCGCTTGATTTACGATAGCGAAGACGGTTTAACCCGAGCAGTTAAATAAAGCGATAAAACCCGCCACTGAGCGGGTTTTTTTATGTCTGAACCCTTCTCTGGTATCCTTTCATCCACACAAAATTAAGGATGAATATGATTACCACCGTAACCCCGCAAGAATTTCCCTCCCTTATCCCTGTCTGGGAAAGCGCAGTGCGCGCCACCCATCATTTTCTTACTGAACAAGACATTGCCGCGTTACGCACACAAATCCCCGACTATTTCCCGATGGTGACATTACGCGTCTGGCGCGATCCGCAAGGCCAAATCCAGGGTTTTGTCGGCCTTGCGGGCGAGGCGATTGAAATGCTGTTTATTCATGCCAGCAGCCGGGGAAAGGGAATCGGCCGCGCGTTATTGACGTGGGCGGTTGAGCAGGGCGCAAACCAGTTGGACGTAAATGAACAAAACCCACAGGCGCTGGCGTTCTATCAACACTGCGGCTTCGAGGTGGTTGGGCGCTCCGCACTGGATGGTCAGGGTCGCCCTTTTCCGCTTTTGCATATGCGTTATGTGAAGCCCCGTTAAAAAAATATCCTGGCGCAGGATGCTGCCGCGATAGGTTCTCTGTAATGCTTTTCTCTGCAATCGAAGCAATAACCCGTGGATAACCGGGTTATTTGCATTTATCACCCGATTATTCTTTTTCACTCCTTTCCCCTGACTCCCCGCCAGGGGACAGCAACGCTTGCCATGAGAAAGTAAATGCGTACAATTCTCATTTGCTTTTGAGTGCGAGGGGTGCGCCTCACCATTCGCTCCGATAAAGCAGTCAAACCATTAAAAACATGACCGGTATTACTCAACCGTGTGCTGAAAGCGGTTGAGTAATAACCGGTTAACTCGACATCTTCCTGTTCTGGCGCTTATCGCCTGCGGTTAATCCTCCGCGTCAGGATGGTTAGCAAGGAGCTTTCATTGAAAATCAAACACACTCTGCTGGCGCTTGCCGTTGCCGCGTCTTTGGCAAGCTGCGCCGCGCATAAAGCGCAACCCACCCAAACCGCCGCCGCGCCTGCCGCTGAGAAAAATCAAAACGTCCAGCAGCGCGAGCTGGCGAATGGCCTGTATGAAATGGTTATTAACCCGGCGGGCGATGCGCTGTATGTCGCCAGCGCGTTAAGTTTCAAAGATGTGCAGGGCGGTGCGGTTTACAAGCTCGATCCCAGGACGTTGAAAACTATCGGTGAAGCCCATACCGATTTGAAAAATTTCGGCGCGGCGATTTCTCCTGACGGCAGCACGCTTTACGTCACCAACTCCCTGGACGGCGGCATCAGCGCGCTGGACACCGCCACCGGCAAAGTAAAAACCCGTACGCTGTTCAAAGAGCGCAATAAAGAAGGCTTCCCTTACGGCGCGCGTGAAATCCTGCTGCATGATGGCCTGCTGTACGTCGGCGGTGTTGCCGATCCGGCAGTGATCTGGGTGGTTGACGCCAACACCATGAAGCTGAAAAAACGCATCGATAACGCAGGAAAATGGGTCACCGGCCTGCATTACTCCGAACAGACTCAGCGTCTGTATGCCGCTAACGGCGGCGGCGAAATCCTGGTGATCAACCCGAAAACGCAGCGCATCGAAAAGCGTTGGGCACCGCTCGGCGTGGATAACGCGCTGCTGCTGAACATGGCGGAAGATCCTGAAACGGGTCGTCTGTTCGTTACCGATAATTCCAAAGCCAAAACCACCCTGGTACTGGATATCCATACCGGCAACGTGATCAAACAGCTGGATACCGGCGATACCCTGGGCGTGAAATTCAATCCGAAGCGCAACGAGATTTACCTTTCCCAGCGCGAAAGCGGAAAAGTACGGGTGCTGGACGCGACCCGTTACACGGTGAAAAAACAGTTCGATCTGCCGCCGCATCCGAACAGCCTGCTGCTTTCCGCCGACGGGCAAACTCTGTACGTCACTGTCAAACAGGGCTTTAACAAGGATCACTCCACTACAGGCCCGGACAGCATTGTGCGGATCGCGCTCAATCAATAAACCGCTCCGTTAACGGGCATTCTCTTTTGCATTTTTTTGAGTCACCAGGTATGAACATAAAAACGAAAACACTACTGGCGCTGGCGATTGGCGCCACTGTTCAGGGCGCACCCTCCGCTGAAACCGTGAAAAAAAGTCAGGAAGACACCATGGTGGTCCAGGCCACCGGGAACGACTTTACACCCGGCGGCGACGAACTGGTCCCGGCTTTCCTTGACGGCCAAATGGCCAATGGCGGGCGGCTGGGGATGTTGGGTGAACAGAATGCCCTGGACGTGCCCTTTAACATCATCGGCTATACCTCAAAGCTGATTGAAGATCAGCAGGCGAAAACCATCGCCGACGTGGTCAGCAACGACGCGGGTGTTCAAAACGTGCAGGGTTACGGCAACTATGCCGAAACCTACCGTATTCGCGGCTTTAAGCTGGATGGCGATGACATGACGTTCGGCGGCCTGGCGGGCGTGGTGCCGCGCCAGGTGGTAGATGCCGCCATGCTGGAGCGCGTGGAAATCTTTAAAGGCGCTAACGCGCTGGTTAACGGCGCGGCCTCATCCGGCGTGGGCGGGATGATCAACCTGGAGCCGAAACACGCCACCGATACGCCGGTGACCCGCGTCGGCGTGGATTACACCTCGGCATCCCAGGTCGGCGGCTCGCTGGATCTTGGCCGTCGCTTCGGCGATAGCAATCAGTTCGGCGCGCGGGTTAACCTGCTGCATCGCGAAGGCGAAAGCCCGATTGAAGACGACAAACGCCGCACCACGCTGGCCTCGATTGGTCTGGATTACAAAGGCGACCGCCTGCGCAGTTCACTGGACGTGGGCTACCAGAAAAAAACGTTCCACGGCGGCACCGTGGGCGTCAATATCAGCGCCGTGGATTTCATTCCCGATCCGCCGCGTAATACCAGCAACTACGCCCAGCAGTGGGGCTACAGCAATATCGAAAACGAGTTCGGTCTGGCGCGCGCCGAATACGATCTGACCGATAACTGGACCACTTACCTCGGGTTCGGTATGCAGCACGGTCGTGAAACCGGGATCTACAGTTCGCCGAAAATCAATAACGTTAACGGCAACGCGACGATTGGCCGTCTGGATACCAACGCCATCCACGATTCTTATAGCGGCATGGGCGGTATTCGCGGCAATTTCGACACCGGATTCGTTTCTCATAAGGTCAACGTTGGCTACTCCGCGCTGCTGCGCCGCGACAATATCGCCTGGGCGATGCTCTCGAAAAACCCGGCGGTACCGGTCAATATCTACGATCCGCAAGATGTGCCGATGCCGGATGCCGATCTGAAAGGCGGTAATTACAGCGATCCGCTCACCACCGGGCGCACCCGTACACAGGGCTGGCTGCTGAGCGATACTCTGGGTGTGCTGGACGACAAGCTGTTGCTGACCCTGGGTGCGCGTCATCAGAAAGTGGCGGTGCGCAACTACAGCAACACGACCGGTGCGGAAACCGCCAACTCGCGCTACGATCAGAGCCGCTGGATGCCGACTTACGGCCTGGTGTACAAAGCCTGGGATGAAGTCTCTTTCTACGCCAACCATACCGAAGCGCTTCAGCCGGGCCAGGCCGCGCCGAAAGGCACCTCTAACTACGGCGAGAGCACCGATATCGTGCACTCGAAGCAGAACGAAGTGGGCGTGAAAATGGACTATGGCCGCATCGGCGGCTCACTGGCGCTGTATGAAATCAAGAAGCCGTCGGGCTTTAACGTTGCCTCCAGCGATCCCAACGCGCTGCCGACCTGGAAAATGGATGGCGAACAGCGTAACCGCGGCATTGAGCTGAACGTATTCGGCGAACCGATGCTGGGCCTGCGCCTTAACGGCAGCGCTACCTGGATTGATGCCGAACTGACCAAAACCCAGAATGGCGTTAATAAAGGCAATGACCCAATCGGCATCCCGTCATACGTGATGGTGCTGGGCGCGGAATACGACATCCAGCCGGTTCAGGGGCTGACCGCCACGGCGCGCGTTAACCGTTCCGGTTCGCAGTACGCCAACGCGGCGAACACCAAAAAACTCGACGCCTACACCACGCTGGATTTAGGCGTTCGCTACAAAATGCAGTTGAATCAGGATCGCAACGAAATGAACTTGCGCGTGGGCGTGGATAACGTCACCAACGAAAACTACTGGTCGAGCGTGGATGATGGCGGCACGTATATCTTCCAGGGCGAACCGCGCACCCTGAAAGTGTCGATGAGCTACGACTTCTGATCGCCAAAAAAACCAGGGGGCAGCAATGCCCCTTTTTTCATTGTTATAAATTTGTAATAAAACCTTCTTACACTGCTCACTTCTGATAACAATACCGACAGGAAGCCATGATGAGCAGACCTCTTAAGCCGCTGTTTAAACAGGAACACAGCGACGATATCAGTAACCGCAGCGTCAACCCCGTATTTTCCGATGTCGCCAGTGCGTTTTTAAGCCGCCGCCGTTTTTTACAAATGGGCGTCGTGGCCGGTGCGGCGGTGTCTTTTCCCGCGCTGATGAAGTCGCCAGCGGCCTGGGCGGTGGAAACCGCGATGGCTCGCCCGTCCGCACTGGGTTTCACCAGCATTGCGGTTTCTACGGATGATACCGTGCGCGTACCGGAAGGCTACGTGGCGCGTCCGTTCTATCGCTGGGGCGATGCGGTGGGCTTAAAAGGTAACCTGCCGGAATTTAAAACCGATGGCAGTAACACTACCGACGAACAGGCCGCGCAGGCGGGCATGCATCACGACGGTATGGCCTGGTTTAGCCTGCCGCTGGGCGGTAACGATCCGCACCACGGGCTGCTGGCGATGAACCATGAATACATCGACAACGGGCTGTTGTTTAAAGACGGCGTGGCTAACTGGAACCTCGATAAAGTCCGCAAAGGACAGAACGCGATGGGGATTTCGGTCATTGAAGTGAAAAAAGAGGGCGACAGCTGGACCGTGGTCCGCCCGTCGGAATTTGCGCGCCGCATCACCGTTAATACGCCGATGAAACTCACCGGCCCGGCGAAACATCATGCGCTGATGAAAACCGACGCCGATCCGCAGGGAGAAACGGTGCTCGGCACGATGCAGAACTGCGCCAACGGCCATACGCCGTGGGGCACCTATCTGACCTGTGAAGAAAACTGGTCGGATATTTTCGTCAAAAAAGCCGCGCCGAACGCGCTGGAAAAACGCTACGGTATCAGCGACAGCGATGAATCCTACCGCTGGAACGAGGCCGATGCGCGCTTTAGCGTCGACGCTACGCCAAATGAACCCAACCGTTTCGGCTGGGTTGTGGAAATCGATCCCTATCATCCGCAGTCCACCCCGCGTAAACACACCGCGCTGGGCCGCTTCAAACACGAAGGCGCGGCCATTACGCTGGCGGCCGACAAGCGCGTGGTCGCCTATATGGGCGATGACCAGAAATTCGAGTACATCTATAAATTCGTCTCCGCCAATAAATACGACGCCAGCCAGCGCGATGCCGCCATGAATTTGCTCTCTGAAGGCACGCTGTACGTGGCGAAATTCAACGAAGACGGCAGCGGAAGCTGGTTGCCGCTGGTGTATGGCCAGGGCGGGCTGGATGAGAGCAACGGCTTCGCCAGCCAGGGCGAACTGCTGATCAAAACGCGTCTCGCCGCCGATGTGGTAGGTGCCACCAAAATGGACCGCCCGGAGTGGATTGCGGTGGATCCGCACGCTGCCGGCAGCGTTTACTGTACCCTGACCAACAACAGCGATCGCGGCAAAGAGGGCAAAGCGCCGGTCGATGCCGCCAACCCGCGCGCCAGTAACGTCTACGGGCATATCATGCACTGGACCGAAGAGAGCAGCGACCCGGCCTCTACCGCGTTCAAATGGGATATCCTGGTGATGGGCGGCAAGCCAGACAGCGCCGACGAAAAGGCGAAAGGCTCGATGAAAGGGGCGGAATTTGGTAGCCCGGACGGCCTGTCGTTCGACCATCGCGGCGTACTGTGGATCCAGACCGACGTCTCATCCAGTACTATCAACAAAAAAGCCTACGAGGGAATGGGTAACAACCAGATGCTCGCCACCGTGCCTGGCACCAATGAGTATCGCCGCTTCCTCACCGGGCCGCGCGGCTGCGAGATCACCGGCATCGCCTTTGCGCCAGATAACCGCACGCTGTTTATCAATATCCAGCACCCCGGCGAGCCTGGCGATGATATCAGCGACCCGGCTAACCCGACCGCCGTGTCCACCTGGCCTGACGGCGATAAAAATAGCCGCCCACGCTCATCTACCGTGGTAATTGTTAAAGCCGACGGCGGAATTATCGGCAGTTAACCTCTCCGGCCTCCTTTGGGAGGCCGTTTTCTTTTGCGCTGTAACCCCCTCTTTTTGCTATTGATCGCGTGAATGTGCTGTCGTCTGCGTTAGGGTTTGGGCTATGCTCAGTAAAAGTCTGCCCGCGCTCAGCGTTTCCTGCTTAGAGGAGGACGTCGCCAGTGACCACTGCCATTATTATCGACGATCATCCTCTGGCGCGTATGGCGATCCGCGGCGTGCTGGAGGCCCATCACATCACCGTAACCCACGAATTTGAAGACGGCGCGGTGGCGTTAAAAGCCCTGCGACACGCGCCTGCGGAAATCATCATTATTGATGTCGATATTCCCGGCGTTAACGGCATCGAACTGATCGAGAAATTACGTAAAGACCAGTATCGGGGCATTGTGATTGTGGTGTCGGCGAAAAACGACCGCTATTACAGCCGACGCAGCGCAGAGGCGGGAGCCCACGCCTTTATCAGTAAGAAAGAAGAAATGACTACTATTATGGCGGCGATCCGGGCAGCGCAAAATGGCTATAGTTATTTCCCTATCGTGCTGGATGATTTTACCGGTGTGCCGCCGGGGGATCGGGAGAAACTCGAATTACTCTCCACCCAGGAAATGAAAGTAATGCGCTATATGCTGGAGGGCTTCGACAACAATAAAATCGGCGAGCAGATGCATATTAGCGGCAAAACTGTCAGCACCTATAAAAGCCGGTTGATGGAAAAGCTGGGATGCAAAACGCTTATCGAGCTACTGGCTTTTGCCAGCCAGAATAAGCTGATCTGACCCATGAAAAGCCTGCTGATTATTCTGTTCGTTCTGTTATCAGCGCTACTTACCCCGGCGCGGGCGCAAACGCCTGGCGCAGAAAAACTCGATCTCTCTGGCTTTAATCCATTACAACCCGTTCAGCTTTATCTCACCGATGAACAAAATCGCTGGCTGCGGCAGAAAAAAACCTTACGGGTGGCCATCTTCCCACCGGATATTCCGCCGCTGGTGTTGAATACCGTGTCGGGCCGCTATCGGGGAATGAATGCCGATTATCTGGCGCTGATGCAGCGCTCGCTGAATACTAATCTCGAAGTCTGGCGTTACCAGAATGAAGCCCAGGCGATGGCCGCCCTGAAGCAGAATAATGTCGATTTGCTGCTTACCGGCTTACAGTATCAGCCCGAACCGCCTGTGGACGTGGTGCTTTCCGCGCCGGTGATCGCCTCCTGGCCCGCGCTGGTGACGACGCTCTCTAACGTGATGGAGCCCCTGCGCAGCGAGAAGTCCGTCACCGTCGCCACCGTGGGCGACTATCCGCCCCCGGCATGGATTAAACAGTCATTTCCCAATGCGCAAATTCATCATTATGCCAGCTACCATGCGGCGCTCTCCTCGGTGGCGGAAGGGAAGAACAGCTATTTTATCGGCGACAGTTTGCCGGGCAGCGCGATTATTTCACAGGAATTTGCCCTGGCGCTGACCACAGTTAAATACTGGGGCGACGAGCAGAAAAGAAGCCATTTCCTGATTGCCCCGTCGCAGGAGCTGTTACGGCAAATCGTTAATAGCTTTCTCGGATCTATTGACGAACATCTCCATAATCAAATAACCCAGTCGTGGATAGAAAAAGGCAACCTGACCTTTGCACTGGATAAGCTGGAATTAACCAACCGCGAAAGACAGTGGCTCAGCCAACATAAAACGCTGCGCATTATCGTGAACCCTTATTTCGCGCCCTATACCCTGTTGGACAGCAATCTGGAAACCCGTGGAATTATCGGCGACATCCTGAATTTAATCAGCCTGCAAACCGGTCTGAAATTTGAAACCATCGTCGCGAAATCTAACGATGAAATGCTGGAAGCGATGGGCAAAGGCAACTGGCATTTAATGCAGACCGCGACCTGGGACGTAAACCGCATCAATAATTTGTCCTATACCCATCCTTTTATTACTACACCCAACGTCATCGTGATGAAAAACGGTCAGCCGCAGGCAATTGCGCTACGGTCGGGAATGACCGTCGCCATCGCCTCGCTACACAATCTGATCCCGGTACTGAACAGCAAATATCCAGGCATTGCCTGGCGGCAGGTGGATAACGCCAGCGTAGCGCTGAATCTGGTGGCGAATGGCGACGTGGACGCGGCGATTTCTAACCAGTTAACCGCGCGCTACTTCAGCGAGCACTATTATCCCGACCAACTGGCCTTTACGCCGTTGCCCGACGAACCGCCGTCGGCGATTGGCTTTGCCATGCCGCGTTCGGAACCCGAGCTGCGGCAAATCCTTGATAAAGCACTGGATAACATTCCACAAAAAGAGATCCTGCAAATTGTCGGTAAATGGGTGCGCTTACCGGACGTCACCATCGACACCTGGGAGTTGTATAACAAACCGTTTTATCTGGTTGCAGTGCTGGCGGGGCTGCTGGTGCTCAGCAGCCTGATCTGGGGGCTGTATCTGCTGTCGGAAATCCGCAAAAGAAAGCGGGCGCAGTACCAGATGGAGCAAGAAAAAGATAACGCCCTGCGGGCCAATAAAGAGAAGCGCGTTTTTCTGGCTCGCATGAGCCATGAAATCCGCACCCCGGTGAGCGCCATCATGGGTTTTCTTGAGCTACTGCACCGCTCCAGGGAGATCCGCGCCGAACATGATAAAACCGCCGTTGACCGGGCATGGCAGGCGGCGCAGTCACTGATGATGTTGATTGGCAACGTGCTGGACCTGGAGAAAATCGAATCCGGCAAAGTTGAACTTACTCCCCGCTGGGTGGATATCAACGCGCTGCTGGCGGAGGTCGTGCAACTGTTCAGCGGATTAGCGGCACAAAAATCGCTGCAACTGCGGGTAAATAGCTCGCTGGAAGATGTCCGGCTGTGGCTGGACCCGCAGCCGCTGCGCCAGGCGCTGACCAATCTTGTTGGCAACGCCGTCAAATTTACCGCCCTGGGCAGTGTGACCGTCGCGGCCCAGACGCAGCGGGTGGATGATAAACAGGTCGAACTGATTATTAACGTGAGCGATACCGGGCCGGGTATTTCCGCTGAGCAGCAGAGCCGCTTGTTTACGCCGTTCAGCCAGACCGACGCGGGCCGCGCCCAGACCGGTTCCGGCCTGGGGCTGGCAATCAGCAAAGAGCTGCTGGCGCAAATGGGCGGCACGCTGGCGCTGCAAAGCGAGCCAGGGCAGGGCGCGACGTTCACCCTGGCCTTAACGGCCGCCAGTCAGCGCAGCCGGGGGCAACGCGCCACGGAGACGCCCACGCAGCCGGATGCCCTGTCGCCACATCTGGCGATATTGATTGCCGACGACCATTCCACTAACCGCCTGCTGCTAAAGGAACAATTGCACGCGCTTGGGCAGCGGGCCGATGAAGCCAGCGACGGCCTCCAGGCGCTGAAGGCGCTCAAGCAGCGCCAGTACGACCTGCTGATCACTGACATCAATATGCCTGAAATGGATGGCATCGCGCTCGCCCAGGCGTTACGCGCCGCCGGGCAAAACCTGGTGATATGGGGGCTGACGGCGTCGGCGCAGGAGGAGGAGCAGCAGCGTTGCCTGGCGGCAGGCATGAATGCCTGCTTGTTCAAGCCGCTGAACTTATCGCAACTGCACGCCATGCTTTCAACCCTGGCATTGCCGGAAAAGCCGGTTCTCGACGTGGAAAAACTGTCGCGGCTGACCATGAACAATAAGGCCTTGATGTTAAACGCGCTGGAAGACGCGCAGCGGGAAAATCGCCGCGATCTGTTGGCGGCGAAAGCGGCGGCTGTGCAGGGCGACTGGGTCGCAGTGCGGCATCATCTTCATCGGCTTAACGGCACCGCGCAGCTATTGGGCGCAGTCCGGTTACACGATCTGGCCGCACGGCTGGAACAGGACCTGGTAGATAATAAAAATAGCCACGGGATGGTAGCGAACCTGCTACATATGGACGCGTTGCTGGATGAGCTGGATAACGAGGCGCAGCTTATAAATAGCGATAATAATTAATCCGCCTATTGCTGTCCCTTAAGAAACGGCTTACACCTGTAGGGATTGGCCCGCATAACAATAAGCAAGCGCCGATGTTGCTAAATACCACCGCCTGTATAATTCATTTCACGTCGCGGGGAATATATTCCCAAACGTGTCCTGGAATATTTCCTAAGAAAATTCCATTTTTAACAAATTAACAAGTTTGAGCTATCGAAGCGGAGAAATGAGAAAGAAAAATCGATAATAAAATACACCCTGAAACTTATTATTCCAGGTTTTTATTCTGATTAATTTATTTTCAACGGCGATATTCAGATTATCTCTCTGTATTTGTTGCTTTGCGTGAATTAAACGATCGTTTTGATCTCAATCCGGGAATCACTAATTTTTTGCGGGTGATCTCCCTGGGGAATATAAGGTAAATTTTAAATAGAGAATGCAGATGTTGAACATTGAGTTTTCGAAAGGGGATAAAACTAACAGGGATTTCTATGCGGCTGTCACCTTCTATCATTTCAAATGACCACTTTTTCAAGGTGGGTATTTGTACTTTACTTTCGCCAGAGCTTATTGACGACAATTTTATCCTTGTCGATATGGATACGGTACACACCGCAAAAGTAAAAAAACTCGACACCGGCGGCAAACAGCTGGTCGCGTTTATCTCAAATGATATTGATTATTATGCACTGCAACCCATAGGTAACGTTTTATTTATTAACAGAAAGCGTAAGGTCAATGAGATCCTCTCTTTTCTGGTCGCTAACGACATGAGGTATCACTACCAAATTAAATTTGCGCTTTCACAACGGGAATACCAAATCCTGGATTATATGCACAAAGGATACAACGCAGACGAAATCGCCTCGTTGATGGGATTAAAGCTTAAAACGTTTTACGCCCATCGCCGGAATATGGTGTTGAAACTCCGCGTCGGCAATCGTATTTCGCTGTACCGAAATATTGCGCGGCTGGAAAACGCCTGTTCAGAGCAGGTTTTATAGCCGCACAATCCACTCCTTTATTTAAAGGAGAACAAGCATCGCAGGATGACCTTTTTTAATATGTGTTATCTGCATGCTATTTATTATGTTTACTCTTAACTGGATTTTAAAATGAAAAAGATCGCTCTTATTTCTGCGCTGGTCGCGTGCTCTGTTGTGTCTGGCACACAGGCCGCCGACGGTACCATTAACTTTACCGGTACGATTACCGACCAGGCCTGTACGGTTGATGTGAACTCCGCGACCCAAACCGTCCCGATGGGGACGATTTCCAATACGGCGTTTGGCACCACCTCAGGCGTCACGGCAGGGGCCAAAACCTTTGATATTGTGCTTCAGAGCTGCCCGGAGTCTGTCACCAGCGCTAGCGTGCGCTTTGACGGCACCACCCATGCTGAAAACAGCGCGATCCTGGCGCTGAGCAGCGGGCAAACCGCCAGCCACGTGGGTATCGCCCTGTACGAAAAAGACAGCGCGACGCTGATCCCGGTCGGCACCTCTTCTGCAAGCGTGGCGCTGGCATCGGAAGGGACCAATACCCTGAGCTATATCGCGAAATATATGTCGACCTCGGCTTCCGTTGGCGCGGGCTCTGCTAACTCATCCACGGCATTCACCATTACCTATCAGTAACGATTATGCAGGGTGGTCACTCGCCCTGTTATTAAAAAGGCAATATTGATGAAAAGCTTAAAAGCGACGCTGCTGACGGCGGCATTATTTTCCACCAGCGCATTTAGCGGCGTGGAAATTGGCGGGACCCGCCTTATTTACGATGGTAACAAAAACCAGGCTGCTATCAGCGTAAATAACCCGGACAACAGACCTTATCTGATCCAGGCATGGGTGAATAAAAACGAAAATACGGATGATAACGACGATACGTTTATTACCACGCCGCCGTTATTCCGTCTCGATCCGCAGAAACAAAATTCGGTGCGGGTGGTATTAAGCGGTAAGCCGCCCGCCACGGATAAAGAGACGGTGTACTGGTTAAATATTAAATCGATTCCTGCGTCAACACCGGATGCGAAGAATGAATTAATGATCGCCGTGAAAAGTAAAATGAAACTGATTTACCGGCCCGCCGGAATTAAAGGCGACCCGACAACGGCGTATCAGCAACTGCAATTTAGCCAACGCGCAGGGAAACTGGTGGTGAAAAACCCTACGCCGTTTAGCGTCTCATTGCATGAGGTAAAAATAAACGGCAAGGCGATATCCAGAGCACCCATGGTGTTACCCCAGCAGGAAATGACGTTGCCAAATAATGTTTCTCGGGGACAGCAGATTGACTGGCAGGCAATCAATGACTTCGGAGGGATTACCGCTCCAGTAAAAGTACAACTATAGGTTAAATATAAAACGTGTCGCATTTACTTTCTGTTCGTCAAACCGGTTTTCCATTACGCGTATTAAGCGTTGTTATTTTTGGCGCGCTTCAGGCTTCTGCGGCACATGCCGGGGATTATTTCTCACCGGATCTGATTGAGATGCGCGGCAATATGGCGCGCGATATTGATATTTCGCGATTCAGCCAGACGGGCGGCCAGTCGCCAGGCCGTTGGCAGGTCACAGTAATGCTCAATAGCCAGCAGGTTGACGAGCGGGAAGTGCGCTTTGAACTGGTGGATGACGCGCTGAGCCCGGTTTTAACCAAAGCGGATCTCCTGCGCTGGGGCGTAGAGGCGAATGCACTGCCAGAATTCATGGCGATGCAGGACGATGAGCAAATCGACGCGATTTCATCGCTGTTGCCGGGCAGCGTTGCCCGCCTCGACTTTGACGCACAGCGGCTGGAGATTTCTATCCCGCAGCAGTATATGCAGCGTAACCCGCAGGGCGCGGTCCCCGCATCTGAATGGGATGACGGCCTCAATATGCTTTTTTTAAACTACAGCTATTCAGGCGCGACGGGCAGTAATGAAAACGGCAGTACCCACAGCCAGTACGCTAACCTGCGCAGCGGCATTAACCTCGGACCGTGGCGGTTGCGTAATTATTCTACCTGGAATGACGGCGATCGGGGGACCCAGTGGAACAGCATCAGTACCTCGTTACAGCGGGATATTAAAGCACTGCGCAGCCAGTTCGCCATTGGCGACAGCTACACCTCATCGGACGTATTCGACAGCTTCGGCTTTCGCGGCGTTCAGCTCTATTCCGATGACGCCATGCTGCCCGAAAGCCAGCGCGGATTCGCGCCGGTTATTCGCGGCATCGCGCAAAGCAATGCGCAGGTCACTATCCGCCAGAACGGCAATATTATCTGGCAGTCGTATGTGCCGCCGGGGCCGTTTGCCGTTGACGATCTCTACCCGACCTCTAGCAGCGGCGATTTGCAGGTCTCGATCCGCGAAGCAGATGGCACGGTGCGCCAGTTTACTCAGGCGTTTTCAGCGGTGCCGATCATGTTGCGCGAGGGGCAGTTTAAATACGCGATGACGGCGGGCAAATACCGCGCATCGTCTGATAGCGAAAAAGAGCCCAACTTTTTACAACTGACCGGCAGCTACGGTTTGCCCTGGACCACCACGCTGTACGGCGGCGCGATCGCCTCGGAAGACTATTTTTCCGGTGCGCTGGGTGTTGGCAAAAGCTTCGGCGACTGGGGATCGTTGTCCTTTGACGCCACCTGGGCGCACAGCCAACTGCCGGTTGGGAATAAAGACGACGGCGTTTCCCTACGGGCGCAATATTCCAAAGATATCGCCTGGAGCGGCACCCACTTTACCTTGATGGGCTATCGCTATTCGACCGAGGGCTTTCATGATTTTGCCGAAGCGAATGGTGAGCAGCACTGGCAACACCGGCAAAATAAACGCAGCAAGGCCCAGATCGATATTAACCAGCAGATCGGCGACTGGGGGAATATCAACCTTTCGCTTTATCAGCAGGCGTACTGGGGCGGCGATAAAGAGCAGACGGTGAATTTTGGCTACAACACCAGTATCAACGCGATTAATTACGGGCTGAATTACAGCTATTCCCGTCAGCCGTGGTATGGCAATGGCGATCACGTGGTGTCGTTCAACGTTCAAGTGCCGCTGTCGCGCTTCCTGCCGAACAGCTGGCTGAATATGTCGGCCAGCAGCAATAAGAAAGGCGATGTGGCGTCCAGCGCGGGCCTTTCCGGCGTGGCGCTGGCGGACAACAACCTGAGCTGGAACGTCCAGCAGGGGTATGACAGCCGTGGCGGTAAGGTCTCCGGCAGCGCGTCGGCGGATTACAAAGCCTCATTCGGCGAATACCAACTGGGCTACAACGCTTCGCGTCATCAACATCAGACGACTGTCGGGGCGATGGGCGGCGTGGTGGTTCACCCGTATGGCGTGTCGCTGTCCCAACCGCTGGGCGAAACCCTGGCGCTGGTCAAAGCGGATGACGCCAGCAAAGTGAAAGTCACCAACAACACCGGGATTTACACCGACAGCAAAGGCTTTGCGGTGATCCCCAGCGTTACGCCGTACCGTCGCAATAACCTGACGCTGGATAGCGCGTCGCTGAATAGCCAGACCGACATTTTAAATGACACCAGCACGGTGGTGCCGACCAAAGGCGCGCTGGCGCTGGCGGCATACCCGACAGTCACTGGTTATAAAGCCATGTTCCATCTCCAGGGGGCGAACATTCCCTTTGGGGCGACGGCCAGCGTGAAAAACGGTAGCGTCACCACGGAAAGCATCGTTGATGACCGCCAGCGGATCTGGCTCTCCGGCGTACCGGAAAAGGGCACCATCGCCGTGCGCTGGGAAAACGGTCACTGCCAGGCGGCATACCAGATTAACAATCCATCCGATGGCCAGGCCACGGTAACGGCACAGTGCCGCTGATTTGGAGAGAGTTATGCGTTTATTTTTATGGGGCGTGCTGCTGTGGCCGCTGTGCTTTTTTTCATCAGTGGCCAGCGCCTGGGATTGTGACAACCTGTCAACCTCGGCAACGGCTCCTGCGCCCGCACCGTCGATCACTATCCCGAGAAGTTTACCGGTGGGAGCGGTGATTGGCACCCAGGTCTCGACGGGCGTGATTAATGCTTTTAACTGCTATAACACGCCGAGCGGCGTCATCTCGAATCAGAACCTGGGCGTAGAGTCTTACGGCGAATATGTGATGATGATCGACGGGCGGCGCGTCTATAAAACCAATATCGAAGGGGTTGGTTACGCCATTGGCGGCACCGCCTCGTCGGAATGCAACGTGACGGCCTGGGTGTCAGGTAGCGGGACCATTCGTAACCGGGTTGATACGGTATCGCTGTGCGCCAATCAGCAAGGCATGTTTGCCGTGCAACCGATCAAAGGCCAGGTCTTTATTACTTACTATAAAACGGCCACGGTGACGGGGTCAGGGACGGTGGCGGCTAAACAGGCCGGGGCGTTGGTATTACTCAACAACAGCCTGCTGTGGCAAGATCCGCCGATTGTGGTCACCTCCAGCGCGTTTAACATCACCACGCTGGGCTGTACGGTGGACAAACCGATTATTTCAGTACCAATGGGCGATGTGCCGGGTAATGCGTTCCACGGGCAGGGCACCTGGCCGGGCGACATCCGCACACAAACTTTTAACCTGCCGCTGACCTGCTTTGCTGGCACTAAAGTCGAGATGCAGATTGACGGCAACGTTAACGACGCCACCAACGGCGTGTTGAACCTCAGCAGTTCTGGGGAAGGCAGCGCCAAAGGCGTCGGCGTGCAGGTGCTGTATAACAACGCGCCGTTACAGCTTGCCGCGCCGATTGCCACCGGCACCGCCAGCATTAACGGAAGCTATACCATTCCTTTGAAGGCGCGCTATTACCAGACCGGGCCGAAAGTCACGGGTGGAACGGCAAACGCTACGGCGACCTTTACCCTGACCTATGACTGATTATCAGTGAAAGCCCCGTGATGCGGGGCTTGTTGTTTGTTAATCAAATACGCCGTTGATGATTGCGGTCACTACGGCGGTGCTCAGCGCGATCAGCACCAAGTCATCGCCGACAATCCGCCATTCATAGCCGGGGTAGTACGGCAGGCTGTCGCGCATCGAGAGCGGGACAGCTTTTTTGGCAATGCCCGGAGGCAGCGGCTTGCCGCGGGCTAAATTCTTCGCGATGCCGGGAGGCAGCGAGTCATAGCCGGTCAGGCCGTAATTCACCGCCATCTGGCGGGCCGTATTAAAGCTGATATCGGCTTCAACGTGATCGGGCTTTCCGTAGTTTTTACGTTTATCCGGCGCGCCTTTGTCGGATGAATTGCCGTTCATTTTTTGGCTGTTGCCACGGTTATCGCTGTTGCCTTTATTGCCGTGGTTACCGCCGCTGTTGCCATTACCGCCTCCATTCCCGTTGCCCGGATTCGCCATCACTGGCGCGGCGAGCAGTGAGAAGGAAATAAAAGTCGCTAAAGCGAGACGTAAACGACGATGACTGGACATGATGTGTTCCTTCTAAGTGCGGGTGCCTTTTGAAATTATTACCGCTGCGGTTAAAAGGCAATTTCGTCAATTCCTGGATTTACACGCCCCCTGCGCTCATCCATACCGGTAAAAGGGCATTTTGAAAGAGAGATCACAAATTACGCATCCTTGCGTTGTTTTTAACCAACGGCTTGAACATCATGCTTTCTCGAAGCAGCAACCTAAAGAGGGCATAAAATGGACCAGCTATTTATCGGTGTGGATGTGGGATCGGCAAGCGTCAGGGCGGGCATTTACACGCCGCAAGGCGAACGCCTGTCTTTTGCCGTTCGTCCTGTTCATCAGTTTCATCCTGCCGTTAATTATGTGGAACAGTCCTCAACGGATATCTGGCAACAGGTGTGCGTGGTGGTGCGTGAAGCCGTGAACCTCGCGAAAGTCGACCCGGCACGCATCGCCTCTATCGGTTTTGACGCCACGTGTTCGCTGGTGGCGGTAGGGCAGCACGGCGAACCGGTATCCGTGGCGCAGGGCGGCGAAAGCCAGCGCGACATCATCATGTGGATGGATCACCGGGCAGGGGAAGAAACCCAGCGTATTAACGCCACTCAGGATCCGGCGCTTGAGTATGTGGGCGGCAGCGTCAGCATTGAAATGGAACTGCCGAAGATCCTGTGGCTGAAAAACCATTTTCCTGAGCGCTATCGCAGCGTGTGGCGCTTCTTCGATCTGGCCGACTACCTCGCCTGGCGCGCCAGCGGCGTCGATGCGGCAAGTATTTGTACACTCACCTGTAAATGGAATTACCTCGCGCATGAATCACGCTTTAGCCAAACCCTGCTGGATACCATAGCGCTGGATGACGTAACGGCAAAAATCCCTGGCCGTATCGCCAATATTGGCGAGGCGCTCGGAACCTTGCAGTCTGAAGCCGTACAGCAACTCGGCTTGACGGAGCGGGTGGTCGTCTCCAGCGGCATGATCGACGCCCACGCAGGCGGGCTGGCACTGGTGGCGGAGAACCCGCAGCAAAACCTTGCGCTGATTAGCGGTACCTCTAACTGCCATATGATTATCAGCCCGCAGCCGACATTTATTCCCGGCGTGTGGGGGCCCTATTTTGGCGCGATGTACCCAAACTGGTGGCTTAACGAAGGCGGACAAAGCGCGGCGGGCGCGCTGGTGGAATGGACGCTCCAGCAGAGCGAACACTGGCGCGGGCTAACGGATGAAGCCGCCGCGTCAGGCTGTAGCCCCTATGCGCTGCTTAATCAGCGCGTAGAATCTCTCGAAGCGGAAGAAGCCAGTCCCACCCGGGATTTACACGTGCTCGGCGATCACCACGGCAACCGTTCGCCCCGTGCCGATGCGCAGGCAAAAGGTATGGTGGCTGGCCTGACGCTGGAAAGCGGCCCGCAACAGCTTACCCGGCTTTACCTCGCTACTTTGCAGGCCATCGCCTACGGAACACGCCATATTATCGATACTCTGGAAGCTCACGGACAGAAAATCGACACCATTACGCTGTGCGGTGGAGCCAGTAAAAACCCGCTGTGGCTGCGTGAATATGCCGACGCCACCGGGCGCGCTATCCACCTGGTCGCGGAGGAAGACGCCGTGACGTTGGGTGCAGCGCTGACTGGCGCAGTGGCCTGCGGGGCGTTCTCCGATCTCAGCGCCGCCGCGCGCAGTATGGTTAAGCGCGATCGCACCATTGCGCCAAACCCGGATAAATGGGCGTTCCACGACGCGAAATATCAGGTCTATTTGCAGATGTATCAGGATCAGCAGCGTTACCACGCACTGATGGCGACGCCGCGTACCTGACATGTGCCTACGCCGCCAATGGGCGGCTTTTTTCATCGCATAAGGAAGGCACACTAATGGCAAAAACAGTTGAGGAAATCGCGAGGGATTTAAACGTTTCCATTACCACGGTGCGCGCTGTACTGAACGGGAATGCCAAAAAGTATCGCATCAGCCTGAAAACTCAGGACAAGATCAACGAGTATGTGCAGAAGCACAGCTACACCATTAACCTGACCGCCCGTAGCCTGAAGCTTAATAAAACCGAGGTTTTTGGCCTGGTCATCCCACGTCTTTCCAACCCTTTTTTCTCCGCGCTGGCAGAACAACTGGAAGCCGCGTGCCGTGAGTCAGGCTATCAACTGATGATTAGCTGCACCAATGGCGAGCCGCACTATGAAAATCAACTGGTGAAGTCGCTTGAAGAACGTAACGTTGATGGCATTTTTGTGGTTTCTGCGGATGCCGCCTGCCAGGCGCATCACCTGAAGCACTGTAAAAAACCGTTGGTTTTTCTCGACCGGGATTTTGGTGTTCAGCATGCGGTGTGCGTCACCACGGATAACAGCGACAGCGGATATCAACTGACAAAAGCCATGCTGAAATACCTCCGCAGACCGCTGCATTTTTTTATTGCCGACCCGACATCCCCGACGATTATCGACCGTCTTAGCGGGTTTAAGCGCGCCACGGAGGAGCTGGGGATGACGGTTTCTCCCTCGGATATGACCAGCGCGGCGCACAACCGCATCAGTGATGGCGCAGATCTTATGGTGCAGTACATCGATCGTCATGGCCGCTGGCCGCAGAATTTTATCGCGTCATCGCTACCGATACTGCAAGGCGCGCTCAGCGTACTGCGTGAACGCTGTGGCTTTATTCCCGGCGATATCAACATCGGCACCTTCGATGACAACATCATGCTGGGGTTTCTGGCGAATAATCTCTGGTCGATGCGTCAGGATGAGAAAAAACTCACGGCAAAGGCCTGCCAGTTGATGATGTCGGCGCTGGAAGGAGAGGCGGTGGATCAAGGGGGGACAGAGAAAGCGGAACTGGTGTTCAGGGGGCGATTGCAGGGGTGAATAATGAGGATAGGCAGAATATGAAAAAGCCCGTAAGTTGTTATAACTTACGGGCTTTTCAGTGTTGCTTTAGAACCAAATTTGGTGGCTGGCGGAGTCTGAATAAATTCATCAACATTTTGTTTTTATTGTAATTTAATCAATTCAACTTTCATTGGTATACCTAAACGTATACCAATGGCGATTTGTTGCAGGGTTTTCTGTAGTTAAGAAAACTTGTTTTTTGAATAGATCTCATTAAGAAAAAAGATTTTTTGCATTTAACTGTTCACACTGTTCACCCCGATAATTTATCATTTTATATCATACGGTTAAGTGGTGATGAATTGGTGAAGAGTGAACAGTCAACTCTTCACCTTTCTGATTTTTCTCGTTCTGGATATGACCGGTCAGGTGATGCGCGGCGGAGATAAAAAGTTTTTTTGGGTTTTACTGTTCACACTGTTCACCTTTTAATTTTTATCAATAATTTCATCATGATGCAGGGTGAATATACGGTGAAGGGTGAGCAGTGGATTGTTCACCCTTAGGGGCAGTCAGATACAAAAAGACCGGCTATTGCCGGTCTGAGTGAGGTTATGTTGCTGCGGATTCATCGCACTTCGGCAGCCAGTCGCCGTAGCTTTCCTCTTTCAGCGAAAGGTTAGTCTGTATCCCCTGCTTTGTGTGCCGTTTCTCATAATTCAGGCCGTACTCTTTCAGCATCATTGGCAGCCCCAGCCCGAACATTTTCAGGCTGAGCACATTCCTGTACCCGTTAGCCTCCATATAGGCCAGATACGCGTGATAGAGATATTTACGGTAATTACGCGGGATGATGCTGGCATTCCCCATAAACATCCCGCTCGTCTGCGGGAGCATTTCCAGATAGCCGCAGAAATCAAACGTCGGGTCAGCATCACGCTTGATGCTGAGTGCCTCGTCCGAGTTCTGCTGAGACTGCAACAATGTGCGGGCGCTCATCGGGTCGCTGAACTGCTGCATGAGCTGGCGCACGATAACGGCCAGCTCACGGGCTATTTTATCCTTAAGCTGCGGGTCGCGCTCCTCCGGGGCAATCTGTTCCGGGAAGTGGATAATCACCCGCCGGCGTGACACCCCGCCGCTGCGGTCGGTGAAGCGCATCGGGTTATTGTTGACGGCCAGAATCACCGCCGGAATATGCGTTGAGTACGGGTTCTGATATTTCGGGTCAACCGAGACCGCATCGCCGCCGGTGATAGCCTTAAGCCCGGCACCGTCACCGCTCCATTTTTCCTGGTCTGGCAGACGTATCAGCGAGAAGCCAGTAAGGGAGGCACGCCTGCGGGGGTCTTCCAGCGTGTCGATATCGGCCGACGTGGCGTTATCTTTCCCGGCGAGCAGAGTCGCTATTTCTGCCAGGATACTTTTCCCGCTGCCGCCCGGCCCGGTCACTTCCAGAAAGAGCTGCCAGTCGTAGCGGTTCGCCAGCACCATAAACAGCGCGGCGAGTATCACATCGCGTTTGTCAGCCCGGCCACCGGCGGCACGGTCGAGCCAGCGCCAGAAATGCGGCGCGTGGGTTTCCAGCGTTTCACCCGCCACCGGCGGCGTAAAATCCACGTCGCACAGGGTGCGCATCCAGTGTGATTTGTGGTGCGGGCTGAAAATGCCTGTGCCGGTATCCAGTACGCCGTTTCGAAAGCCAATCAGACGCCGCGCCGGTGCATCCTGCTGCGGAATAATCAGTTTCAGGGTTTCCACCACGGAGGCGATTTTCCCCGACGAGAACGGGGCGCGCAGACGCCGGAACAGTCCGGCCACATCGCGGGCAAATTCTGACGGCGGTATCACCTTCCAGATGCCGTTTTCATACCGGGACAGGAGCTGGCCGTTCGCATCCACGGCCAGCGCTTCGCCGTAGTGCTCAAGCACCCGCATGGCCTTTTCACTGGCGCTCATGGCGGTAAATTCCGCCTCGCTCATGGTGTCGAACGGGCTTTGCGCCGCCGGGCGGATGGCATCATAAATCGCCCGGCGCGTGGCCTCCTCGCCCTGCCGGACATACGCATCATTCCAGTCACCGAACACCGGCGGCAGGGCGACAGTGCCGTCACAGGCTTCTGCGGCCGCTGCGGCTTTCGTCTGGCCGTCGCCGTTCAGGTCACGGTCGGCGGCAAGGACAATCTGACAGGCCGGGTACTTCTGACGGGCAAGGCTCGCCAGAGAAAGAAGGTTCACGGAGGACAGCGCCACCATCACGGTCTCGCCGGTCAGGTGATGCACGGTGAGCGCGGTCGCATAACCCTCCGCAATCCACAGGCGTTTTCCGGCCTGTTTTTTCCCTTCAAGGGTATGGCAGCACCCTTTCACCGCGCCGCCTTTCAGGGTGCGTTTAATGCCGTCTGCATTGATGAGCTGGAGATTAACCAGTACCCCGTTTTCGTCATACAGTGGCACGGCCAGCTCACCGGCGCAGTAGGTCACGCCGCCGGTTTTATGGGTGGCTGTCAGCATGACACACTCATGGCCGGGCAGGCCCTTGCGGGTCAGGTAGGCGTTACCGGTGGCCGTGCGTGTTTTCTTCATGAGTTTTGCAGCAAGCGTAACCGCAGCCTTTCGCCCGGCATCGGTTTCCGCTTCTGCGGCCGCAATCATTTCCGGGGCAACCGGCGGCAGGCTGCCGGTCACGGCATTCACCTTTTGGGCCGCCTCAGACGGTTTTACACCGAACACTTTCTCAACCAGTTTCAGGCCGTCCCCCGCGCCGCACTGGTTACAGAGCCACGTCCCGCGCCCTTCCTTATCGTCAAAGCGGAAACGGTCAGAGCCGCCGCACACCGGACAGGCCTGATGGCGGTTTTTAATGACCTTCACGCCCAGCGCCGGGAGAATGCGCGGCCAGTGGCCGCAGGCCTGTTTCACGGTTTCCGTTACGTTCATTTTCATTGTGGTGGTCTCCCTCAGTGCAGTACCGGCGCGGTGATGTGGCGGGCGCATAATTCATCCATCACGGTCAGCCCGAGAAAGGACAATGACGGGGCGGCCTTGAGCGGCCCGGCTTCCATTAAATCTTCCAGCAGGGCACAGGCAATCAGACGGCCCTTTTCCTCGCCGTGCTGGCGCAGGTAGAAGCCCTCCAGCTCGGCGGCAATGGCGCTTTCCAGCGTGTCGAGGGTCAGGTACGGATAGCGTTGCTGACGCGCGCACAGGGTCAGCCAGGCACAGGCCACGGCACGGCGATAAAGCGCGGCGCGCAGTACAGGCGGTAAGGGCTGTTTCATGCGCGTACCTCCTCAGTGAGCCAGCGCCGGTTACAGCGTTCGACCACATCGTCGAGGCGGGCGGTCATGAGATGAATAACCGAGGCGAGCTGTAAATGCTGTTCCGTGTCGTGACCGGTTGTGGTGTCCTGTAACTGCAACATTTCGCCGACGAACTGGCCGACGTTACGCAGGTGTTCAAGGCTCACAAGGTCAGCGTGGGTGATGGTCAGGGTCAGCTCTTTCACGGGCGCACCTCCGCAACCGGCAGGCGACCGGCAAA